>CAYYLG010000008.1:0-24129 GCA_964472605.1 uncultured Candidatus Saccharibacteria bacterium | reverse complement strand
GGAGTTTCTCACTTCCCTCTACAGGTACAGCAGAGATAATCTTTCCTACAGTCATCTCTACTTTTGAAAATTCATCATAATTTATCATGGAGACAATATTACACAAACATCTAAGCGAGTAAAGTGATTAAAAGAGGCTCCACAGTGCGACGGCACGAGGACTGAGTGAATTTTTAGTAAAAAATTTGCGTACTCGACTTAATTACTTTGCGAGCGGACTTTGTCCAAGAAGCTTTGGAGTATTATTGCCGCAGCTGAAGCATCAAGCATTGCGTTTCCTCCGGATAATTCAAAGTTTGTTCTCCCTGCTTGATGTGAAGTTAGGTATTCTGGCTCAAATTCGACACTCACACCAGTCTCTCTCGCGAGCTCAGAAGCAAAAAATCTTGCATCTTTAAATATTGGATTATCCTCCATATTAAAATCTTTTGACTCACCAACAATAACCTTTTCTATTTTATGATTCTTAATCAAGTTTGATAACTCAACCATTAAATGTCTGTTGTTTGGTATAACAGCCTTCGGAAAGGCCATGTTCCCTCCATCATCAGACATAGCAACCCCAATTCTCTTTGACCCATAATCTATACCCAGGTATTTCATAAATTAAGATAATAGCATCTACATAGATTTATATCTAATGAGATTAATATACAGAATTATATAAAGTTTTTTTGAGAGAAGAAGTAGATATTTAGAAAAGAGAGAACTCCTGGGATGCTTGAAGAGTAGAATAGTTTTAAGTAATAAGATTATTAAACTTTCATAGTATCTAGAATAATAGATCAGATTTCAATGAAGGCCGATAACTGCTAATATTAGACCATGGAAAAAGAAGTTAAAACGGCCGGAGAATTAAAAATTGAAGAGTATGCTAATCGTATAAAATCCGGAGAATCTGTCGATTCTATACTGGATGGACTTCCTTCAGGTATGAGGCAAGCAGTGGAAGAAAAAGTCCATTCTCAATCCGAGAAAAGCGAAGTTGTTAATTTACGTTTACCTCCACAATACGAAGGTTTACCAGCGGAGATCATAGAGGAGCTCTGGACAATTCCTGTGTATGTTGATCCAGAAAAAACCAAAACTGAAATGGAAAATAAAAAACGAATTCTGGATGAACTTAGGCGCAAAGAAACTGAAAAAGAAATAACTGACGAAAATATAAATCTAAGACAGGCCGATGATTCAGCTAGGCTCTCTAGAGTGCAAAGGGAGTTGAATATTCAACCTGAAATAAAGAAGTTTCTCCTGAAAAATTGGAAGATATTGAATCAATGAGTGTAGAGGATTTCGCTCTGTGGCTAGTAGAGAAAGCAAAAAAGCAAGGAAAACAATTGGGGCAAACATCTGCCTACGATGCGTTAACGGCTAGACCAGAATTTAGACGCGTAAGAGTAGTAGCGGCTTTCGGGGACCATAAAGAATTAATGGAGATATTTCATAATAATGAAGCAGCTATAAGACAATTCAAAGAAGATGCCGAATCTAAAGTTAGAGCGGTAGAAGGTGTTGAATATGTTCCAGGTACCTGGGATCACTATAAAATCAAATATGAAAAACGAGAGAGGAAAGAAACTTATAAAGCTTATCTAACAATTAATAAAGATCAGGTTCTCATAGAGTTTACCCCTGAAATACGTCACGAGATCGTAAAAAGACTTAGTGATGGTGGGTATAGAGGACAAGTTAAATTCCCTGTTACTGGTTCAAGAGCTTTGTTTAGTTATGACAATATCGTTCTTCATGGTAACGAATCGGCTGATGTAGATGTTGGAGTAGAAATTACTCAAAAGGTACTAGCAGAGCATAATTTAAAATATGAAGCCCCAAGAAAAGGAATTGATGCTGAAGGAACTGATGGAAAGAAAACGAGTTATACAGATAGAATTGCTCAATTAGTTGAGGAAGCATGTAAAAATCCAAACCTCGATATTGAGGAAGAAATCAAAAGACTAAAGAATACTTCTGAATAGAATGTAATTATAGGTGTCCTTTGCTATAATATTCATTATGAAAATCGAACAAGTATCCATTGGAGGCTGGTTTCAAAGAACAACACTTCACCTCTCTGAAATTTACGAGTTTTGTAAAGACGGATCGTCATCATTGCAACTAGATAAGAATAAGTTAAAAGAACTACAAAAATCACTTGATATCCAAGATATAGATTGGATATCAGGAGACTTGGATAAAATTGTTTTTTCTGCCAATAACGGTATCGAGACTAATATATTTGAGGACGGTCTCATAGTTATCAACATTAAAGGCAAGAAGAGTATCGAAGAACTAATTGAGGACGTTACATCATACTATGAAAAGAAACTCTCACCAGGGTTAAGTTATATTTTTAGTCTTGGTGCCCCGGTGCCAAAGGAACTTGCTAATATAAAAATAATTTATCCATATTTCATTCTTCTTGATAATGCATCGGGAGAAGACATTTCTTCAACTCTAAACCTGTTTAAAGAAGAGAGGCATGTGGAAGTAAAGCAGCCAAGCTTTGAAATTTATAGAGGAAAACAAATATACATAATTAATAATCAAGGAGAAGCAGTTTCAACACTTCAACGATTTATAGAAGAACAAGTTTTTATTAGAGAATTTAAGTCTCAGCTTCATCGATATCTTAATCTTCACCGCATCATTTGGGAAAAAATTGCAGAAGTAAAAGAAAGAGGAAAAATAAAAGGTAAACAAGTTGGAGAGCTTAAGGATAAGATTGAGGGTTATGGCAAGACGATAAATCTGATTGAGGCTCGTATCAATCAAATGGACACTTATATCTCTACCAGGGAAGATATTGTTAAAAAAGATAAAGATTTAGAAAAATTGGTAAATGTCCTTCAATTCAAATACGAAACACTTTCAGATACTTTGGATTACATAAAATATGTCTGGGCAATGACCAAAAATTATGTTGGATCAGCTCTGTCTCTATTCTCGGATATTCAGGCAAAAAGCACCGAAACATCAGTTGGCAATTTGACGATTGTAACTTCCATGGGAGTTGGTGCCACTCTTATTGGTCTATTTTCGTCTCAACCTCCTGAATTTACATGGCAAAGCCTGGGCTATGTCTTCCTCCTTGCCTTCATTGGATACATAGCAGATAAGTTGGTAAAATATTTCTCAGTCAACAGAATGTATCAAATCAGCGATGTAGAGGCAGATAAAAATATTAGTTAATAAAAAAATATGAACGAAGGGACCCCTGATAAGAATCAAAAAATAGAAATGACAATGGATGTGGACTGGGACAAAGAGATGGCAAATATTGACGGTAGTCAGGATAAGGCACCAGATAACTCTAAAAGTAGCGATCCGGCAAAAATCGAAGCAACAATGGATGTTGATTGGAGTGCTGTATCTGAAGAAATTGGAGGCAAGATAGAAAAAGAGAGTAAAGACCTTCAAAAAGCCAGAGAGGCACTAGGAATACAGGACACAAGTGATTCAGCCAGCATTGTTGCACTTAGAAAAGAACAAGAAAAAGCCAGGGAGCAAATACCTGTTGCTGTTGAAAAACCGGCTACTGTTTCGGCAGAACCAACCATAGTCAGTTCAGCACCTACTGCATCTATAGAAAATTCTGAAAATCCAGTAGAAAAAATGATTACTGCTTTTGGTCAATATAATGAAGATGCAAAAGCTTTTGATTCCTATGTAAAATTAAGTAAGCCGGACATAGATAATCCTGAATTTGTCTCTAAAAGAGATGATCTTTTATCAAGAGGTAGAGAGTTCTATCAGTCTGATTGGAGTCTTTTTTATGATAAGGCAGATTCAACTTTTAAAAATGGATTGAGCTTACATTTCAATAAGTTAAGAACAATAATTGAAGATGGATTGGTTGACGGCTCGTATGTTCTTGGTGGTGTAAAACATGAATTAAAATCACCTCAGGATTTTGCAAAAACTATACAAAATATCGGCTACGCTCTGGAGGCAGTTAAATCAATGTTTGATTACAGGAATAGATCGAGTCAAAGGAAATAAGGTAGACAGGTCAGGAAATTAAAAAGAAATTATCTCGGTTGATCCCTTCCCTAAGTTAGCTTTTGTTTAGAAAGTAGATTCTTTACAAAGGTAAAAATCTTTTCATAAGTTTCTTCTGCTATTTTCTGATCTACATAGTTTGGATTTGGTATATCCAACCAAATAACTTTCTTTGAATCCTTTAGAAACTGAGGAATATATGGTTCTTCAGCCATGGAAACTACAACCTCATATTCATCAAGCATATGAGGCTCTAAACGCCTCGTGGTGTTATTTCTAACGTTCATACCATGCTTTTCCATTACTTCAAAAAAATGACTCGTATTAAACAAATTAGAAAGAATCTGGCCTTCCGGCTCATCTGGGGCACCTGTATATGTTCCTACCGATTCAGCATCACTCGAATGAGTGAGCTTATTGTAAATCGCTGCTGCCATTTGGCTTCTAAACCAATTTCCTTTGCAAATGAATAAGACTTTCATACTTATTTGTTTGATAGCCTGTTTCTTAATTTCAAACTTCTTTTTGTCTCCACTGTGTTTATTGGTAACTTTGTAAAATCCTTTTTGTTTAGCTTTCTTCCCAATCTATTCTCTACACACCTAATACATAACATGCCTTTACCTTTTGGGTTAGCTTTTTTCCATACTCTGCTATAGAGCATGTAGTATTCATTCCATGTATCCTTCTTACAATCTGTGCATAAGTAGCGTTTGTGGCCAATAGATTTCATGAAGAAATTATAACTCGTATTCTCTATTTTTAACGCATCTCGAGCACTCGAGTACCTATTGACACTCGAGCTAACTCGTGTTGGCGGAGGCGGTGAGATTCGAACTCACGGGAGACTTTCATCCCCTCTTGTTTTCAAGACAAGTGCATTAGACCTCTCTGCCACACCTCCGTAAGGAGCATATTAGCTATAAATCACAGGAAAATCAATCCCTTGGTTTTCTGTTATAATATAGGTATTAACATTAATCTAAATATTATGTGGAACTCATTTGGCTCATATGGATACGGGATGCATTCATTCGGTCCAATGTTTTGGTTTGCTCCAATTATGTTCATACTTTTCCCTCTTGTAATCGCACTTAAAGGATACACTTTATGGAGTGCGGCAAAAAGAAATGAAACCTGGTGGTTCATCGCCCTTCTTCTCATAAACACAATGGGGCTTTTGGAATTAATTTACATCATCTTTGTTTTGAAAAAATTCTCAGAGAAAACAAATTCACATAAACACCAAGAAAATAGTCACAAGCACGAAAACATGTAGTATAATTTCTACATGAATTTGAATTCATCTATCAAGTGGCGAGCTCATGAATACTTTCATCAGGAAAAATCCAATGATTGGTATTGGGGACTTGGTATAATTGCCATATCTAGTGCAACAATCTCGATCATACTAAATAACACACTGTTTGCTATTGTGATTTTACTATTTGCATTTGTTGCATCAATGCATGCCCACAGAAATCCTCGTGAGATTGATTTTGAATTAACACCAAGAGGTATTGTAATAGATCATATTCTCTACCCTTACAAAACCTTGGAGTCATTTAGTATAAATGAACAGCATTTAATGAAACCTGACCCACAAATACTCATAAAATCAAAAAAGAAGCTGATGCCATTCCTACATGTTCCAATAGAAGGGGTTGATCATGAGGATGTTAGAAACTACCTACTTCAATATATAAAGGAGGATGAGCTTCGAGAATCTATCCTCGAAAAAGTTCTTGAGTATTTTGGGTTTTAATTTGTGCTCCAGGTAGGAGATCTTTCGTTACACGAACAGTATCCCAATTGGATATATTCTTCGCAAAATTTGCTCGAATCTATCTCAATCGGGCTTCGATTCCTACACAGAGGTACACCCGCACCTCCTCAGAAGCACCAATTCACTGCGTTCATTTGTGCTTCTGGTAGGAATCGAACCTACATTACAACTTCCGCAAAGTTGCGTCCTATCCATTGAACGACAGAAGCATTGGCGCTACAATACAACATATTATGCATATTTTCAAATCACGTAACCCTATCTGGCTTATAGGTAACATAGCTTTAACAATCTGGTTTTGGAAAATACCGATTTACTTACCAGCAATCTTTTTTACCCTGGATTCATTTATACAACTTATATACACCTTTTTCCCTGATGCGGTAGATACTTGGGAAAAGAATAAAAGTTATAGGGTTCTGTATATGACTCTATGGATACTAGCCATGTATTATATTGTGAGACATTTCTCAATGACTGGAGCAATCTAATAACAAAAACTCCCCAATTGGGGAGTTTTTGTTATTTTTCTGCTTTCTTTATCATTGCTGATACTTGAGACTTGGCACGAGAAGCTTTGTTCTTCTTTATGGTGTTACCCTTAGTAGCCTTGTCGATTGCTTGGTAAGCCTTTGGGAGAAGCTTCTTAGCCTCTGCCACCTTCTTACCTTCTATGAGTTTTTTAATTTCTTTTACAGCATCATCCATCTTCTTCTTGCGACGTAAGTTATATACGCGCTTTACTTCGCTTTGACGGAGTGCTTTTTTAGCTGATTTTGTAATTGGCATGTGGCTTAAATTAACACCAAGTGCAGGAAAAAGCAAGTAGAAAGACAGTATGCTATGATTATTTGTATGATTTCCCACCTACGGGGCAATGTAATACATCTAGATCTCAAATACGTGATTTTGGATGTTTCTGGAGTTGGTTACAAGGTTGCAATAACCACAAGTACCCTAGAGCATTTGTCTCATAACAAGGAAGATATCTCATTATTTACATATCTTGCGGTTCGTGATGACGCACTCGACCTCTATGGCTTTATATCCAAAGATGAGTTAGATTTCTTTGAACTCCTACTTACCATAAGTGGTATAGGACCAAAATCTGCTCTAGGGATATTGAATACTGCCTCAGTTGAGACTATAAAGGATGCAGTATTCGGAGAAGATCCGAGCTACTTAACCAAGGTTTCTGGTATCGGTAAGAAAAATGCAGAAAAGATAGTAAGAGAACTAAAAGATAAAATCGGTATAAAGACTGAAGGATCTGGAGATAGAAACGGTAAGCAAAAAGAAAGCACCATGGCCATCGAAGCTCTCATGGCACTCGGCTACTCCACAGATGACGCTCGAGACGCTATTAAAAAGGTAGACAAATCACTTACAACAGGAGAACAAGTTAAACAGGCCCTCAAAATACTTCAATAAATTATGGAAAAAATCTTACGTAGTACTGAAAAATTGATTCCGAAAAAGATTTATCGGTTTTTTCAACCTGCATATCATTATTTACTTACTCTAACAGGAGCTATCATCTATGGCTTCCCTTCTCGTAAACTTTTTATAATTGGTGTCACAGGAACCAAAGGCAAATCTTCAACAGTTGAAATAATAAATAAAATTCTAGAAGATGCTGGCCACAAAACAGCACTATCAAATACAATTCGTTTCAAAATCGGAAATGAATCAAAGGCAAACATGTACAAAATGTCTATGCCAGGACGTTTCTTTATGCAAAAGTTTATCCATGATGCAGTGAAAGCTGGCTGCACCCATGCTGTAGTTGAAATAACCTCTGAAGGATATTTGCAATATAGAAATAAGTTTATTGATATGAATATTTGTGTATTTACTAATCTAGCTCCAGAACACATAGAAAGACATGGCTCATACGAGAATTATCGTGACGCAAAAGTTGGAATCGCTAGTGAAATTTTGAATTCAAAGAAAACAAATAGAACTATCGTGGTAAATGCAGACGACAAAGAAGCAAAACACTTCCTTCAAATTCCTGCTGAGAATCATGTAACATTCTCATTAAAAGATGTTGAAGCTTTCCATGAAGATAAAACTGGTATTAAATTCCTATACCAAAAAGAACTCTGGAACTCGCCTCTTATTGGAAAGTTCAACGCATACAATATACTCGCAGGTATAAGAGTTGCTGAGGAAATCGGCATCAAACAAGAGATAATCAAGAAATCCATAAGTGAATTCAATCACATTGCAGGTCGCGCTGAGAAAATAAAATCCGATAGACCATTCGAGGTTATTGTTGACTACGCTCATACACCCGACTCACTGATTGCTCTATATGATGCCTTTGACCATGCCAAGAAAAAGATTTGTGTTCTAGGAAATACTGGTGGCGGTAGAGACACTTGGAAAAGACCAGAGATGGCGAAAATTGCAGACAACTATTGCGATCATATAATCCTAACCAATGAAGATCCGTATGATGAAGATCCGAGAAAGATTGTGGATGAAATGAAAGTGTCAATAAAAAACAAACCTGTAGAAATAATCATGAATAGACGTGAAGCTATTGCTAAAGCGATTTCTCTAGCAAAAGAAGGTGATGCTGTACTTATAACCGGTAAAGGCACTGATCCATACATAATGGAAGCAAACGGAACAAAAATTCCTTGGAGTGATGCAAAAATTGCAGAAGAAGAATTAAAAAAGATGTTATAATTAGTGCATGCCAGTTCTATTTGATGACGATAAGTCAGATAAAAAATTAAAAAACTTCCAAGAAAGAGAGGAGGAAGATCTCGCGACAATTCTTGCTGAACGATATGGTCTACCCTACGCGGATCTCTCTCGTATTTCTATAAGTACAGATGCATTGCGTCTTATACCTGAAGATGAAGCTCGCAAAGCAAAAATTGCGGTATTCAACATGATTGGAAAAAAAATCCAAATTGCAATTCTTTCTCCGCAAAAAGCCGACACCATGGCACTAGTTCAAGACCTGGAGCGCCGTGGTTACATACCAGCTTTATTTATTGTCTCAACAAAAAGCCTTGAGCGTTCTTGGGATAGATATAAAGATGTAACTTTTACTTCAGAGACAAGGGCTGGATCACTCGATATTTCAAATGATGAGATTAACAACATCATAAACACCGTAAAGCATATAAAAGATGTTGAAAATATTGTTAATGATATTTTGAAAGAGAAAAAGAGTTTTCGTATTTCTAGAATACTTGAAATCATTCTTGCTGGAGCCTTCGCAGTAAACGCATCAGATATACACATTGAACCAGAGGAGGCTTATGTGAGACTTCGCTACAGACTTGATGGTGTGCTACAAGATATACTTCAATTTGATAAAGATACTTTCTTCCTCATACTTTCACGTATAAAGCTTCTTTCGGGAATGAAATTAAATATTCGTAACTCTGCTCAAGATGGAAGATTCACAGTAAAACTAAATGATACAGATATTGAAATTCGTTCATCAATGCTACCGGGAGCATATAGCGAATCGATCGTACTTCGTATCCTTAACCCAAAATCAATTCAAGTTCCATTAGAAGCACTAGGATTTCCTCCTAAACTCATGTCTATCCTTCTAGAGGAGATTAAGCGTCCAAATGGAATGATACTAACAACAGGACCTACAGGATCTGGAAAGACCACCACACTTTATGCTGTGCTTCGCAAAATCCATTCTCCAGAAGTAAAGATAATTACAATTGAAGATCCTATCGAATACCATTTGCCTGGAATAGTTCAAACTCAAGTTGATCCGAAAAAAGGTTACACCTTTGCATCAGGACTTCGTGCATCACTTCGCCAAGACCCAGATGTGATAATGGTTGGAGAAATTCGAGATAGTGAAACAGCATCTACTGCAATAGATGCCGCTCTTACTGGTCACCTTGTATTCTCTACACTTCACACCAACAATGCACCAGGTGCCTTCCCTCGCCTCATTGATCTAGAAGTTAATTCAAAAATCATTTCTTCTGCTGTACGCCTCGCAATGGCACAACGTCTCGTTAGAACTTTGTGTCAGGAATGTAAAAAACAAATTACAATACCAGAAAATAAAAAGAAATTCTTTGACGATGCATTAATCGATGTAACTCCCGAAGAACTTCCAAAGCAAAAGGAGATTATCTACGAAGCTGTAGGTTGTGAAGTTTGTAACTTTACTGGATACAAGGGACGCATAGCTGTCTGTGAAGGAGTATTAATGGATGGTGAAGTAGAAAAAGTGGTAAAAGAAAATCCAAGTGAGCGCGAAATAAAAACTGCTGCAAAAGCACAAAAAATTATTGATATGCGCCAAGATGGTGTGATCAAAATTCTAAATGGTATGACTACCCTAGAGGAACTTGAACGTGTAGTGGACTTGTCAACGGATTTACAAAATAGCTAATATACTAAGTACACATTTAGAATCTTATCAGTGTGTTATAGTTTTATTATGAAAAATATTATTTTCGATTGGTCTGGAGTAGTAAGAGATACGGTAACGAACCAAATGTGGATTGTTAACCATATATTTAGAAACCACGGAGTAAGAGAAATCTCTACGGAAGAATTCAGGAAAAATTGGACACAACCACCCGCTCTTTTTTATCAAAAATATTTGTCTGAAGGTTATAACGAAGAGGAGAGGTCAAAGTTATTCCAGAAATTACAATTAGACAAAGATTGTCCGAGGGCAACCTCATTTCCTGATGTAGTAAAGTTTATACATAAATGCAAAGAAAAAGGTTATTTTCTTACCGTTGTAAGTTCTGATTTTCCTGAAACTTTGCTTCCTGAAGTAAAAGAGTATGGACTGGAAAATATCTTTAGTGAAATTATTACGGAGGCAAATGATAAATTAGAACCCGTTAAAAACATAATCAAAGAATACAATTTAAATCTGGGAAACACGTTTTTTGTTGGAGATAGTAATCACGAAATAGATGTTGCCAAGGAAACAGGAATTAAAAGTATTGCGGTTACTTGGGGTTTTACCAGTGAAGAAAAATTAAAAACCAATAATCCAGACTATACAGCCCATAATGTTGAGGAACTAGGGATAATACTATTAAAATAAAGATAATTATAACTATTGCTTTTTATATAAAGTGTGATATAATTAGACTAGAGATTAAGTGGGCGTACTTCAGAGGTCTGGAGCAATAGTCTGCTATTACGGGAGTTCAGAGCAGACCGAGGCATTCATCCTACCCCGCTTTAAGGTAACTTGAAGTAAGAACGGATGATATTTTCTACCCAACCGAATATACGTTGGAATTAGAAAATACAAATGAAACTGATTAAGAAGATTAGAGAGTACATCAACAACACATACGATATTCTCTGGTGGAAATGGCATGCTCCCAAAATTTGGGAAGCCGAGAGACTCGAGCATAAGCGAGAGTTGGAAGAGGATCAGAGGAACCTCGAAGCTTACTACCAAATGCTCGAAGAGGAAGAAAATGAATGGAGGGAGGCTGAAGTGGAGAAATACTACCGAGACATTGAATGGTTAGAGGAAGACAGGTGTCTTTATTGCGGTGGGCTTTACTGCTCCTGCGATGAGGATCCCCAAGACTATCGTCAATGAATAAAGGCCCCGTCTAGTAGCGTAAGCGAACGACGGGGCTAACTTTTTGTATTTTTCTTCCACTCTCTTGCTAACTGTTCTGTTTCTTTGAGAAACTCTTGCTTACCTTCCCTGTAGCTTTCATAACTATCTGGAAACTTTTTGTATAATTCTTCTTTTAAATCCTCGTACTGTTTAACAATCTCAGGATGAGTTAAATAATACTCCTTCATCACCAGGAATTGTTCTGACTTATCTGATTCTTCAAACACATGAATGTTTTCTGTTTTTACTCCATTAATTCTTTTCTCAAAGAGGATAGACTGCGGTGTCAGAACCTTTTCCCTTACTTCATACCCAAGTTCCCTGGCTTTCTGCTTTTCATTTTCCAAATCATCAATACTATTAACCAAAATTAAAACATCGATGAGTGGTTTAGCTTTCATTCCTGGAATTGAAGTGCTTCCTACATGTTCTATTTTTAATGCTTTTGTACCAAAGACTTCACTAAAAACTTTTTTAATCTCTGCAAATTTAATTGGCCACGTAGGATCGTATTCAGATATTGTGTATGACATATTTGATTAGTATTATTGATTTAAATTAAAAAATAATTATTCATTCATACCTAATTCTTTTTTAATCCTAGTTATCTTTTCCTTATCAAACCTTTCCATTTCAAAAATAGCAGCTCTATCTCTTTTTAAATCTTCTTCATCCCCTGGAGATAGTGCATTATCGTAAATCCTAGGAGCATCAGTTACCATAATCCTTTTTAAGATTGTTTCAATTTTTCCCCACTTTCTATTAGATTTTAAAAAATGTGCTGGTTGTACACTCACCAACCTACCAATTTCATCTTTTATAAATACAGCAACGTACCCAACCCAATCGTGACCAGTTGCTTCTGCTACATTTCCGTGAGCATTCTCGTGAGCCAATAGATCCGTAACAAATTCTTCATCTTGACCACACATTTCTGCAACTTGTCTCAATACTTCTCTGAACTCAATTAAATTATCTGACACCACACTAGATTCTAAAATTTCATTTTGGATTTGTTCTTCCCTATCCCAAGCTTCTTTATCAGACCTCCCACCAAGTCTTGTTGCTTCATCATTTAAATCCTTTAGGCGAGATTCTGAAATAGGGTTCCCAGCCGCTTTATTAAGTTTTTGTCTAACAGTTTCATAAAGCTCTTGCTTAAAGTTAGGGTTTGGTGAAAATTTCATAGAAAAATTATACCAGATGAATGATTTTATAGATTTACTTACAAATATTTTGATACGAGCGTCAATGCTTTGTTTACAATAAAATTAAAAGATGGTTAAACCAAAAACTGTGGATTACTTTGTTGCTCTACTGTAATACATAAGTAATATGGACGGTATTAAGATCGTTGAAATGGTATACAAATAGAAAATCCGCACCAGAAATCTCTAAACAATGCTTTCGAAACGAGATCGAAAGTTAAGCGCGCAGTTAAGGATAGTCCCAGTATCGTTTTGAGGGAACCAGGACGTCCTTTACCAAAAGCACCAGTAGCCCGTAAGGGTTATTGTTTAGAGATTTTTGAAGCGGATAAGCTAGTCTCTACCATGCTATAATCAAATTATGTGGAGAAACAAAAAGGCGCTTGTGTTAAGCGTCTACGTATATCCTAGCATATATTAATTTTTATGTCAAGCAACGAAGAAACTACAGAAAAATCAGTTCCAGATGACGTTTTCCTCGACCAAACTTTGCGTCCTGATGTCTGGGAAGATTATATCGGTCAAAAACAAATCAAAGACAATCTTTCCATTCTCCTCGGTGCTGCACGTGAGAGAAAGCATCCTCCAGAGCATATTCTATTCTACGGTCCACCAGGCCTCGGTAAGACAACTCTCGCCCACCTCATCGCCAAGGAACTTGGTGTACAAATGAAAGTGACTTCAGGTCCAGCTATAGAAAAAGTTGGAGACTTGGCCTCAATACTTACAAACCTCGGCGCGGGAGATATTTTGTTTATAGATGAAATACACAGATTGAACAAAGCCATCGAGGAAGTGCTATATCCTGCCATGGAGTCAGGTGTGCTCGACATCATTATCGGTAAGGGACCCTCTGCACGTACTGTGCAACTCGACTTACCACCATTTACCTTGATTGCCGCTACCACACGCATCGCTATGATTTCTTCTCCTCTGCGATCTAGATTTTCTGGTGGAGTTTTCCGCCTAGAATTCTATTCAGATTCTGATATAGCAACTATCATTCATAGATCCGCCAAGATCCTCAATGTGAATTTAGACAAAGAGGCATCTCATGAGATAGCCAAGAGAAGCAGATCAACTCCCCGTACAGCAAACTACCTACTCAAGCGTTGTCGTGACTATGCACAAATCAATAAAACTGATTTATCTAAAGCTATTGCAGACAAAACTCTGGAACTCCTTGGTATTGATGGTGCGGGACTTACACAAAGTGACCAAGCAATACTCAAGACTCTTGTAGACAAGTACAATGGTGGTCCTGTTGGTCTCTCTACTCTCGCTATGTCTCTAGCAGAGGAACCATCGACTATCGAGGAATTTAACGAGCCCTACCTCATCCAGATCGGATTTATCGAACGTACTCCCCGCGGACGCATCTTAACTAATAAAGGATATAAGCATTTAGATATCGATCCACCGATTAAATAAAATTCTCACTCACACTATTGTGCAAAAGTGAGATCGAGACTTTTCATGTAGAGCTCTAGTCCTTCCAAATCGATTTTTGAATACCACCTGCCGTAAATTTTAAACTCGAACCGTTTTTTATCACCCATTTTATTAAGATCGTCCACAAACAATTGTGCGGTAGATCTGGTTAAACAACGGAGATCAAAAACGTTTTCAATTTTGTATTTTTTCAATACATCATCGACTTCTCTTTGTGCATCAAAGACACCCCACAAAAAGAAACGCTCCTGATCTAGAATCACCTCCCGCTCTTTATCAGATATAGGCAATCTTGTTCCAAAACCAAAACCAAAGAGTCTGATGTATTCCTTGATTGAACTGACTCTTTTTGGCCCCATCTGATCTAGACGACCAATTTCTTCCTCTGATAACCTAAGTAATTGGCCCATAGTAACTACTCCAGAATCACTGATTAGATGGATACTGGCAACATTACCCTCAGAAAACTCGTATGGTGATAAGTGTTGGATATCAGTAACTGCTGTTTCACCAGGTTTAAACATTGGGTCAGTTACCGGAATAGTTGAATCAACTTTTCCAGTATCCCTCAATTCAACGACAGGACATTTAACAACCCCAATATCTACCACCAGAATTTCTCCTGGTTTCAGGATTCCTTTTCTTGTGGCCCAGGCATCAATCAAGGTTTTTAGCTCTGTGTTTTGTTCTACGGTTAAAGCATTCATCTGTCGCAGATATTACCACATAAATTATAAATGTAAACACGTTCCTCGACTTGATTGATTTGATTTAATTCATTACTCTAAACCCATGTCCGGTCATAACAAATGGTCACAAATAAAGAGGCAGAAGGGCAAAACCGATGCACAGAAAAGTAAGGTGTATTCTAAGCACGCTCGCCTCATCAGCGTAGAGTCAAAAAAGTCTAATGGAAACATGTTGTCTGCCGGACTTCAAAACGCTATAGATGGAGCAAAGAAAGATAATGTACCAAAGGATGTGATAGAACGTGCGGTAAAGAAAGGGACTGAAAGCGGAATGGAAAACCTTGAAACAATCGTCTACGAGAGTTATGGCCCAGGTGGTTGTGCAATCATTATTGAAGCATTAACAAACAACAGAAACAAAGCGGTACAAGAAGTGAAACATATTTTATCTAAAAATGGTTTTGAAATTGCCTCCCCTGGTTCCGCACTCTGGGCATTTGCAAAGGTGGGTATGGAATGGCAACCACAAAACACACTTGAACTTAGTGATGATGATTTAAATATTTTAGATAAACTGGTAAATGAACTTGAAGAGAATGATGAAGTGCAAAATGTTTATACAAATGTAGAATAAAGTAATGATAATCCTTGCTATAGATCCTGGGTACGAGAGACTTGGAATTGCAATACTGGAAAAAGAACCTAAAGGTAAAGAAACACTAATTCATTCTGAATGTTTCAAGACACTGAGCAAAGATCCTCACCCCATCCGCCTCGGACAAATCCATGATTATATAGAAAAGATCATTGAGACTTATAAACCAAAAGTTCTATCTATTGAAACATTGTTTTTTCAAAATAATGCCAAGACTGCTATGCAAGTTTCTGAATCACGCGGAGCAATCATTTCTCTCTGCGCTTCAAAAGATATTAAAGTGTTTGAATATACTCCACTCCAAATCAAATCTGCTGTTACAGGAAATGGCAAAAGTGACAAAGTTCAGATACAAAAAATGATCCCTATTTTAATTAAGCTAGATGAATTAAAGACTATTAAGCATGATGATGAATATGATGCCATCGCTTGTGGTCTAACATATTTCGCTTGTAATCCAGTTAGATAGCTAATTATCCCCACACTTTTTTTTCAAAAGTTGCAATTTTTTTTGACTATGTTACAAATATCACAATTAAAAATAATTGATTTAATTTTCCATGGATGGTGATGAACTAAAAGATGAGGACGAGCATAAAGACGCGGATGCTCCATTAAATATTGATGATGAGGATTTGGGTGAAGTAGCTGTTGTTGATCCTGTAGAGATAGAAGACGGTGTTTATGTAGATGAAGAGGAAGAAGATGAGGATGATTTAGATATTGAAGATTTCGACGATAGAACAGATTATTAAAATAAAAACCGCTCAAGTGAGCGGTTTTTATTTTACTTTGGAATAAACTTTATAAAATGTTTTTTACCAACTCTATACACCCCTTCTTCCTCTATTTTTTCTTGGAGATCCTCAATCTTTTTATCAATAGTTAAATTACTTACCGCCCCTTGTTCAACTAGCCTAGCATACTCAGATTTTGATGAAACAATACCCGCCCCAAGCACAGAGGCTCTTACCTCTGAACCTTTTTCGACATTAACCTGTTTTATATCAGATGGTATTTCTTTTTTACTAAAAGTATTTACGAAAGACTTTTCAGCCTCGGTGGCTGCATTTTCACCATGATAAATAGCCACAATTTCCTTAGCTAAACGAATTTTCAAATCTCTAGGATTTGTTTTACCATCATTTAATTTTTCTTTTATTTCTTCAATATCAGATAATGGTGAGTATGTGCATAACTCAAAATATTGAACAATAGCAGAGTCTGGTATAGACATTACTTTTCCAAACATGTTATTTGGTTCATCTGTAATCGCTATGTAATTATCAAGGCTTTTACTCATTTTTTCTTTTCCATCTGTACCCACAAGAAGATTCATGGACAAAACAGCTTGTGGTGGTTTTTGGTCGTTCATTTTCATTACATCTCTACCCATCAGCATGTTAAATGTTTGATCAGTTCCACCTACTTCTAAATCACATGATTTATATATATTTTTAATCGCAAAAGAATCTATTCCTTGTAAAACCGGATACAACATCTCGTGCATATATAACTCCTTATTATTTTTTATTCTTTCTTGAAACATATCTCTCTCGATTAACCTTGAAAAGGTTATATGTTTAAGCGTCCACAAAAAACTTCTTAAAGTAATTATTTGAAATTCTTCCATACCCAACCCTATCTGCATTCGTGTTGTACTAAAAATGTGAGCTTTCCCTATAGCAGTATTTGCATCGACCCCCTCAACAACAACAGTCTCGCCTTTAATATTTTTGATTGGTGCATTAACTGCTGTTCCTTTTGGTAAAAAAATGTCCGTGATTGCAGTGAACCAATCAGAATTCCTAATCCATGAAAACCTTTCGTTGGATTTTGTATCTAAAATCTTTCCAACTTGGTCTAGGTATGTTTTTACATTATTTTCAACTTCCTCTTGTTCTATTTCTGGTCTAACCTTACTTTTACCTGTAGGATCACCAATTTGAGCTGTATAATCTCCTACCAAAAAAACAACTTTACACCCAAGATCTTGAAATTTTCTTAATGCACGGAAAACAACCGCATGTCCAAGGTGAATATCCGGTCTAGTTGGATCTACTCCAAATTTAATAACCACCTTTTCAGGATTATTTAATAGTTTTTTTCTGAACTCACCGTCTGGGTCTATAAATTCCCCAATCCCCCTAGTGAGAAGCTCATCAATAATTTCCTCTTTTTTCATGGTAATGACTTTACCATTTTGTGCTAATATTGTAAAAACATAGTCTTATGAAATATTTGAAACTAAAAAAGGTTCTGCACCATACTTATTCAATCTTAAAGAACAATTTACCCTATGTAATTGGGAGTATTTTGATAATTTTTGGTGCCATAGCGCTTTGGGCGATGACTCTGGAAATTCCTCCTCTAGACTCTGCAGACAATCTACAAGTTACAGAATCAACAAAAATATATGACAGAACAGGTAAGGTAGTTCTTTTTGATCTACATAGAAATTTCCGTAGGACTATCGTACCAGCAGAGGAAATGTCTCCTTTTTTAAGACAAGCAGCGGTAGCTATAGAGGATGAAAATTTCTATTCTCATAATGGTATACAAATTACTTCAATTATAAGAGCGGTTTTTGCCAACATACTTAATCTAGGATATAGCCAAGGTGGATCAACCATTACTCAACAGGTTATAAAGAATGCTCTTCTTACCAGAGAGAAGACAATCACTAGAAAGGTTAAGGAATGGGTTTTAGCTTTAAAACTTGAGAAAATAATGAGCAAAGAGGATATTCTAACTCTTTATCTCAACACCTCACCATATGGTGGTAGTGTTTATGGTGTAGAAGAAGCCTCTAGGGTTTTCTTTAGTAAAGATGCCAAAGATTTGGATTTGGCTGAATCTGCATACATAGCAGCACTTCCCCAAGCCCCTACTTACTATTCACCATTTGGAAGCCACCGAAAGGAGCTTGATGCAAGAAAAAACCTAGTTTTAAAACAAATGTTAAAAAACGGTTTTATTGATGAAAAGCAATACGAGGAATCAAAATCTAAGGTTGTTGTATTCTCAACACAAGAAAACTCAAGTATCAAAGCGCCTCATTTTGTAATGGAGGTTCGTGAGCAATTAGCGGAAGCTTTTGGCGAAGATACGATCGAGGAAGGTGGTCTTAAAGTTATAACTTCTTTGGATTATGAATTACAACAAAAAGCTGAGGAAATAGTAAAGAAATGGGCACCGATAAACGAACAAAAATACAAAGCTTCTAATGCTGCAATTTTGAGTATTGATCCAAATACTGGTGAAATCATAACAATGGTTGGATCTAGAGATTATTTTGATAAAAAAATTGATGGTAATTACAATGTTGTAACAGCTCTGAGACAACCTGGTTCTACATTTAAACCAATTGTTTATGCTGCAGCATTTAATCGTGGCTACGAACCAGAAACAGTTGTGTTCGATGTTCCAACAGAATTCTCAACCTCTTGTGATACAAACCCTGATTCATGTTATTCCCCAGAAAACTACGATGGTAAGTTTCGTGGACCAATAAGTTTGCGTAGTGCACTGGCTCAATCAATCAACATTCCAGCAGTAAAAATGCTTTATTTGGTTGGGATGAACAATGCAATTGAATTAGCAAAATCACTTGGAATAACAACACTTACTGATCCGTCTAGATATGGATTATCTCTCGTACTTGGAGGTGGTGAAGTTAAGATGACAGATCTTGTTGGTGCATACGGGACCTTTGCTACAGGAGGAGAAAAAACTGACTTAGTTTCAATACTAAAAATTGAGGATAAAAGTGGAAAAGTTCTAAAGGAAAGTAAACCTGAATTAAAAAGGATTCTTCCTGAAGAAACCGCAAATAAAATTAATAGCATACTTTCAGATAATGTAGCCAGAACACCTTCATATGGTGCAAATTCACCACTTAACTTTCCAGGTCGCTCTGTCGCGGTAAAAACAGGTACTACAAACGACTATCGTGACGCATGGATACTTGGATATACACCAAAGGTTGTAGTTGGGGCATGGGCAGGAAACAACGACAACTCCTCTATGGAGAAACAGGTAGCTGGATTTATAGTTGCTCCAATGTGGAATGAGTTTATGCAAGAGGTTCTTAAAAAATATCCTGAGGAAGCCTTTAATCAATACACACCAGCCAGTAAAGACACTAAACCAATAATTATTGGTGATTGGCAAAAAGCAGGTGAACATTCGATTTTGTTTTCAGTAAACAAAGATGATCCTTTAGGTCCAGTGCCAAGTAACCCCAGAAGAGATCCTCAGTTTATACTTTGGGAAAAAGGCGTACAAGAATGGTTTGGTAACTCAGAAAATACAACAAATCTGGATCAATCAGTAAACTCCAATCAAAATAACTCTAACGAAATTTCTGGTGAAATAATTTCTCCTTATAAAAATAATTCCTACTCAAAAAATACTCAAATCCCTGTAGTTCTATCTCTCCCAAAAGATTTAATACCAAATAAAGCTGATGTGTTTATAAATAATAAATTTCTAGGATCCTTCAATAAAAAACCTTTTGTTTTCTCTTTTGTACCAGAGGATGTTTTAAATATTAAAAAAACAAATAACATCAAAGTGGTTGTTTACTTCGAGAATTCAACAAACAAACTTGAGATTTATTCTAAATTTGAAGTAAATATTTAACCAATTCTACTGATTTTGGTTTTTAACATTGTTTCCAATTCGATTTTAATCTTTGATTGTCTTTCAAGGAAAACACTTCTTTCTATTGGACTTGCATCGAACTTTATCACCCCCTTTGATTCATCTATCTTTATATTCTTTGGTTCAAATCCACAGATATTTTTAATTAAATTTGAAACTTTTACCTTCCCTTCTACCCCGAGATTTAATTGCTCTTTATATTTATCTAAAAAAAGAGCTATATTGTTTAACATTTTTAAATTATTTATTAGGCATCACAAGATATGTGAAGCTTGGATCATTAGATGACTTGAGAATAGCTGCCTTACCAGCACCGT
Organism: uncultured Candidatus Saccharibacteria bacterium; assembly: GCA_964472605.1. Taxonomy (GTDB): domain Bacteria; phylum Patescibacteriota; class Minisyncoccia; order Phycocordibacterales; family CAIZIN01; genus JANNXY01. The sequence continues at coordinate 3,756 of CAYYLG010000008.1, read as the reverse complement.
TTAGTTGTATTACCAAACTCTCCCCTTGTATAGAAGCCAGTGGGTCACTCAAATATTTATGATTAAAATTTAAATTAACACTCTCTCCTTTTATTTTTGATTTAAACACATACTCTCCTTCTCCAATATCACTATTTTTAGAAATTATTTCGCAATGATTTTTATTTGGAAAAACTTTCATACTAATTTGATTAAACTTATCTGAAAAAACTCGCATCATCTTTAACCCTTGAGCAAAATCCTCCTTAAGTAAAGTAACTTCTGTTGAAAATTCACCAGGAATAATTCTCTTGTAGTCAGGAAAACTACCATTAACCAATCTCGATGTCACAAAAATATTATTTCCAGAGAAAGAAATCTGATGATCGTTTATACAAACAGTTACAATATCTTCATTTTCTATAGTTTTAAGTAGATCTGGGATATTTTTGAAAGGAACTAATATAGATATACCTGAGATAGGTTTCTTTGGTCTAACCCTTTTCTCTGCCAATCGGAAAGAATCTGTTGCAACAAAAACTAAATCAGCTTTTTCATCATCGCTGTATACATAAACACTAGAAAGTTCCGGTTTTATACCTGAAACAGCAGAACTATACCAAACAGATTGAAAACCTTGGGAGATACTTTTAACATCTATTTCAAAACCATTTTCATTATTATTACTTATTATCGGGAAGTCTTCGTATGGAACCGTCTTTAAAACCGCTCTATGCTCCCCACAGTGGATATTTATATTCTTATTTGAATCCAATTCCATTAGAACATTCTTCTCTTCAGGAAGGCTGTTTAAAAAGGAAATCAGGGGTCCTGCCACAATCGCTACAACACCTTGGTTTGAAACTTTGGCTGGTATTGTTATTTCCATCCCGATTTCCAGATTTGTTGCTTTTATAACAACTTGGTCATCTGCTGCGCCTATAAGCACACAAGATAATATTGCTAGGGTTGGATTCTTAGAAGTTACTCTATCCGCTTTTACCAAAGACTCTATCAACTTTTCTCTTATTAGTTCTATTTTCATATATAAATACCTATTAATATTATTAGGGGTGTGGATATTGTGGATATTTCAAATAAACATTATATCTCCTTGGTTTTTTAGTCAACAGTCGTTTGATAACTATAGGTAGAATTAATTGTTCAAATGGGGATATTGCGGGACTTTCCAGATAATTCACTGTTTATTAAGTTATTAAGCAGTTTGTATATACACACAATCCACAGGTTTATACAGAACTTATCCACCGGTTATTCACTTTTTAGAATAGATCTTATTTGATTAATTTCTTGTAGCAGAACAGTATCTCTTTTTATTTCATCCTTTATCTTCTCGCACGAATGAATAACGGTAGTATGATCTCTACCACCAAGCTTCTCCCCTATTGTTGGATAAGAAATATTGTAATCCTCTCTCAAGATATACATAATCACCTGTCTTGGCTTAACAACCTCCTTTCTTCGGGTCTTGTTTGAGATAGTTTCTTCATCTACATCATAGAAATTAGCAATAATCTTTACTAAATCCTTGATGGAAATGTTTTTCTTTGGTCTAGCACTGTTTTTTATAAGGTTTTTTATATCAACAACGGATAGGGGTTTGTTTTTTACCTGCATATGACAAGCTAAGGTATTGAGCGTACCTTCTAATTCACGGATATTTCCTTCTATTTCCTCTGCAAGTAGATCAAAAACCTCTTTTTCTAACTCGATATTAAGAGACCTGGCTTTAGCTTGAAGAATTGCACTCCTGGATTCTTTATCTGGCTTAGGGATATCAACAATCATACCCTGCTTAAATCTAGATAAGAGTCTTTCTTCCAAACCAGTTATAAGGTTTGGGTGTTTATCGGCAGAAAAGATGATTTGCTTATTATTTTCATACAAAGCATTAAACAGGTGGAATAATTCCTCCTGAGTTTTATCCTTACCTGAGACAAACTGAACATCGTCCACTATAACAACATCAAATTTTCGATATCTATCCTTAACAGAATTAATTTTACCGCTTTGCATTGCTCCAATAAGGTCAGAGGCAAATTTTTCTGAAGTAGTGTAATGAACCCTCTTGTCCCTATAGGCATGTTTAATTTGATTACCCACAGCCTGTAATAAGTGAGTTTTACCGTGCCCAGTATTCCCATATATGAAAAGAGGGTTATATACGGCTCCCGGTTGCTTTATAACAGCTTGAGAGGCCGCAAAAGCTAATTCATTGAAAGGACCGATAATAAAATTTTCAAAAGTATATCGAGGATTTAGGTTATCGTCCTTATTAATTATGTCAGCCAAAGGTAATTCACTCTGTGTCTTGTTGGTAACAAGGGCTGAAGGAGTGGGTTTTTTATTTCCAGAGGAGATTGTGTACTCTACAGCTCTTATGTGGTCAGCTGTATCTCTGAGTGTTTTAAGTATAAAAGAGTGGTATTTCTTATGTAGCCAATCTTTTACAAAAAGATTTGGTACACCTATCTCCACTACCCCATCATGTTCTTTAATAATAAAAGTATCTTTAAACCAAGTGTTAAAGTTTGCTTTAGATACAGCTAACTCTATCTCGTTTAGCGCTCTGTCCCAAAGTTTTGTTTGATCACTCATAGTTAATTATTTAAAAATTGTTTCGCTTATTATAGAACCTTTCAGGTTGAATGAAACTTGTTTAATTTATTTAAATATGTTAATACTATGTGTATAACTTGTGAATAAATATGTCATTTACCTACAAACCTAAAAAAAGAAAGAGAGCAACAACCCACGGTTTTCTTGTTAGATCAAAGACTGCTGGAGGAAAAGCTGTACTCAAAAGACGTCGTCAAAAAGGACGCAAAAAACTAAGTGTTTAAACTATATGTTTTCCCAAAAACACCGCTTAAATTCTAGGTGTTTTGAGGAAGTTCTAAAGAATGGTAGGCCAATATACCAAGGTTCATTTAAATTGGTTTTTAAAGAGTCTCCAGACTTTAAGATTTCTATAGTGGTACCAAAGAAAGTTGCCAGACTTTCTTCTACAAGGCATAGGATAAAGAGATCTGTAACTAATGTTTTAAAAAATATTGTAAAACTACCAAAATCAGGTCTTTATATAGTTTTTGTTCAAAAGAGCACAAAGGACACGGCAGAACCATTAATTTCTACAGAACTGAATAGTCTCTTTGACAAGATTAGATAAAATGATAAAAACTGTTAAAATTCTATAACTATGTTTTCATATATATTCCATACATTTTTTTATAATCCTCTATATAACCTCCTTGTTTTGCTAATAGATGTATTACCTGGGGCGGACGTGGGGCTTGCTGTTGTAGTATTAACTATAATTGTTAAGTTTGTTCTATTCCCTCTTTCTCAGAAAGCGCTTAAGACACAGGTTAAACTTAAGGTTGTTCAAAAGGAAATAGATGAGATTAAAAAACAATATAAGGAGGATCAGAAGAAGTTGGCCGAGGAGACTCTGAATGTATATAGGAAGCACAATATAAATCCTTTTGCTGGCTTCGCTACCCTACTTATACAGATTCCTCTAGTATTCGCATTGTATTTTATATTTGCTAAAGGAGGACTACCTTCTATCAATACTAGTATTCTGTATTCATTTATTTCTGTTCCGGAAATGGCTAATATGCATTTTCTCGGTGTTTTTAATGTTGCGGAAAAAAGTATTGTAGCTGCAATACTTGTTGGTATCACACAATTTTTCCAGGCTAAATTGTCACTAGGCAATCAGACACTAATAAATAAAGAATCAAAACCATTTGG
>CAYYLG010000007.1:19125-28035 GCA_964472605.1 uncultured Candidatus Saccharibacteria bacterium | reverse complement strand
CCTACACCTCGTATGCAGGGGAGACTGACACTTAACCCATTCTCTCATTTAGATTTAGTTGGGTCTTTTTTGCTACCTGTTCTTACGTATAACCTTGGTGGGTTTATCTTTGGTTGGGCAAAGCCAGTAGAGTTCAATCCTTATAATTTAAAAAATCAAAAGTGGGGGGAAGCGATAGTTGCTGTAACAGGACCTCTTACAAATTTCCTTATTGCATTAGTATTCGGTCTGGCTATGAGACTTTTGGGCCCAGCGGTTTTGGGTTATACAACTTTTTCTCTACTTAGTATTGTAGTGGTAGTAAATATTTCCCTTATGATTTTTAACCTCATACCCATAGCTCCGCTAGATGGTTCAAAAATCCTTTTCTCACTCACGGCCTACAGATTCCCAAGATTTAGAGATTTTTATGAAAAATACAGTATCACTTTGCTTATATTGTTTCTAATTTTCGGAGGGGTAATATTGTCTACTGGGGTACATTTTGTATATTCAATTATCACTGGACTTAATATATAGATTGTAGTAAAGTATCCTAACTTCTTGTTCTGAGTTGTGGAACAAGGGTCCTCGCAGGGGAGGTATTAGGCTTTGCTGGCCTTTTACCAACTGCACAGACTTATAACTATATACATAATATAAATGGCAACAATTAATCAGCTAATAAAGAAAAATCGTAAGACTCCAGCGCGAAAGCCGAAGTCAGTGGCTCTTCGTCGTGGTTTCAATGCGATCGAAAACCGTCCAACTTTCTACATGTCACCTTTTAAATCAGGTGTATGTGTGAAGGTTACAACTAAGACTCCTAAGAAGCCTAACTCAGCTATTCGTAAGATTGCTAGAGTGAGACTAAAGAATGGAATGGAAGTTACAGCATACATCCCAGGAGAAGGACACAATCTACAAGAGCACTCAGTAGTAATGCTACGTGGAGGTAAGGTTCGTGATGTAGGACTTCGTTACTCAGTAGTACGTGGAGTACTAGACTGTCAGGGTGTAGAAAAGCGTCGAAAAGAAAGATCAAATTACGGAACTAAGCGTCCTAAAGCAGCCAAGTAAACAAACTTGTTTGTTTACTTAAATTAAATAGAAAAAAGTATGAGAAGACCAGTAAAAAATCGTAATATCGCTAAACCCGATATTGAATTCGGATCAGACAAAGTTGAGAAATTCATCAACTATGTAATGGAATCAGGAAAGAAGAATGCGGCTCGCAAAATTGTGTATGCAGCTTTCGATGTGATTAAGGACAAAGAGAAGGTTGAGAACGTTCTAGAGTATTTCGATACAGCAATGAAGAACGCCGCTCCTCTTATGGAAGTTAGATCAAGACGTGTTGGAGGTGCGAACTATCAGGTTCCTCGTGAGGTTCGTCCAGAACGTCGTCAATTCCTAGCAATGAAATGGATCATTGAAGCGGCCCGCTCTAAGAAGGGAAAGCCAATGCATATTAAACTTGCAGAAGAACTAGTGCTAGCTACAAAGAATGAAGGTGAAGCGGTGAAGAAGCGTGAGAACACTCACAAGATGGCTGAGGCCAACAAGGCTTTTGCTCACTTCGCTTGGTAATAGTTTTAAACACTCAAGTAACAAAAAATCCCCTCAAAAGGGGATTTTTTGTTAGAATTTAATCATGTATAGGATGAAATATTTTTGGATAGGATTGAGTATGGTTTTGCTATTCTTCTTTTTGTTTCTTCAATCAACTAATTATCTTAGAAGATTTAATGATGAGGATTTATTTTATGTCTTAGGTATGGTGGTTTATTTTCTTTTTATTTTTGCAGGATATATTACGGATCCGCTAATAAGGATTATTTTATTTCTTGGTTTAATTATGTTTCCATCTCTGGTGTATATTTATATTATTATTTCCTACATTGGACTTGGCGCAAGCTTCTATTAATAGACTTTTCATCAATTTTACGTTACAATCCAAAAACTTCATTTGTTGATGGAGCTATTAATTAATTACAAAATAACTTATTTATGAACAGAGATTATCCTCTAGAGCGCACAAGAAATTTCGGTATTATTGCGCACATCGATGCGGGCAAGACAACTACGTCTGAACGTATCCTTTATTATACAGGTTCACAGCACAAAATCGGTGAAGTACACGAAGGTGAAGCTACAACTGACTGGATGGAGCAGGAGAAGGAGCGTGGTATTACAATTACCGCTGCGGCTATCACTTGTTTCTGGAATCCAACATACATGGGAAGTGATCTTTCAAAGAAAGTTCGTTTCAACATTATTGATACTCCAGGACACGTGGACTTTACTGTAGAAGTAGAGCGTTCTCTAAAGGTGCTAGATGGAGGAGTAGTAGTATTCGACGGAGTAGCAGGTGTAGAACCACAGTCAGAGACTGTATGGAGACAAGCAGATAAATATCATGTACCTCGTATTTGTTTCATCAACAAACTAGATCGTATGGGTGCTTCATTTGATCGTTCATTTAACTCTATTATTGAACGTCTAAATAAAAATGCTGTTCGCGCACAACTTCCAATAGGTAGTGAAGAAAACTTCGAAGGAGTAGTAGATCTTCTAAAGCGCAAGGCATATCGTTTCGAAGGGGACATGGGAGAGAAAGTTGTAGAAAGTGATGTTCCAGAAGAGATGAAAGCAGATGTTGAGAAGTATCGTGCAGAATTAGTTGAGAAAATTGTTTCAGAAGATGATGCTGCTATGGAATCATTTCTAAATGGTAATGAGCCGTCTGTAGATGAACTTAAAGCACTTCTTCGTAAGGGTGTTATTGCAAACAAAATTTTCCCAGTATTTACTGGTACAGCACTTAGAAACAAAGGTACTCAGCTTATCCTTGATGCGGTGGTAGATTTCCTTCCATCACCTCTAGATATTCCTCCAGTTAAGGGAACAAATCCAAATACTGGTGAGGAGATTGTTCGTCATGCATCTGATACAGAGCCATTTTCTGCTCTAGCGTTCAAACTTCAGACAGACCCATTCGTAGGTCAGCTAACATTCTTCCGAGTTTATTCAGGTACAGTTGAATCAGGATCATATCTATATAACTCAACAACAGGTAACAAGGAGCGTCTTGGACGTATCGTTAGACTTCAGGCCAACAAGCGTGAAGAAGTAAAGAAAGTTTATGCTGGAGAAATTGCTGCGGCAGTAGGACTTAAGGAAGCAAAGACCTCTCATACTTTCTGTGATGAAGCTAATCCGATTGTTCTTGATCCTATCAAATTTGCTGAGCCAGTAGTGTCTCTACGTATCGAGCCAAAGACAAAGGCCGATCAAGAGAAAATGGGTCTAGCACTTAAGAAACTTTCTGATGAAGATCCAACATTTAGAATTACTTCAAACCCAGATACAGGAGAGACACTTATTTCAGGTATGGGAGAACTCCATCTTGAAATCATGGTTGATCGTATGAAGAGGGAGTTCGCAGTAGAGGCAAATGTTGGTAAGCCACAGGTAGCATATAGAGAAGCGATTCTTGGTTCTGCAGAAGCTGAGCACAAATACATTAAGCAGACTGGAGGTAAGGGTCAGTACGGTCACGTGAAGCTTACAATCAAGCCAATGGAAAAGATTGAAGAGGGGGCAAAGATTCCTAAGAATGTTCATCGTGAGGAAGGATTTGAATTTATTGACTCTATCAAGGGAGGTGTGATTCCACAGGAATTCATCCCAGCGGTTGAGAAGGGGGTGAAGGAAGCCATGGACCGCGGTATCGTTGCAGGATTCCCAATGACAAACGTTTCTTGTGAACTTACATTCGGTTCATACCACGATGTAGACTCATCTGAAATTGCATACAAGATTGCTGCTTCTCAGGCTTTCCAAGACGCTGCGAAGCGTTCTAAGCCAGTTATCCAAGAGCCAATAATGAAGGTAGAAGTTGTAACTCCAGAGCAGTACATGGGAGACGTTACAGGATCACTATCTTCAAAGAGAGGACAAATCGAAGGTATGGATGATAGAGGAATGAACAAGGTTATTCGTGCTATGGTGCCTCTTGCAGAAATGTTCGGTTATACAACAGAACTACGCTCTATGACACAAGGTCGTGGATCATCAACTATGGAATTCGATCACTATGAAGTGGTTCCAAGTAATGTTGAGAAGACAATTGTAGAATCAAGAAAGTAAAATAAAAAACCTCGCGTAAGCGAGGTTTTTTATTAGGTATGAATCCTGTAGTAGAAAATGACATAGCCAATAGATTTCTTAAAAATAAGAGATTTTGTTAAATAAATTTGATATTATGTCAGATATTAATGATTAACTAAAAATGGCAGAAGAAATAATGTCATTTTTCACTACAGGATGAAACAATCAATTTCTGATTATAAGCAGTCAATGTATAACTTTTTTGTCCCAACTTCTTTCTTTATCGCATCTTGTTTGATTGTTTATGCACTACTCTCATCTCAAATACTGAAAGTTACTTCAATAGGTTTCGCAGATATTTTAATCGTTGCTCTAGCGTCCTTTCGCCTGATTCGTCTATTTTGTTTCGATTCCATCTTTTCCTTTGTTCGTGAATCAATTGCGTTTAAAAGCAAGCTAGTTACAACAGAAGGAGGGGAGAGATACATCGAGAGGTCGCCTGCTCCAGTAGGGTTTCGTAGATCACTCGCAACGCTTTTCGATTGTCCATGGTGTATTGGTATTTGGACAACACTCATCTGTGCAGTCCTTTATACATTTTCTCCAGTCTCAGCATTGTTTGTGGTCCTTCTCTCAGTAGCATCACTAGCTAGTTTCTTCCAGCTTATCGCTTGCTTTGTTGGTGCAAAGTATGAGGAAATCGACCAAAAGACGAATAGATAGTAGGTGGATTACTCAGTGTTGATAGTAAATTTTAGGCGTATAATTAGACAATGAAATCATTTAAGCTGTTTTTTGGAGTTATCTTTATCATTTTTTTTGCCGGGATCGCTTTTGCTGCAAGCTATATAGTTAAGGTAACGACTTTAGGCGGAGGGATTGTAACTGGGGGCGGTATCTATGCTTATGGGACCAAGGTTACTCTGACAGCAACACCGGCTTCTGGATATAAATTTAGTGGTTGGTATAGACCTTATATACTTGAGCCTATAAGTACAAATGAAATTTATCCAATTACCGTTACAGGAAATTTAGAATTTAATGCTCAATTTGCTCCAATTGCAGCTGAAACAAAATATACGGTTAATCTAGGTATTTCTCCAAATGGTTCTGGTATCGTAACTGGAGCGGGAACATATACAAATGGATCTTCTGTTACTGTTGCAGCTGAGGCATCTGCAGATTATTTATTTTCAGAGTGGACTGAAAACGGTGTTTTTGTAAGTTCTGAACCATCTTATACATTCAATATTGGTAAAAATCGTAACCTAGTAGCAATTTTTAACCAAGCTATTTCATTACCAGTCGATTTCAAGATTTCTGAAAGGGAGGTTTGTGGAAATGATATAGCTATAACTTGGAATAAAGATATCAATACCACGTATTATGTATATAGGTCGGTAGCCGTACCAGCCGGCACAACAGGATGGCAAACATTAAAATTTAATCTAGTAAATACCATAATTCCAGAAGATATACCTGCTGGTGTTAATGTGATCTCATTTGTAGATAAAACATACAGGACAGATTCAAGAAAAGACAATCATCATTTCTACTATGTTAAATCAGAAAATTATTCAGGAGTTAAATCAGAATCAAATAAATTATTGCTAAGCCCAGACTCTAAAGCTTGCAGACAAATACCTGTTGCTCCTACATACATTAACGCAAGGACCTCAGATGTTTTGGGAGGTAAAATTCGTCTAACTTGGGATACAGTTTCTGCTGCAACAGGTTACAAGATTTATCGTTATGCAAGTCAGGCTGATGCAGATATAAATAAATACGAAGTTATGAGGGAATATTCTAATACTGATGTAACAGAAGATGATTTAACTCCTGGATCCACTTATTATTATAGAATTTCTGCTTTCAATGATTATGGAGAATCAGGTTTATCTTCAGTTGTATCGGCTATAGCTTCTAAGGCAATAATTCCAGCTCCAACATTTGTAAAAGCAGAGTATTCAAACTCCTGCAATGGTCCGGTTGTAGTTAGTTGGCAACCTGCAAAAGGTGTAGATACTTACGCAGTTTATAGAATCAATCCTGTAACAAAAGAGAAGACAGTAATTGCATATGAAGTGTCTGGTACACAATATGCAGATAGAGATTTATACCTCGGGCAACAATTTGGTTATGGAGTTCAGTCGTTGAAAGGTGATGACGTTTCAAGTATTACTGAAACAAGTGCTATAAATTATTTTAAATGTTTTGACGGTGATGGTGGAGATGGGGGAGGGTCTGGAGATGATGATGGTGATGGTAAATGTGAAGTGGGGGAAGGGTGTTATTTTGAAGGAGATGATGACGCAGATGGTATCTGTGAGGTTGGCGAGGTTTGCTATCTAAGTGAAGATATAGGTGATGATGACTCTAGATCAAATGATAATTTTGGAAATTATTCATTGTTCAGGGTAAAGGATTATGGTGAAGACAATGATTTAGACGGAGAAACAAATTGGTTGTATTTGTACTATGAGTTAGATCCCACCGATAAGACAAAGTTTTATCCAGTAAGGGCGTGTGTGAATTTCTACTGCGATCCTATAGGTAAGACTATATATATCCCAAAAGAAGCCCCTGAAAATACTGAACCAGGTCTTGTGGCTTGGAGATGGATAGAGATTGATTCTGGTCTCCCAAAGATAGTTAAAGCCCCTTATATTCCAAAGGACAAGATAAGATTAGAAACGCTCCCAGCAAAACATCAATATTATGATGTTTCTCCACCGATAAGATTAATGCATAAGGATAGACTTGATCCATATTCATTACAGATTTTTGAAAGTATGGATAGTGATAAAGCCACCGATATTTTAGCATCTCTTTCTTCTGAGACCATATACAGATTGGCGAGAATAAAAAGAGTTAGGTTTACGGGTTCTTACTACGGGTCATATTCAAATCCTGACCATGAATATAGATGGAATTCGGGACAATTAAGTATAGATAAAGTTGTTGAGTTGCCTTCAACGAATGATGCTCCACTTGTTAATTCCCCAGAAAGAACCAATGGTGCCACAGGTACAGGTTTTGATATTGGTGCTTCAAGCGGGGTAGCTTTGGAGAAGTCAGGATTAATTACAAGACTTAGGATGCTTAATGATAATATTGTCTCAGAAAAGGATGGAAAAATTAAATCAGATTTTAGCTTCCATTGGTCATACACCATGAAGGATAATAATTATCCATATGTAATAGGTCCAATTGAAAATTACGATCCGCCTTTAGAAGTTGGAAAGAGATGTTATCCAGTGAATATGTATGATGTTGATGGAACAGTGATTCATCAATTCAAAACATGTCTCGCAGAGGGAACGGATAATTATGGAGGCCAATGGCAGAACATTTTTTCAATGGAAATTCGTATAGAGGAGTACTTTGGTTATCAGGGTATGTATGATTCAAAAGGCGAGATATCAAATGATCCATACTTCCTTGATATAAGTCAGTCAAGTGGTGGGGTAGCTGGTGTACTCAAGAATTTTTCTAAGAAATTTGATGTTAAAAATATGTTTGCGAGTGTCGGTGGTCTAATAGATAAATTGTTCGGTGGTGATGAACTCGCTTTCAATGTCGGATTAGAACAAAAATTATTTAAAAATACAAAAACACCAAAAGGTAAAACAGTTGACGGAACAGGTTCTGGTGAAATGGACATGAGAGATTATATGCAAAGATTATTTAACAAAGTTGGTCAAAAGAGTAGTAAGAAAGGTGTCTATGCGTCAGTTATAAATAGTAGACCTTGTCAAAGCGTGGGTTCATCTGGATGTACAAACGTAAAGGGTTTGAGTAGAGATTTTATTGGTAAGATTGCAGATATAAAAGTTAGGGCAGGAGAAAATGCTTTTGTTGTAATAACTGGTGGAACAGAATATTGGTTGCATGGTAATAGAAGTAGAATTCTAGAAAAAAATAGTTCAAGTCACGGACTTCCACTTACGGTTGATATAAGTAAAAAAAGTTCTGATTTTAATGCATATGTTAGAACAGGTAAAAAAGTTCCAGGATGTTCAAAGCCGGTATATATACTTAATTCCTTAAGATTTTATGATGAAGATGGAGCACATTGGCATGTTGAAGGGTATCCGTATGTAAGAAATCTTTGTGTTTTCAATAAATTTAGCAGTTCTAGTGGAATATCAAATATCTGTAGCGGTGCACAGTCCGGTTGCAAAAAGATTGAGTAAAAGAACAACCTCCTACTCATGAAGAGGGAGGTTGTCTGGATCGAGGTAAGCTTTCCAGCTATTTTCGATATGTCCCCATTTGGCGGGGGAGGCGCCATCATCGCTCGACTGGTCAGCTTGGCACGAATGCTTCGTGGCGCAGCCAGTGAGAAGAGCGAAGGAAAGAAGAGCTAGCAATGACAGTATTTTCATAACTATATTATACCATGGTTTGCACATAAAAGTCAAATGTAAAATTTGACAAAAAAGCCTTATCTGGTAAGCTCTATTACAAAGGCCAAAGACAAGGGGTGAGATTGTGTGGGACACAATCGCAAGGCCGCAGCGCGACGGCGCGAGGCGGGTTCGCGAGGAAAGTCAGTAGACTTTCACTTGTGAAGCGACAATCTCTTAATTTCCCCTCGAGGCGCTTAGGGAATACTCTAAGTACGAACTCTATTCGGCCTTTTATTTATAAAGGTCGATTTATTTTTTTCAAAATAAAAACTATGGCTCTTACAAAAGCAAAAAAATCAGAAGTTCTAGCTAAGGCAAAGGATATTGCGAAGTCACCTGCGGTGGTATTTGCAAATTTCCACGGTCTTACAGTTGCTCAGGCAACAGAACTTAGAAATAAACTTCG
>CAYYLG010000007.1:0-19025 GCA_964472605.1 uncultured Candidatus Saccharibacteria bacterium | reverse complement strand
GAGATTGCAGCTATCCCATCTCTACAAACTCTACGTGGTATGTTTGTAAATATTATCAATTCGCCAATACAAGGCATGGTGATTGCATTAAATGCAGTTGCTACTAAAAAACAATAATTATGTCTGAAGAAACAACACAGGTAGAAGTTCCTGCAAAGTTCAAGTCTATCGTTGAATCAATCGAATCAATGTCAGTTCTTGATCTTAATGAACTTGTAAAATTATTCGAAAAGAAATTTGGTGTATCTGCAGCAGCAGTAGCTGTAGCAGGTCCTGCAGTAGCAGGAGCATCAGCAGCAGAAGAGAAGTCAATGTTTGACGTTCATCTAACTGATGCTGGCGCTTCAAAGATTGCAGTTATCAAGATCGTGAAGGAAGCTCTAGCACTGGGTCTAGCGGAAGCTAAGGCAGTAGTTGATGGTGCTCCAGCAAAGATCAAGGAAGGTATGAAGAAGGAAGATGCTGAAAAGTTGAAGAAAGACTTGGAAGCAGCAGGTGCGAAGGTTGAATTGAAATAAAGTTCGCTCAACATTTCTTGTTTCAACAAAAACAAAAAGCAATCCAAAATGGATTGCTTTTTGTTTTTACTAGGCGTAGGCTTAAATACCAGAACCCTATGTCCCTTCCACACGACCCCCATGAAGAACTTGGGAGTTCAGTTGCTCCCGATATTCCCACAACACTAGGACTAGATCGTGGTGATCTAGTTCGTTACTATCAGAAAAAGGGAGAAGAAATTCTCTCTGATCCCAACATTGCTCGTCAAATAATTGAGGCAATTAGAATGGCTCTCAAGGATCAGAGTATTTGGATTTTGCTTGTTCTTTGCATGTTTTTTCTTAGTGGATGCACTCTTTCCGAGCTTGGTGAAATTGATCGCATGATCAAACGAACCGAAATCGAGAACAAGATTGCTGCTGTCAGATCGAAGCAGATTCCGACTCCTCCAGATATCAGGGCTTTAAAAGAAGTTCCTGAAACAGAACCATCTTCGTGAGAGGAAGGTTTTTTATTTTTCTTACATCCTATATAATAGTTGGATGAAAAACATTTTGATACTTACAGCTCACCCAAGCACAAAGGGGCATACACATATTATTGCTAATGCTTATGCGGATTCTGCTAGAGCTAAGGGTCATAATGTAGAGGTTGTTGATCTATATAAAGAAGAAAATCAATTACCATTTCTCAGGTTCGAAGATATAAAGAATTATGAGAGGCATCCAAATGTTGCAAAGTTTCAAGACAAGATTACAAATACAAATGAAATAGTTGTCGTGCATCCACTATGGTGGGGAGGTGCGCCAGCTATAATGAAGAACTTTTTTGATCAGGTGTTCACTGCTGGATTCGCTTTCTCTTGGGCAGGAGGACATCTAAACAAACTCCTTAAAGGTAAAACTGCAAAGGTGTTTATCACAACTGGTGGACCTATGTGGCTATACAGACTATTTATATTTGTTCCATTCAAGGCTATTTGGAAATACATGACACTTGAATACAGTGGAGTGAAAGTTACTGACTTTATGGTGTGTGACAAGATGGCGATGCCAGACAGAGAGGATCATATTCTACGGTTCAATAAAAAAGTTGCACAAAGTGCTTCTAGATAAATGTCTCTGATATACTTCTCCTTATGACTCAGGGTGAAGCACTGGAAATTCTAAAACTTGGTAATAATGTATTCCTCACTGGTCCTGCAGGATCTGGTAAAACTCATACATTAAATACATATATAAAGTATCTGAAGGATGCTGGAGTAGAAGGAATCGCTATTACTGCCTCAACAGGAATCGCCGCTACGCACCTCGGTGGTATGACCATACATGCCTGGTCTGGACTCGGAATACGTGACAAGCTCAATGAGCAAGATATAGATGAGCTCGAGGAAAGATCGTATCTCTGGAAACGATATGAAAATGCAAAAATTTTAATCATTGATGAAGTTTCGATGCTACATCATTTCAGATTTGATTTGGTAGACAAGCTTTGTAGAAGTTTCAAAAGAGTATTTGATAAACCATTTGGAGGATTACAAGTAATTCTATGTGGAGATTTTTTTCAATTGCCACCTATATCAAGACAAGGAGAACAGCCTGCTAAATTTATCCCAGAATCAAATGCTTGGAAGCAAATGGATCTGAAGATTTGTTATCTAGAAGAACAGTATCGTCAGAGTGATGATAATTTGCTCAGTATCTTAAATGCTATTCGTAGAAATGAAATGGAAGAAGGGCTCTTTGAATATTTGGAAAAAGCTCAAGATACAGAAAGAATGTTGGACCTGCCTGAGCAGGCAGGCAAATTTGCTACTAAACTTTTTACACACAATGTTGATGTAGATACGGTCAATCTAACAGAATTAAAAAAGGTAAAGGGTGAATCAAGATCTTTTTCCATGACTTCAAGTGGTAGTAGGGGAATTGTTGAGACATTGAAGAAAAGTTGTTTAGCACCAGAACATCTTCATCTGAAAGTTGGAGCCAAGGTAATGTTTGTGAAAAATAATTATGACAAAGGGTATGTGAATGGAACTTTAGGAGAAGTTGTTGGTTATGACACATCTGGATTTCCAATTGTTAAAACTCATAGTGGTAAAGATGTGGTCGCTATTCCAGACTCATGGAGAGTTGAGGAAGAGGGAAAGGTTAAGGGAGAATTGATTCAGCTTCCGCTTCGCTTGGCTTGGGCAATCACGGTACACAAATCACAAGGAATGTCTCTTGATGCGGCCGAAATTGATTTAAGTAAATCATTTGTGCCAGGAATGGGATATGTGGCACTTTCTCGTGTGCGATCACTTGATGGATTAAAACTTCTTGGTATCAATGGTCAGGCACTTCGGGTGGATGAGAGCATGCTCGAATTTGATTATGAGCTCAAGAGATATTCCGAGGATGCGCAGAATTACTTGGAAGATACAAAGGATGTAAAAAAGAAGCAAAAAGAATTTCTTGAAAGTATTTTACCAAGTAAGGAAGAAAGAGAATTAAAATTACAAAATCATGAGAGGGCGGGGATACTTATAAATCAAGGTAAGTCGCTTGCAGAAGTTGCCAAGGAACTGGATTTTGTGAAATCAACTATCGTTGGGCACATCGAGAGACTTATAGAAGAAGGGAAGGAAGTAAAACTTGATCATATAAAGAAAGAGATAAAGCCTGATAGATTTAAGAAAATTAAACAAGCTTTGGAAAAGACTGGAAAGGATGGTGACTACAAACTCTCTCCCGCCCGCGACCTCCTTGGTAACTCCTACAACTTCGATGAAATTAGATTGGTTAGGTTGTTTTTACTTGGAAAATAGCTAATTTGACACTTTATGATCCCTCTGGTAACATAGCTCTCACGCGTTAGATTTTTTCTACGCTATTTTACAAATCGTCCCTTCTTTAATTAGTTGGGATACGACTCATAAGTTACCACTATAAGTTTACAAAAGGCATTCTCGTGCACTTTTGTAAGAATATAGAGGAGAATTAGGGGTCAAAATTAGTTAATTCTTAAAATAATATGGCAGACTTTACACGTACAAAACCTCACGTAAACGTGGGTACAATTGGTCACGTAGACCACGGTAAGACAACACTTACAACTTCTATCCTAGCCGTTCAGGCTCGCGATGGTCTTGCTAAGGACAAATCATACGCAGATATCGCTAAGGGTGGTACTGTTCGTGATTCATCAAAGATCGTTACTATTTCAGTAGCACACGTAGAATACGAGTCAGATGCTCGTCACTATGCGCACGTTGACTGTCCTGGACACGCGGACTATGTGAAGAACATGATTACTGGTGCAGCTCAGATGGACGGAGCGATTCTTGTAGTATCAGCCGTTGACGGTGTGATGCCTCAGACTCGTGAGCACATTCTTCTTGCTAAGCAAGTAGGTGTACCTCGTATCGTAGTTTTCCTAAACAAGTGTGATCTAGTAGAAGCTGATCTTCTTGATCTAGTAGAAGAGGAGGTTCGTGAACTTCTAACAAAGAACGGATTCGATGGTGCTAACGCTCCAGTGGTTCGTGGTTCAGCTCTTAAGGCTCTTGAGGGAGATGCTACATGGTCTCTAAAGATCAAGGAACTTCTAACAGCTCTTGATACATATATTCCAATCCCAGAGCGTGAAGTTGATAAACCATTCCTTATGCCTATCGAGGATGTATTCTCTATCGAAGGTCGTGGAACAGTAGTAACAGGACGTATTGAAAGAGGTGTTATCAAGGTAGGTGAAGAAATTGAAATCATCGGTTTCAAAGATTCTACAAAGACTGTTGTTACAGGTATCGAAATGTTCAACAAGTCACTTAAGGAAGGTATGGCTGGAGACAACGCTGGTCTACTACTTCGTGGTATCGCTAAAGATGATATTACTCGTGGTCAAGTACTTGCTAAGCCAGCTACAACTAAGCCTCATACAGAGTTTGAAGCTGAAGTTTATATCCTAAAGAAGGAAGAAGGTGGACGTCACACTCCATTCTTCAACGGTTACAAGCCTCAGTTCTACATCCGTACAACTGACGTAACAGGAGAGGTAACTATTTCAGGAGAAATGGTTATGCCAGGAGATACAGTTACTTTCAAAGTTAAGCTTGTAGCTCCAGTAGCTCTAGAAGAAAAGATGCGTTTTGCTATCCGTGAAGGAGGTAAGACAGTAGGTGCTGGTGTTGTTACTAAAATCAACGCCTAAATGGCATTAGGGCTTTGCCCACAATTATTATGGCTACCAAAGAAACTACAAAAAAGAAAACGGCCAAAGCTGGTACAGAAGGGATCTCAAAACTACGTATTCGCGTACGCGCATATGAGCACAAGATTCTTGATGCCTCAGTTAAGCAAATCATCGATACAGCAGTTAGATTCGATGGGACAGTCGTAGGTCCAGTGCCGTTACCTACAGAAATCAAAAAATATACTGTTAACCGAGCTTCGTTTGTGTACAAGAATGCACGAGAACAATTCGAAATGAGAACTCACAAACGACTGATCGATATCATTAATCCTTCGCCGAAACTTATTGAGGCGCTTACTAACCTTTCACTTCCTTCTGGCGTTAACATTGACGTCAAAATGATGTAATCCAATACTATGGCTAAAAAACTACAGAAATTCATATTGGGGGAAAAGGTGGGTATGACTCAGATCTTCCGCGAGGATGGGGAAGCGGTGCCTGTAACAGTTATAAAGACTGGTCAAGCTATCGTTACTCAAGTAAAGAGTGTGGACAAGGATGGTTACTCATCTGTTCAAGTTGGTTTTGGGTCTAAATCTCCAAAGCGTATTTCAAAGGCTGTAAAAGGTCATGTGAAAGATAAAGGATTCTTCAAATACATCAAGGAATTCAAAACTGAGGCTACATACAATGTTGGTGACTCTATCTTACCTTCTGCTTTTGTAGAGGGAGACGAGATAGTTATCTCAGGTGTGAGCAAAGGTAAAGGATTCCAAGGAGGTGTAAAGAGACATGGTTTCGGTGGGGGTCCTAGAACTCACGGTCAAAAGCATTCTGAAAGAGAGGTAGGTTCTATCTCTGGAGGAACAAGAAATGGAGGTAGAGTTCCAAAGGGAATGAGAATGGCTGGAAGAATGGGTGGAGACAGAATCACACAAAAGGGTTCAACAATCGTTCGTGTAGATGGTGAAAAAAATGAAATCTATGTAAACGGTTCTATCCCAGGTCGCAGAGGAACACTTATAGAAATCAAGGCTTAATCCTATAACGAAATATTATGGCAAAAACAACAACAAAAAAGGAAAAAGTAGTTAAGGAAAAGAAGGTTAAAGCTCCAACAGAGATTAATCTAGAAACTTCTATAATTGACACTAAAGGTAAAGAAGCTGGAAAGATAAAGCTTCCAGAAGACGTGTTTGGTCTACCTTGGAATGCGGATCTAGTTCACCAGGTTGTAACTTCAATGATGAGTAATGCTCGTCAGCCTATTGCTCACGCTAAAATGCGTGGAGAAGTAAGTGGTGGAGGTAAGAAACCTTGGAGACAAAAGGGAACAGGACGTGCTCGTCACGGTTCATCTCGTTCTCCTATCTGGGTAGGTGGAGGTACAACTCACGGACCAAGAAATGACAAGAATTATGATCGTAAAGTAAACAAGAAGATGAAGACAAAGGCACTTTACACTATTCTTTCAAAGAAATTTAAAGATGGTGAAGTAGTTTTCGTTGAATCTCTTTCAATCGATACACCAAAGACTGCAAAGGCAATGGAATTCGTAAATGCTCTAGGAAAGGTAAAAGGACTAGAAAAGTTTGCGGGTAAGAAAAACAATGCGGCACTTGTAGGTATCGATGCTAAGAATCCTAATCTCGTAAAGAGTTTTAGAAATATTGGTAAGATTTCTTTCGACGAAGTTCGTAACTGGAATCCGGCTCTACTTATGAATTACAAGTATGCGATCATTGTAAATCCGGAAAGCTCGCTAAAAATCCTTTCTGGAAAGAAAGACTAACGTAATCCACGAATATGGCAAAAACAACAAAGAAAACAGAAAAGAAGGTTACGGATCCAAAAGCAAATCATGGATTACAAGATGTAATTCTTTCTCCAAGAATTACTGAGAAAGGGGGAATACTTGCTGAGGCAAATGCCTACGTATTTAATGTTTCTCCTAGAGCAACAAAGATACATGTAGCAAAGGCTATTCAGACTCTGTATGGAGTTACACCAACTAAAGTTGCGGTTATCGTAATGAAGCCAAAGCAGACAGTGGCTCGTGGTAAGCGCGGTGAGAAGGGTGGTGGAAAGAAGGCTTACGTATACCTAAAAAAGGGAGACACCATTCAATTAGTGTAAATATTATAAAAGCAGCAAAGCTCTAGAAATGAGCAGTTATTGCTAAAAAGAAAATCATGAAAACATACAGACCAACATCAAAATCCAGAAGACACATGACCGGTATCGATTACCGCAAGATTCTTACTGCTAGTGAACCGTATAAGGCACTTACAGGAGGGAATACACGTGGCTATGGTAGAAATAATCAAGGAAGAATCTCAGTGAGACACAAGGGAGGTGGTCACAAGAGACTTTTCCGTGATATTGATTTCACATATACAAAACGTGAAATTCCAGCAAAGATCGAAACCATTGAATATGATCCAAACCGTGGAGCGTTTATCTCACTTGCACTATATGCAGATGGTGAGAGACGATATGTCCTTACAGCTAAGGGTGCAAAGGTTGGTGATACATTCATTACAAGTGAAAAGGCAGGGGTAAAGCCAGGTAACAAACTTCCACTTAAGCTAATTCCAGTAGGAACATTCGTTTATGCTGTAGAGCTTAAGCCAGAAGGTGGTGCCAAGCTTGCTCGTGGAGCAGGAAACTTCGTAGAAGTTATTGCTCAAGATGGTGCTCATACACTTCTTAAACTTCCTTCAACAGAAGTTAGAAAAGTTATGGGAACATGTTTTGCAACTGTTGGTGAGGCTTCAAATGATGAACTTCATTTGGTTAACTACGGTAAAGCAGGACGCTCACGATGGAAGGGTATTCGACCTACAGTACGTGGTACAGCGATGAACCCAGTAGATCACCCATACGGAGGAGGTGAAGGGCGTCAGGGTAGAGGACTTCGTAGAGCTAAAACTCTATGGGGTAAGCCAGCAGGAAAAGGTCAGAAGACAAGAACTCCAAAGAAGTATTCAAACAATCTCATTGTTTCAAGAAGAAAAGTTGGAAAGAATCGCAAGGCAAAATAAAAAACTCTCAAAAAACAAAAAACTCGCCAACTGGCGAGTTTTTTGTTTGGGTATACAATATATGGATATGAAAAATATTATCTATGGTGTGGTGGCGGCTTTGATTATTATTGGGGGATTTTTATTTTTTACTAAATCTGATGATAAAAAACCAGAGATTAAAATAGCCTTTGCTGAGGTAGCTGTTTTAGAGAAGACAGTATCCTTCGGAACAGATGAAAAGAATTTGAAAGAAATTTCAGGGAGCACTGAATCTGTTGGAACTGGTTCATTTCTTAAAACAGGTGACAAAGGCAGAGCACTTATCTCTTTAGGTAAAGCACAGACTTCCGTAGACTATAACTCTCTTGTAAAAATCGAGGATAAGACTGATGAGGGTTCTATATTGAATTTGAAATCTGGTAAGACCTGGTCAAGAGTTGAGAAGCTTCTAGATAAGGGAGAATATCATGAGATAAAAACTAAAAATGCAGTGGCGTCAGTGAGAGGTACATCTTTTGGTGTTTATATAAATGGTGAAGATACCACACTGCTTGTTGCTTCAGGAACGGTAAAATTTATTCCTTTAGATAAAAACGGAAAGGAACAACCCCAATTTGCTCTATATGTTACAGAAGGTAAGAAGGCTACAAGAATTGGTTTCGGTGTAGCAAAAATCGAAAATATAACTGATGCGGATAAAGACAAGTTTTATAAATGGAATCTGGAAAGAGAAAGTAAGTTAGAGGAAAAAGTTGTTGAAGAGAAAAAAGATGAATCGATATTTCCAAAAATGGATTATAAAAATATAGACAGCGATACTACTCCTCCAGATGCACCAGCACCTACAGCTCCAGTAACAACACCAACAAATACAACAACAGGTGGGGGATCATCATCTGGTAATGCTGTAAGTTCATTTTACCTTTCATCCATCAGCCCGAATGTGGTTGATGTGGGTAGTGGAGAAACGGTTTCATTTAATGGAGGAGGTTTTCTCGATGCTACAACACTTATAATTAATGAAACATCAATAGCTTTCAGAATTGTGAGTGATTCTAAGATAACCATCATTGCTGGTGAGGAGTTACCGCAAGGTATTTACGATGTAACGATAGTAAATAAGTCAAAGCAAGAAACTACTCTAAAAAGAGCATTTGAAGTAAGAGAGTTAAATAAAGCTCAAAACGAAGCTAATGTTCGTTAAAAATAAGAATTTAATATTTGTCTTCTTACTATCCTTTGTACTATCATCTACAATCTATTGTTTTGGATTTTTTTCATCACTTCAAGAAAAGATATACGACAGGCTATTTGTACAAAGTGAGGAAGAAGAGAAGGTTATTATTGTTGCAATTGATGATGTGACCTTAGAAAAGCTTGGCCCATGGCCACTTAAAAGAGCCTTGTACGGTGGTATTCTAAAGTATTTTGAAGAAGCCAGGTCAGTTGGTTTAGATATGTTTTTTGCAGAAGAATCACGTTTTAGCAAAGAGGATGATTTAAAGTTTGTGGAGAGTGCTAAAGTTTTTCCAAAACCTATTTTTATACCATTTGAAATACGCGATAGGGGTGGGGTTGGGGTAGATTTGATTTCGGGTTACAGAGATATCGTTCAGAATTTATCCTATGCAAATGTGGTGGTTGATAGCGACGGCATAGTGCGTAAAGCTGAATTTAGTCGAGATGGTTATGAGTCTTTTGCTTGTGCTATATCGCTTCAGGATTGTAATAATCAGAATAGTTTTCGTATAAATTATCTTGGTAAAGAAAGGACGATCCTAACAGTTTCATTTCTTGATGTTATAAATTCAAAGGTTCCAAAGGATTTATTTAAGGATGCTTATGTTTTGATTGGTGTAACATCAAATAGTTTACATGATGTTTCTTCAACACCTTTTGGTGAAATGCCTGGAGTGGAGGTTCATGCCAATATTTTGCACACAATACTTTCTAGTAATTATTTTACTGAAGTTTTGCCTGTCTATATTTATTTGATCTTTTTTCTAGTTAATCTTTTTGTTTTGTATGTGGTGGTAAATCAAAAATCTTTCTTGAAGATATTTTTATCACTTTCAGCATTGTTTTCGATTACCCAAATAATTTGCGTCATACTTTTTAATGCCAATATTTTATTGCCACAGCTTTATTTGGGTATAGCCTTTGTAATTTCAGTTTCTTTACTCTTTATTATGCAATACCTTCTTGAAGGAAAAGAAAAAAGGTTTATTGAACAAACATTCAAGTATTACCTTATGCCAGATGTGATAGAAGATTTGAAAAAGAATCCAGAAAAGCTGAAACTCGGAGGAGAAAACAGGGAAGTTACGATCCTATTCTCTGATATTCGTGGGTTCACTACTATTTCTGAAAAATTATCTGCAGAAGAATTAACTCGAGTGATAAATGAATACCTGACAGCTATGACAGACATAATCATGGAGGAGGGAGGACTTGTCGATAAGTACATTGGCGATGCCATCATGGCCTTCTGGGGAGCACCAGTAGATAATCCAAAGCAAGCAGAATGTGCAGTAAGAGCAGTTGTGAAAATGTCAGAGAAACTTAAAGAAATGAATAAGGAGTGGGCAAAGCGTAATGTGCCAGAGCTAGGTATTGGAATTGGATTAAACAAAGGCCAGGTGATTGTGGGAAATATGGGATCATCAAAAAGGTTTAACTATACGATTATGGGCGATGAGGTTAATTTCGGGTCTCGTCTAGAAGGTTTGAATAAAATGTATAAAACAGAGTGTATAGTAAGTGAGAGTGTGGCGGAAGCAGTAAAAGGGAATTCAGAATTTACATTGAGAAAATTAGATAGAGTTTTGGTGAAGGGTAAGAAGGAACCAAAAAATATCTATGAAGTCATAACTACACCGGTAAATGATAATTTGAAGAAATCTATTTCTGCTTTTGAACATGGTTTTGAAGCATATAGTGTGGCTGACTGGGATAAAGCAGAGAGTCTCATAGAGGAATCTTTGAAAGCCTTGAGAACTGGTCCAGCCGAAGTCTTCCTAGATAGGTTAAAAGTACTTAAGGATACCCCCAAGGAAGCCTGGAATGGGGTCTATGAGCATACATCTAAATAGCATATTTGACATATAGGGCCTCTTGGTATAGTATTCCTCTCTACAAACCTTATGTCACGATCACTTAAAAAAGGCCCATACGTAGACCTACGAGTTACAAAGAAAATCGAAGGTAAAAAGCCACTGGAAACAGGGGTTATTAAAACTTGGTCAAGAGCGTGTCAGATCTCACCAGAAATGGTTGGATTTACATTTGGAGTACACAATGGTCGAACACATGTAGAGGTTCTGGTTTCAGAGGATATGGTGGGACACAGACTAGGAGAGTTCTCACCTACACGTAAATTCGTTAAGCACGGAGGTCAGATGCAAAAAGCTCTGGATCAGGCTAAAAAGGATGCTGAAATCAACGCAGCTAAGTCAGCTAAGGAGGCTGTTGCAGATAAGAAGTAATTTTTATTTTAAATTCTATGGTAACTGCTAAATTATCAAACTACAGAGGTTCTCCAAGAAAAGTTAGACTTGTTGCTGACCTTGTTCGTGGCAAGAAAGTTGCTGATGCAATGAATATCCTAGCCTTTACAACAAAGCGCGCTACAGACCCTATCTCAAAGCTACTTTCTAGTGCTGTTGCAAATGCAAAGAACATGTCTTTGGACATTTCAAGTCTAATGGTAAAGGAGATTCGTGTAGATGGAGGTATCGTTCTAAAGAGAAGTATGCCTCGTGCTCGCGGATCTGCTTTCCCTATAAGAAAGAGAACAAGTCATGTATTTGTTTCACTTGTGGAGGCACCTGCAAAGAAGGCTAAGAAATCAAGTAAATCAAAATAATTTTATGTCACACACCGTACATCCATATTCACATCGTCTAGGTATCATCAAAGATTGGAAATCTCGATGGTTTGGCGAGAACCTTGCATACAGAAACGCTTTCAAGGCGGATGTTCTACTGCGTGAATATCTAAAGAAGAGACTAAAGGGTCTTTATGTTAGTGGAGTTGAGATTGAGCGCGGAGCAAAGGTTCTACGTGTGATCATTAAGACATCACGTCCAGGTCTAGTTATCGGTAGATCAGGTGAGGGTGCAACAAAGCTACGCGAGGATATCCTTTCAAAGTTAAAGTCAAAGAAGCTTCTAGGTAATGAGGAATTAAAGATTGATGTTGAGGAAATCAAATCTCCTGAATCTGATGCAATGATTGTTGCATACATGGTTGCAGAAGGTCTTGAGAAACGTCTTCCATTCCGTCGTGTTTTAAAGCAAATGATTGAGAAGGTTATGGCCAATCGTGATGTAAAGGGTGTTCGTATTCTTCTTGGGGGACGCCTTGGTGGAGCAGAAATCGCTCGTAGTGAGAGTTTAAAGAAAGGTCGTATTCCACTTCAGACTTTCCGTGCTGATATCGACTTCGCTCGCCATGAGGCAAACATGACTTACGGAGTTATTGGTATAAAGGTCTGGATTTATAAAGGAGATATCTTTGCGAAAAAGTAATCTTTACTATATTTATTTAAAAAACTACCATGTTATTCCCAAAGAAAGTAAAGCATCGAAAATGGCACACAATGAGAACAAACCCAAAGAAATTGGGGGTTGCTTCTCGTGGAGTTGAGGTTTCTTTTGGTCAGTTTGGTCTTAAGGCAACTTCTTCTGCTCGTGTAACTTCTCAGCAAATCGAAGCTGCTCGTAAGGCAATGGTTCGTGAAGCTGGAAAACTTGCTCGTGTTTGGATCCGTATTTTCCCAGATTATCCTATTACAAGGAAGGCTGCAGAAGTACCGATGGGTAAAGGAAAGGGGGATCTTCAAGGATACCAAGTACAAGTACTTCCTGGTCGAGTTATTTTTGAGCTTGATGGTATTGCTGAATCTGTAGCAAAAGAAGCTCTCAGAAAGGCTGGTACCAAGCTCCCGGTTAAGTCAAAGGTTGTAACTCGCGATTAAATGTTGTAATATCCTTAACTCAAATGAAAATGAAAGATTTAATAAAAAAAGATACGACCGACCTAAAAAAACTTCTTGTTGAAAAGAAAGAGGCTCTTAGAAATTTCCGTTTCAATATTCAGGGTAGTAAACTTAAGAATATGAAAGAGGGCAAGGGACTTAAGGTCGATATTGCGCGCATTTTCACAATATTAAACGATAAGAAAGCTGTTAAATAATTTTATTTATGTCTAAAGTAAAAACATTAAAAGGAATAGTGGTTTCAGATAAGATGAAGGATACTGTGGTTGTTAAGACTGAACGTTACGTAAAGCATCCAAAATATGAAAAGTTTTATGCTATTTCAAAGAAGTATAAGGCTCATGATGTTGGTAATACAAAAAAGATTGGTGAGGAAGTAACAATCAAAGAATGTAAACCGATTTCAAAGGATAAACATTTCCAAGTAATTTAATAAACTACCATGATACAACCTCAATCAATAGTACAAATAGCAGATAACACAGGAGCAAAAATTGGCCGTGTTTTCAAAGTTTTAGGATCTTCAAAGAAGCGTTATGCTGAGATTGGTGAGCTTGTTGTATTCTCTGTTCAAAAAGCTGAGCCTCGTAAGTCTGTAAAGAAGAAGGATGTGCTTATCGGTGTAGTTGTAAGACAGAAGAAAGCACTAAGAAGAAAGGATGGATCATATGTAAGATTCGATGAGAATGCGGTTGTAACCCTTATCAAAGAAAAGAAGGATCCTATGGGAGGACGTATCTTCGGACCTATTCCACGTGAGCTTCAGGAAAAAGGTTTCCAAAAGATTGCATCTTTAGCACCTGAAATTGTGTAATATAAATATCTAAATATTTTATGAGAAAAAAGTTTAAAGTAAAAAAGAATGATGAGGTAGTGATTCTTACAGGGAAAGACAAGGGTAAGTCTGGAAAGATTGTTGAGATTCTACGCAACAAAGATAAGGTTGTTGTTGATGGTATAAATATTTTCAAACATCATGAACGTGCTCGCAAGCAAGGTGCAAAGGGCCAGATAATCGAGAAACCTATGCCGATCCATATCTCTAATGTTTCTCTAAAGGAGAAAAAAGCTCCAAAGGAAAAGAAGGCTGTAAAGAAAGCTAAGTAATTAACAAAACGACCATGAAGCATATACAAGAACTACAAAAGAAATCATTTGAAAATCTAAAGAAGGATTTTGGATTTACAAATGTTATGGAAGCTCCAAGACTAATGAAAGTTGTGGTTTCTGTTGGAACTGGTTCTGCAAAGGATAAAAAGCGTGTAGCAGAAATTATCCCAGATAGACTAAAGAAAATCACAGGTCAGGCTCCCGCTCCAAGATCAGCTAAGAAGTCTATTGCTGGATTCAAGCTTCGTCAGGGTGATGCTGTAGGGTATCAGGTTACTCTAAGAGGAGAAAGAATGTATGGTTTCCTAGATAAGCTACTTAACATCGCACTTCCTCGTACAAAGGACTTTCGTGGTATCTCAATCGATGCGGTAGACGATATGGGTAACTATACTCTCGGAATCAAAGAGCATACAATCTTCCCAGAAACTTCTGATGAAGATCTTCGTGATGTATTCGGAATGGCTATCACAGTTGTTACAACTTCAAGCGATAAGAAGCAAACTCAAGAGTTTCTAAAATTCCTAGGTTTTCCTTTCAAAAAAGACGACGTAAAATCTAAATAATTTAAATATTATAAAAACAAAAGCCTCCAGAAATGGAGGTTTTTGTTTTGACAAAATTTGGTAAAGAGTTAGTATCGTATACGGAGCTCCATCCTGCCTCGAGAATATGCCGGTTCCCATTCGGGGACCTACGCGCTCAGGGCTAAGCCGCAATTGCACAAGTACCGATGGGGAAAGTGCGAGAGTGGTCGAAAAACGCCGTCGGAAAGACATGAAGTCAGTCGGCCGTAACTATAACGGTCCTGAGGAGTAAGACCTCGAAACTTCAAACACTATGCCTAGTGAACTCACAGAGGTACGGGCTATATGCGGATTAGATACCCGCAAGAAGGTGTGTCTTTCCGGCGGCCTTTTCTTTTGTATTTATCTAAGTTTGACAGTTATCCCCAGCTTTGTTAGTATATCCGGACAAGCTCTTATGAGCTTCTTTTATTCAAATGGCAAAGACTTCAACCAAAGCAAGATCAGCGAAGACACCCAAGTTCTCAACTCGGGTCGTTCGCAGATGTTTCCGATGTGGAAGAAAGCGCGGATATATGCGTGATTTTGAACTTTGCCGTATCTGCTTTAGAGAATATGCCAATGATGGCCTAATTCCTGGAGTTAAAAAATCTTCATGGTAAGAGATTACATTTCTGAACTGATCAACAATATCAAGACAGGTAGCAAGGTAGGTAATACATCTGTTATTGTTCCTTATTCAAAACTTATACTAGCTATTGCTGAATCACTTAAGTCAGTTGGCTTCGTTTTAAATATCGAAAAGAAGGGAAAGAAAATTATTAAATTTCTAGAAATAACTTTGAATCCAGAAAAGCCTGTAGAAGGAGCTCAGAGAATTTCAAAGCTTTCAAAGAGAATCTACAGAGGTAGTGATGGTGTGAAGACTCATGCACGCATGAACGGTTACTATTTCCTTACTACCCCAAAGGGAATTCTTAATCATGTTGAAGCAAGAAAGCAGAATGTTGGAGGTGAGCTTCTATTTAAAATCTGGTAATACAATCATATGTCACGACTAGCGAAAAAAAGTATAAAGATTGCAGATAAGACAGATGTTGTTATTGCATCTGATAAGGTAACTGTTAAGGGTCCTCTAGGAGAATTATCACTTGAAGTTTCTCCAAATATTTTGATTGAGAAGGATGCTGAGGGTATAAAGCTTACTCCAAAAACTGATGATCTAGAAACAATGTCTCTATGGGGAACATATGCATCTCACATCATGAACATGATCGAGGGTGTAACAAAAGGATTTTCAAAGAAGCTTATTGTTGAAGGTATCGGTTTTAAGGCAGATGTTAAAGGAAATGAAATTGTTATGTCTCTAGGTTTCTCTCATCCTGTTAAAGTTGCTATTCCAGAAGGTGTGAAAGTTACAATGGAGAAGAACAACCTAATTATCACTGGTTCTGACAAGAATGCAGTAGGTCAGCTGGCTGCGTATGTTCGTTCTCAGAAGAAGCCAGAACCTTATAAGGGTAAGGGAATCAGATACGAGGATGAGGTTATTAAGAGAAAGCAGGGTAAGAAATCTGTATAATAAACTTTTATGAATACATCACAGAAAACAATCAAAAGAAACAGACGCCATGCACGTATTCGTGCTCGTGTTATTGGTACAGAAGAAAGACCTCGTCTCTCAATTTTCAAATCTAATAGTTACATTTACGCTCAGATAATAAACGATGATACACAGACAACTCTTGTAAGCGCTTCTTCACTAAAGATGAAAAAGTCAGGTATGGATGCTGCAAAGGAGGTTGGTACAGTTGTGGCAAAACTTGCTAAGGAAAAAGGAGTAAGTAAGATTGCTTTTGATCGTGGTGGTTTCAATTACACAGGTCAGATTAAAGCACTTGCTGACGCAGCTCGTGAGGCAGGATTAGAATTTTAATTTATTATCATGACAGACAACAAAGAACAAAACGTAACAGTAGAGGCAGAAGCAGTAGAGGCTCCAAAAGCAGAAGCTGTAAGAGGTCCTCGAAGAGAGTTCACAAAGAATCGCAGATCTCCGAAGCGAGAAACTCGTGAGCGTGTTCGTCCTGAATATGATCAGAAGATTATTCAGATTCGTCGTGTAACTCGTGTGACATCTGGTGGACGCCGCATGGCTTTCTCAGTTGCTATGGCTCTTGGTGACAAGAAGGGTAAGATTGGTATCGGAACAGGCAAGGGAATCGATACTCAGATCGCTATCGACAAGGCCATGAAGAGTGCAAAGAAAAACATGATCACCATCCCTCTTACAAAGGATTCTTCTATCCCTCATGATGTTTATACAAAATACTCAAGTGCAAGAGTTCGTCTTACTCCAGCTCCAGCTCGCGGGCTTGTAGCGGGAAGTGCGGTAAGAAGTATCCTTGAACTTGCTGGTATTACAAATATCAATGCAAAGATTCTTTCTCCAAGTAAGAATAAAATGAACATTGCAGTTGCAACAATTCAGGCTCTTTCTATGCTTAAGGGCAAGAAGGTTAAAATCGATATTGCTTAATCACATTCTTAATTAACCACCATGCAAACACATAATCTAAAAAGAAAAACAAAGAGAGTAACTTCAAAGCCAGTTGGTCGTGGAGGAAAGAGAGGTAAGACTTCAGGAAGAGGAACAAAGGGTCAGAAGGCTCGTGCTGGTAACAAGAAGCGTCCAGAGATGCGTGATATCATTAAGAAGATCCCAAAGCTTCGTGGTCGTGGTAAGAATATTTTCCAAAGTATTCAGACTAAGCCTGTAGTTGTAAATCTTGAGAAGATCGAGGTTATGATAGAGAAGGGTGAAACTGTAACTCCTGCTTTTCTGTTTGAAAAGGGTTTAATTTCTAAAAAAGGTGGTAAACTACCAAAAGTTAAAATATTAGGTATGGGTGATCTGTCAAAGTCATTCAATATAAAGGGTTGCACCGTATCAACTTCTGCAAAAGAGAAAGTTGAGAAAGCGGGTGGAAAGGTAGAATAATAAAGATTAAAAAGATGGGTATTTTTATCCAAAAAATAAAACATTTAATTAGCGACAGCTCTCTCAGAACAAGGGTGTTGTTCACTATCATAGGTCTTGTAATTTTCCGTCTTCTTGCAACAATCCCTGTTCCAGGTGTAAACAAGGAAGCTCTTGCAAATCTGTTTGCAAATAACCAATTCCTAGGACTTATAGATATCTTTTCAGGAGGAGGACTTTCAACTATATCAATTGTGATGCTTGGAGTTGGTCCATATATTACCGCATCAATCATAATGCAACTTCTAACAATGATTTTCCCAAAGTTAAAGGAGATGTATTCTGAAGAGGGTGATGCAGGTAGAAGAAAGTTTATACAATATTCAAGACTTCTTACTGTGCCATTAGCATTACTTCAGTCTTTTGGGTATCTTCTGCTTCTTTCAAAGCAAGGAGCGATACTTCCTTTGGGTAACTTTGAAATGCTTGTAAATGTTGTAACTATTGCAACAGGATCACTTATCCTAATGTGGTTAGGTGAGCTTATTACTGAGTTCGGGGTAGGTAACGGTATGTCTTTACTTATCTTTGCCGGTATCGTTGCTCGTCTACCTATAGTTATTGGTCAACTTATATCAACATTTGATATATCACAGATCCCACTTTATCTAGCATTTACACTCGCATCACTTGTCATAATTGCTGCGGTGGTATTTATCACAGAGGCTGAGAGACCTATTCCTGTAACTTATGCTAAACGAATAAGAGGAAATAAGGTGTATGGTGGAGTTTCAACATATATCCCACTTCGTCTAAACCAGGCTGGAGTTATTCCAATAATCTTTGCTTTGTCTCTTCTTCTTTTCCCACAAATGATATTTACTTTCATGAATACATTGTCACTTGTTTGGGTAAAGACAATTGCTTCATACGGTCTCGCATTCCTTTCAAATCACTTAGCTTATGGAATTGCTTACTTCTTCCTCGTGGTTCTATTTACATATTTTTATACAGCTGTAACATTTGATCCACATTCAATTGCGGATAACTTGCAGAAAAATGGTGCATTCATCCCAGGTGTTCGTCCTGGTGAATCAACAACAAAATACATTGGTTCAATAGTGACTCGTATTACTCTTGTGGGCGCAACATTCCTTGGTTTCATCGCTGTACTTCCACTTATCGTTCAGTCACTTACAGGTATTCAGTCTCTAGCTATCGGCGGAACAGCTCTACTTATCGTGGTGAATGTGGTTACAGATTTGGTGAAAAAACTCGACGCTCAGCTTTCTATTAGGGAGTACTAGTAAAATAATTATCTCTCAGAACACGAAAAAGTTCTGCTGAACTTTTTCTCTGTCCGTCGCCGTCGCTCCTCCCAAGTTTCTGATAAATAATTATTTTACTAGTCTGATATAATGTAAATATGCAAAAACCACATACTTTTATTTTTATTGGAAGATCAGGGGCGGGTAAGGGAACACAGATCGAATTACTTATAAAAAAGCTTAAATCGCTTAGCGAACTTTCTGTGCTTCATGTAGAACCAGGAAATGCTTTTCGTGCATTTACATCTGGTACGTCACTTAGTGCTACAACAGCAAAGGAGATCGCACTTCAGGGTGAGTTACAACCATCATTTCTAACTGTGTGGATCTGGTCAGATATTTTGATCAAGAATGTGACAGGAAATGAGCATCTACTTTTTGATG
>CAYYLG010000006.1:26572-28551 GCA_964472605.1 uncultured Candidatus Saccharibacteria bacterium | reverse complement strand
CGTACAATCAACTCTTATGCTCGTAAAGCAAACATTATCAAAGAAGCTGATGATAATTTCACGGGAGATGATGTGGCAGAAGGTATAACAGCTGTAGTATCTGTGAAGCTTCGTGAGATTCAATTCGAAGGCCAGACCAAGGCCAAGCTTGGCTCAACTGAAGCTCAGACTGCCGTAGCGACTGTATTCGGAGAAGCGTTCGCATCTTTCCTTGAGGAGCATCCGGATGATGCGAGAGCAATTGTAAATAAATCTATCTTGGCTCTACGCGCCCGTAAAGCTGCCAAAGCTGCCAAGGACTCTGTACTTCGTAAGGGTGCATTAGAAGGTATGACACTTCCCGGTAAGCTTGCTGATTGTCAGAGTAAGAGCGCAGAGGAGTCAGAACTATTTATCGTAGAGGGAGATTCTGCGGGTGGTACTGCCAAGACTGGACGTGATCGTCGTACACAGGCAATTCTACCACTTCGAGGTAAAATTCTTAACGTTGAACGTGCTCGTTTAGACAAGATGCTTTCTTCAGAACAAGTGAAGAATTTGGTAATCGCACTTGGAACTGCGATCGGAGACACATTTGATATTGGTAAACTTCGTTATCACAAGATAATTATCGCAACAGATGCGGATGTGGACGGAGCGCATATTAGAATTCTTATCCTCACTCTTTTCTATAGATATTTCCCACAACTTATCGATGGTGGTTATGTTTATATTGCTCAGTCTCCACTTTATAAAATAAAGAAAGGTAAGGAAATTACTTATCTATATTCAGAAGAAGAAAAGCAAAAATTTGTTGCAAAAGAAAAGGTTGATTTAGATGCACCACAAGATATTGAAGGTGAAGAAAATCCAAATGAGGAAGTAGAGACTTCATCAAAGAAGAGTTCAAAGATACACGTTCAAAGATATAAAGGTTTGGGAGAAATGAATGCAGAAGAACTCTGGGAGACGACTATGGATCCAGCAAGACGCATTTTGAAGCAAGTTACATCTCATGATGCTACAGAGGCAAATGTTGTATTCGATATGCTTATGGGAACAGATGTTCCAGCTCGTAAGTCATTTATTCAGTCCAACGCAAAATTGGCGAATCTTGATATCTAGTTTGTGGATAAAATATGGGAGTTATATAGGAGTGAGGGGTTATAATTAATGAGTATTAACTCATAATTTATAAATCATATGAAGCGTATTTTATTAGGTTGTTTTGTTTTAGGGGTTTTGTGTTTTGGATTTCAATTTGCAGGAGCACAAGTTGTAGCACCTTCAATTGATTCTGATTCAATTACTGATGCAGCTGATTCTAATACTGATTCAGAGGCACCAAATGTCCGTCTGTATGGTATGAGTTTGGATAAAAGTTCATATAGCGTAGGTGATCAAGTAACAATAAAATTTATTGTAGAAAATCAATCAAATAAGTATGTTCCATCAGTATTCTATAGAGTATCTCTAGTTGGTGGATTGGGGAATACTTTCGAGAAGATATATGATCAGGTTCTAAGTCCTGAATACTCAGTTGCACCCGGTGAGTCTAGATATGTCTCTGTTCCATATGATATACCATCAAAAATAGTTGCAAAGGATCTGAGCATAAGAGTTGAATCTATTCTTTCAAATGAAACAGTTGTAGGAGAAGTGGATTCTCCGGTGACTATAACCTCCGATATATCTCCATCTGTTGTAATCAAGTCTGCTTCAATTGTGATTGGTAATAATACATTTGATACGCAGGAAGGCCCTACAGTTTCCAAAGAAACCGGAGCTAAGCTAAAACTCGGTCTAATGTCATCTGGGGTAGAAGTCACAGGCACACCGTATGTTGAGGTATTTAATAAGAAAGATATAAATACTGTTGTATTAAGAAAATCTTTTGATTCTATAATTGTTGGCAAAGATCTTAAAATCGTTAACTTGGACTTACCAGTTGATCTTGGTCCTGGTGTATTTATTGCTAAATTGAGCTTTATCGATAAGAA
>CAYYLG010000006.1:23056-26472 GCA_964472605.1 uncultured Candidatus Saccharibacteria bacterium | reverse complement strand
TTGGTTGATGGCAAGGTAATACATGAATTCAATAAGGTTCTCTCAGCGAATTTTGATAAAGCAAAGACCAGTGGGCTACTAGGAATGGGCTCATTAGATGATAAAGTTTTACTAATAATTGTCGGTGGAGTATTGGTGCTACTTGTTCTATTGGTTATAGTATTGGGTTGGTACAAGAGTAAGAATGTTATCGGAACAATGATACTTATGCTTGGCATAGCAGTATCAGGATTAATAGTCGCTTCGAATAGTAATTTAAATAATGTTGAGGCTGAAGGTGATACAAATTTGGTTTATAGTTCAGCAAATGGATACTTTTCTGGCTTGGGGGTATGGAAAGCTTTGGGGCTAAGAGTTACTGAAATACCATCTACTGTAGCACCAGGAGAAGAGTTTCATGTCAAAGGTTATACACAATATGCTATGTGTAATAACAGAACCGGAGATGTGATCATAAAAGTATTTATGCAAAATCCTGGTCCTAATGGAGCCCTGAGTGGCAGAAGAACTGTACCAAGGGAGAATGGGAATACTTATGCGAGAACAGTTAACCCTGCTTCAACAGGTGATGAGGCACATGGTGATGACAAGGCCAACCTAACGTTTACTAATAGGTTTAATGTAAAATTTATTGCACCATCTACTCCTGGAACATATTTTATTGATGCTAGGGGTGCCTTAACTGTTGCAAATAACGGTGAAGCACAGGGATGGGCAAATAATGTAAAGGTATATAAAATTACTGTTGCAAATCGTACAGATGATAAATGTCCTGCTCCAGGTATACAGCTTACATTACCATGTCCTTCGGGTAATCCTGGGGATACAGGAGGTACTAATGATAATGGTGACATAAATACGAATCCATTAACTTGTTCAGAGGATATATGGAGCTGTGGTAATTGGAGTGAATGTAATATTCCAGAAGGAGAAGTTCGTGGTACACAGACCAAATCATGTGTTAAAACATTTGAATGTAGCTCTGTTAATACTCCAATGCCAGATACTTCTCAATCATGTTTTGCAGTATCTTGTATTAACCAAGATCCAATTACTGGTGAATGTCCAATGCCAGATATAACAGAATTTAAGGCAGTTCCATCTCTTGTTCCAAAAGGGGGAAGCTGTAATTTGATATGGAAAGTGAAAGGTGCAACTGACTGTATTATTGAGCCTGGAATAGGATCTGTTTTGGAGGATAATACAGATACCAATGAAAAAAGTGGCTCTGAGTCAACCGGCAGTCTAGAGCAGACTCAGACTTATAAATTAAAATGTATTAATGGAAATAAGGAAGATTCTAAAGTAGCACAATGTAAGGTGCAGGATACAACAGAGAGATAAAATAAAAAAACCTCCGGTATATACCGGAGGTTTTTTTATTTTAGTATGTGACTCTTAGTCTTGCGTCATTATTGTTTTCGTTTGACTCATCAACTTTATCGCTTTTATCAACTTCGATTTCAACATATCCATTTGATCTTGGATCATCAAAACCTAGTGTAAATTGAATAGAGTCTCCTGGAGCAAGATCAGGTTGTTCATCAGATCTAAAGTCTTCATCATCATCATTTCTTGTAGGCAGAGTTGCATCGAATCTCCAGTCTCTAGCAGTCTTTCCTCCAATGTTTTGGATTTCAAATGTGATTCCTGCATCATTTCCACTTACATAGACAGTCCTCATGTTTTTAATTATAAGGTCGGCTTTATTTGAATTATAGTTACCGCCACTTACACCACCCGTTATGCTGATGTTTGTTTCAGCACTATTATTGTTTTCATTTGATTCTGCAACTATCTTATTATTATCAACTACTACAACAATAGAATAATTTCCATTTCTTTGTATCTCACCAAGTCTTAGGGTAAATAGTACAGAGGCACCTGGAGCAAGTGAAGATTGATTAACAGATGTAAACAACTGTTCTTGTGTAGGTAATGTAGCACTAAGTGACCACAGTCCAGAGTATGTTCCACCAACATTTGTTACGGTGAAGTTTATCGCACCAATGTTTGATGAGTTGATTTGGTTTGAAGGTATAAATAGTCCAGAGTTTGGATTTATGTAACCGGCAATTGGCTTAGAAACCACAAGATCTGCAGGTCCTGTATAAACAGGTTGAGGTACATAGTAGCCACCCCCGGTCTTTGGTTTACTTGTGGTAACAGTTTCAGATTTTAAAACAGGCTTAGAAGAAGTTGTTGTAGTAGCTGTTGAATCGATAGAAGCTGTACCAGATGTTACTGTGATTGTCTTTGTACCGCGACGATCCTTTTCACCTTCGGTTTTCTGTATAACAGTGAAATCGATATCAGTGTAGTAATTTTCTTTATTGAGATTAATTTCTAGGGAAGCATTACCAGCCTTACCGAGCTTAAATGTTTCACTGCACTTAACTGGGATTTTTGTATTATTACCACCAACATAATAAACAGTCACACTATTTTGACATACAAAAATAATAGAATTGTCTTGCTCTTTGTCTTCGAGAGTTGACCAATTTAGATCAAACTTTTCCCCTGATCTAACAGTGTTTTTACTTGATTCAATAGTTAACTTATCAGCAGGAATAAAGGTTCGAAATAGGTTTGCACTAGCTGTGCCAAGGTATGATACGGCTGAAGGAATATATCTTACAGCAGTAAAAGCCAGTATACCCACAGCTAGTATAACTCCCGCGAAAAACAGTATTTTTAATATAAGTTTAGGCATACTCATATCATACCAGATACATTGACTATTGTCAATCTTATGATTTAGTTATATACTATAGCCAATAATATGAAATTTAATCAGATATTTGGGCAGAAAAAATATAGAAATTTGTTCCTGGGAATTATGGCCTTGGTTTTTCTCGGTTCATTTACAGTTTTCAACATAATTAGTGATTTGTCTGATGATATTTCAATTTCAGATATTAAAAAAGATAATCAAATTACTCCTATAGGAAATGATGTGATAAGCACTCGTACAGAACCAATTAAGGTAGTGATAGATTCTGTAGGTATAAATGTATTGGTTAGCAGGCCACAGAGTAAGGATGTTTCTGTGCTCGATAATGCTTTACTCAAAGGGGCTGTTTATTATCCTGGATCAGGCGTGATTGAAAGCGGGAATATGTTTATCTTTGCCCATAGTACAGGGCTTTCTGTGGTTAGAAATCAAGCCTTTAAGGCATTTAGTAATCTTAAAAATGTTAAGTCTGGTGACAAGATATTAATAACAGGGGATGATGGAGTTACCTATAGATATATTGCAGACTCAATTAGTCTTGTTGACGAAAACGAGGCTTTGGTGCAATTTGATACTAGCACTAGAATGCTTACACTTTCTACCTGTAATACATTCGGTAAAAAGCAGGAAAGACATGTGGTAAAAGCTCATTTTGACGGTATAGAAGGGTAGTCGTCAAGAC
>CAYYLG010000006.1:15742-22956 GCA_964472605.1 uncultured Candidatus Saccharibacteria bacterium | reverse complement strand
GAAAGACATGTGGTAAAAGCTCATTTTGACGGTATAGAAGGGTAGTCGTCAAGACTCCTTGACTTATAATCTAGCTTGGTGTATAATATAAATATGATGAAATTTATGAAAACAATTGCATATGTGATTCCTGTAATAGCCATATTTGCTATAGCCATTTTCGCTATGCCGACTCAGGCAAATGCTTGGGATTGGGGCGATGGTTGGTACGATAGTTCAAATGATGGTTGGTACAACGATACTTGTTGGGACTGTGGTTCAAACTACGGTGTTTCTGACGGTTGGTACAATGATACATGTTGGGATTGTTATTCTGATTCAGGATGGGATTACGGTGATTCTTGGGGATCTGATTATTGTTATGATTGTTACGGTGATAATTATTACACCCCTTCATATTCTTCTCCTACATATAATAACAACTGGGCATATTCTACTTCTTGGGCACAAAATACAACTGAGGTTATAAATAACAATAGAAACGTTAATACAATTGATATTGACCTAAGTGGTCTAAGACAGCAATTTGCTCAGGTATCAAATATATCTGCTTCTTGTTATCCAAATCCTTCAGTTGCTGACAGAAATGAAACTGTTATCTGGAATGTATATGCATATGGAGGAAATGGTAACTACACTTACTCATGGTCTGGAACAGATGGTCTAAGTGGAAGCGGTTCATCAATTTCAAAATCTTATAATAATTCTGGTACAAAGACAGCGTCAGTTCTGGTTATGTCAGGAAACAGATCAATATCAGTTAATTGTGGAACAGTTATTGTTGAAAACAATAATAATCATAATAACAATGATGATGACTTTGATGTTACATGTAAAGCTAGTCCTTCTCATGTAGATGAAGGTGAACGTGTTAGATGGATTGCTGATGTGGATGGAGTCGATGAAGATGATGTTGACTTCAGATGGTCAGGTGATGCCGACGGTGATGATCAGGAAGTTACTGAACGTTATAATCATTCTGGTACATATAGAGCAACTGTACGTGCTAGATATAATGGTCAGACTGAAACTGATACGTGTACAGTAAGAGTTGATGATGATAATGACAACGGAAACGTAACACTTTATTCAAATCCAGCTCCTACAGGTAATCTTGCCTCACTTAACTCAGTTTACCTATCTCAAGTTCCATATACTGGTGTTGAAGATAATTGGAAACTTGCAGGCATCGCAACGTTACTTGCACTTCTATCAGCTTGGATTGCATACGAAATCGTAGCAGGAAAAGTTAAGAAAGATCGCAAGAATGCTATAGCAAACTTCAAAGCAGAAAATCTAGCTAACAAAGCTTAATAAAATAAAAAACCTCCCAGTTGGGAGGTTTTTTATTTTCTATCTTTAATTTCTCTAAGTAGTTTTTCTAGAACTTCTTCTGAAGTTAATTGCCCTAAGTTTCCATTGTCACGAGATTCTAAAGTTACCTTGCCAGCCTCGATATCTTTATCACCGATGATGATAGAGTATGTAACTTTCATGTCTTTTGCTTTGCGAACCTTTTTACCGAATCCATCACTAGTTAAATCAATCTTGGCACGAATACCTTCTTTACGAAGCGCTCTGTATATCTCTTCAGCTTTAGCAAATGCAGAATCTTTAACCGGTATTACATGAACCTGTTCTGGTGCAAGCCATAGGGGGAAGTTTCCGCCATAATGCTCAATAAGGAATCCAATGAAACGTTCATGGGTTGATAGAGGTGCACGGTGGATACATAGAGGAGTTTTCTTTGTTCCGTCTTTATCTGTATAAGTTAAGCCAAATCTTGCTGGTACAGCAAAGTCTACTTGGTTGGTAGCGAGGGTGAATTCACGTCCGATAGCACTCCAAATTTGCACGTCAATCTTTGGTCCATAGAATGCTCCTTCATTTTCTGCTTCTACGAATTTTACTCCAGAATCTATGAGACATTTTCGTACCATGTCTTCAGTCTTAATCCAAAGTTCTGGTTCGTTAATATATTTCTTTCCAAGACCTTCTTTTGAGTGTTTAGAAAGCCTCATAACATATTTATCGATTCCAAATATTTTGAAATAGTACAGATACATCTCTATTACTTTTTTGAATTCATCTGCGAACTGTTCTTCAGTACAGTAAATATGTGCATCGTTCATTTGCATTGAACGTACTCGCATGAGACCAAAGAGTTCTCCAGACTTTTCATGTCTATAACATGTTCCGTATTCAGCGAGACGTAGAGGGAGGTCCTTATAGCTTTTTGGTTCTGAAGCAAAAATTTTGTGATGATGAGGACAATTCATTGCTTTGAGATAGTATTTACCACCCTCATATTGCATTGGTGGGTACATAGAATCTTCGTAGTATGGCAAATGTCCTGATGTTAAGTACATTGATTCCTTTGCAAGATGAGGAGTCTTAACTCTTTCATATTCCATATTGAACTCAGTTTCTTTTGCTAAGTTCTCAAGTGCTTCGATAATAGCGCCTCCGTTTGGAAGCCATAGTGGAAGTCCAGGACCAACATCATCATCAAAAGAAAAAATACCAAGCTCTTTACCAAGCTTTCTATGATCTCTTTTCTCTGCTTCTATAGCTTGTTTCTCATAATTTTCTAGTTCCTCTTTTGTATCAAAAGCTAGTCCGTAAATACGAGTTAGCATTTTGTTCTTTTCATCACCGCGCCAGTAGGCTCCAGCTAGGCGAGAGAGTTTCCAGGAGCCATCCTCTATTTCCTTATTTGGATTTTCTACATGTCCACCACGGCAAAGGTCAGTAAATCCTCCACATGTATAAAAAGTAATTTTTTCACTTTTAGCCACAATCTCATCAATTAACTCAAGTTTGTAAGGATTGTTTTTGAAATACTCTTTTGCCTCAGATTCTGAAACTTCTTTGTGGGTAAATTCAGTCCAAGAATTAGAAAGTTTTTTCATTTTCTTTTGAATTTCCTTCAAATCTTCTTCTTTAACTGGGGTAGAGAATTCAAAATCATAATAGAAGCCATTGTCTATCGCTGGCCCAATCGTGTTTTTAGTATCGGGGTATAGTTCAAGTACCGCACTCGCTAAAAGGTGGGCTAATGTATGGCGTTTATGTGCCAGATTTTCATTGCTATTTGATCCTTTTGTCATAGAGGCAATAATAGCCTTTTTAGACCAAAATTTCAATTATAAACAGTTATAAATAGTGTATATCTAATATGTCCTATAGGACTTTATTGATATACAATATATAAGTATGAATATTAGAGTGATCAAAAAAACGTCTAGAGGGGATGTGACCAAGATTATTTTGGAAACAGTAAAGGTTTCTGGTTTGCTCGCAACAGCTCTTGTTGTTCCAAACGTTGTTGTAGCTTTTAAAAAGTTAGGAATCATTGATATTGGTAGAGAGAAGAAACAGGTGATTACAACAGCAAGAATTAGACTCATTAAAAATGGTTATCTAGAGAAAAACTACAAAGGATTTCTCACTCTTACAAAAAAAGGCGAAGAAAAATTAAAATCATTTGAACTTACTGGGTACCAATTGGTTATTCCGAGAATTTGGGACAGGAAGTGGAGGGTTTTGATATTTGATATACCAGAAAGCAGGAGATCTATAAGAACAAAAGTTAGAAATACTTTAAGATCAGTTGGTTTTAAGAGGATACAAGATAGTGTTTGGGTATTTCCTCATGATTGTTCTGAGCTTGTATCTTTACTCAAAGCTGATTTCAGGATAGGTAAAGATTTGCTCTATATGGTGGTAGATGAGATCGAGAATGATAAGATTTTGAAAGATTATTTTAAGCTTAGATAAGCAATTTTCTTTGTATATCAATAGAGTCCTATAGGATTAATACGATATACAGTGATAGTTTTATAGTGGGGGGGCGTGCGAAATAAACTTGCTCTTGCGAGAGAGAGAAAGAGAGAGTAAAATACAGCAATAATATTAATTAATAAGATATATGGAGGGTCCCAATCAAGAAGCAGTAAATGATACTGATTTAATGCTAAGAAAAATATTAGATGACCGTGAATTGGATAAATATCTACATGTAAATGTTTTTTATGACCATATGCTCGATAAAAGTGATGTAAAGAAAATAGGTATAATTGCAAAAAAAGAAGATTTTATTTTAGATCTAAAATTTGAGTATATGGTGGATGCAGGAGGTCCATTAGTTAGAATTGGTAAAAATTTTACTGGCAGTATAAATGGAATTGAAATGAAACAAAATCAAATCGAATTAATTATAAACAGATTAGAAGAAAGAATTAAAGAAGCAAGGCCGATTTCAATTTAATAAATCACAATGCCTTCACTGCATCTGCGAGGATAGAAGCTTGATCATTGCGTTTGGACATTTTGCCTTTGATGGCGATACATGAATCAGTTTTTAGCAGGTCTTCATATTTTTTATAAGTCTTAGGGAATGCTACAACTTCAATTGATGATGTGAAGTCTGCTATGCGGAGGAAGGCCATTTTATCTCCTTTCTTGGTTAAAATCTCTTTTACCTCTTCGACAATTCCAGATATAACGCCATCTTTACCTTCTTGTAGCATTTCTTTTATTTGTGAAATGGTCATGGCTCTCTGAGCAAGCTTTTCTCGGAATTTTTCTAGTGGATGCCCAGTAAGATACAAGCCTAATAATTCCTTTTCCCAAACCAGTCTTTGATCAAGTGTTGATTCTTCTACTGGATTTAATTTAAGTCCCGAGACGTCAATATCAGTTCCTCCAAAGAGTGAATCTTGCTTTACACTTGATCCGCCAATATCCTTATTAAATGCAAGTAGGTTCTCTAGATTTGCAAGTAAAACACCTCTATCATGACCGAAGTTATCGAAGGCGCCTGACTTGATCAAAGCTTCAAGAGATTTTTTATTTAAATTTCGGTTATGAATTCTTTCAAGGAAGTTTTCAAGGGAAGTGAATTCTCCATTTTGTTTTCTCTCCTCGATTATCGCATCTGCTATTCCTTCGCCGAAGTTTTTGATAGATCCAAGTCCAAAGCGAATTGTCTCGCTACCGTCTTTGTTTGTAACGAGGGTAAATTCCCTGAAACTTTGATTTATGTCCGGTGGGAGTACAGGTATTTTCATGCGTTTACATTCTTGTACTGACTCAGCAACTTTCTCAATATTTCCTGAGTCATGTGTCATTACAGATGTCATGTATTCACCAGGGAAATTAGCCTTGAGATAAGCAGTGATATATGCTACACGGCCGTAGGATACTGCATGGGCTTTGTTGAATCCGTAAGCAGCAAATGGTTCGATCCAAGTCCATAATTCTTCGGCTTTGGCCTGTGTAAATCCAGAATGATTTACACAACCCTCAATAAACTTTTGCTTCTGCTTGGCCATTTCTTCTGGAATTTTCTTACCTACTGCTTTACGGAATTTATCTACTTCACCCCAGTTGTAACCAGCGAGTTTGTTAGCCATCATAAGTAGGTCATCCTGATATACCAGTACTCCAAACGACTTACTTAAAATTGGTTCGAGTTTTGGATCCAGATACGTTACCTCCATTTTTCCGTGTTTACGTGCAATGTAGTCTGGAATGTTTTGCATCGGGCCAGGACGATAGAGTGCTACCATGGCATTAATGTCATGAATTGTTGTCGGCTTCAGATCCACTAGAAACTTTGTCATACCACCT
This sequence comes from uncultured Candidatus Saccharibacteria bacterium, assembly GCA_964472605.1. Classification (GTDB taxonomy): domain Bacteria; phylum Patescibacteriota; class Minisyncoccia; order Phycocordibacterales; family CAIZIN01; genus JANNXY01. The sequence goes on along the minus strand of CAYYLG010000006.1, from coordinate 17,322 downwards.
CCGTTAAGTTGGAATGTATCAGCCGTTTCCCCACGAGCAAGCATTTCAAATGTTTTCTTATCATCAATTGGTATTGTGTCGTAATCTACATCAGCCCCTTTTATTTTTTTGGCAAATTTAATAGCATCAGCAATGATCGACAGGTTTTTAAGTCCTAGGAAGTCGAATTTAAGTAATCCAGCATTATCCTCATCTACCGAATACATATCGTATTGGGTAATGATTTTACCTTCACCTTTTGGATCAAACTGTAGTGGCACCACATCAGTAAGTGGAATAGGGGAAATCACAACTCCAGCAGCATGTACTCCCATATGTCTTGCAGCACCTTCGATTTTCATTGCCATATCTAGAATCTTTTTCACATCCTCTTCTTTGTCATAAGCCTCTTTTAGTTCTGGGTTTTCCTCTAGCGCACGTTCTAGAGTCATAGGGAAGCCTTGGGATCCCATAGGAACCATTTTTGCTATGCGATCACCAAGGGACACAGGAAAGCCTAAAGCACGAGTTATATCTCGTACTGATCCACGGGCTGCCATAGTTCCGAATGTTCCAATCTGTGCCACCTTATCTTCGCCGTACTTTTTTCTAGCATAAGCTACCATTTCATCACGTCTATTATCGGCATAGTCCATGTCGATATCTGGTGCTGATGGACGATCAGGGTTGAGGAAACGTTCGAAGGGAATTTCGAATTCCAAAGGGTCTATATTTGTAATACCAGAAAGGTAAGTAACCATAGATCCAGATACTGATCCTCGGATGTTTGAGAGTATTCCATGTTCGTGGGCGTAGTGTAGAAGGTCAGCCACTACTAGGAAGTATTTTGCATAACCTTTTGTTTTTATAACTCCAAGTTCGTATTTGACACGATCTATTACAGCTTGAGTTTTTTCAACTTTCCTTCTTTCAAATCCTTCATATACAATCCTTTTTAATTCATCATCCGGAGAAAGTCCGCTCTCTATCTCTACATTTGGAAATTTCCAAAGACCTAGTTCTAATTTTGCATTGCAAAGTTCCATTGCAATTTTATAAGAGTTTTCAATTGCTTCAGGGGCGCTCTTAAATAATTCATCTGCAGTTTCTCCGGAAATAAAAGAGAAATCACCATCATCATCCTCTGGAATTCTACCAAAGCTTTTTTGCACAGAGCGAAGTGTTGTACATGCTCTCTTATCATCAGGATTCATGTAGTAGACGTCGTGACCCGCAACAATTGGAGTCTTGGTTTCCTTAGCAAAGTTTATGAGTTCATTCATTAATTCCTCATGACCATCAATGTCTGGGTGATGAGTTATCTCTATATAAACATCAGAAAAATTCTTTTTATAAAATTCTAAAGCCTTGAGAGCTTTTTCTTTGTCAGACATTTTAAGTGCCAGAGAAATTTCGGAAGAAAAAGACGGAAGAATGCAGACGAGGTCCTTCCCATATTTTTCCATGAGCTCTTTGTCGATACGTGGTTTGTAGTAGAAGCCTTCAAAATGAGAAATAGTTACAAGTTGAATTAGATTTTTGTAACCTTCATTACTTTTAGCAAGTAAAACGAGTCTAATTCTCTTTGAATCAATTCGAGA
>CAYYLG010000006.1:0-15642 GCA_964472605.1 uncultured Candidatus Saccharibacteria bacterium | reverse complement strand
TTTTTTATTTGCAAAATATTTTAGTGGGTATATAATTTAATTACAAAATAAAATAACGTATCCAGAGTGCAGGGAGGGAACTAGCCCAATGATCTGCCGGCAACCAAGCGAAATGCTATGGTGCCAAATCTAGCCCGCAAGGGGAAGATGTAATCTCAAAATATCTCTTCTTTGCGGAAGAGATATTTTATTTTGTATTAATCTCTAATTAAATAGATATGCAAAATAAAAATTATGCATTCAGTACGAATGCTGTGCATGCGGGTGAAGCCCCAGATCCAATTACAGGTGCTATAGCGCCCGTATTAGTCAGGACCAAAACTTATAAACAGCCAGAATTTGGCAAGGAGGGCAAATGGCAATACTCCCGAGGTAAGAATCCTACTAGGAGTTTCTTAGAGGAAAAATTGAAAACACTAGAGGGTGATAGTGAGGCAGAGGCTTTTGTCTTTGGCTCAGGAGTTGCTGCCGAAGCCATGCTATTTCTCACACTCGACCCTGGGGATCACATTATTTGTGGCAGAGAAATCTACGGCGGAACATATCGCTTACTCACAGGGCTTTTTAATAGATTCGGCATTACATCTAGTTTTGTTGACCTTGGAAATTTGGAAGAAATTCGTAAAGCAAAAACAGATAGAACAAAATATATTTTTGTTGAGACCCCAACTAATCCTTCACTTGAAATTATTGATCTCGAAAAGGTTGATGAAATTGCAAAAGAACTTGGCATACCATGGATTGCTGATATGACATTTAGTCCACCAAATGTTACAAGAGCTTTTGAGTATGGTGCAGAGACGGTGATTCATAGTGTGAGTAAATATATTGCGGGACACAATGATGTACTCGGTGGTGCCGTGATAACAAAAAACAAATCTCTTGCAGAAAAGTTGTGGTTTATGCAGAGGGCGGTGGGAGCCATACTCTCACCAGATGAATGTTACCGAGTCCTTCAGGGAGTCAAAACTCTTTCATATAGATGGGAAGGGACAAGTAAAACAGCACTTTCTGTCGCAGAGTTTTTACAAAAAGATTCTAGGGTAAAGAGGGTTTTGTATCCAGGACTTCCCAATCATCCAAAGTATGATATTGCCAAGAAACAAATGAAAGGTGGATTCGGTAGTGTGATTTCATTTGAATTAAAAACAGAAAATCAAAATGAGATAGAAAACTTTGTAAAAGAATTAACAAAGAATGATTTGGTTGTGTATGGAGAAAGTTTGGCTAGTCCAGAGACGATCTTGGCCTACCCACCTCTCATGAGTCATAAGAGCTTACCTAGGGATGAAAGATATAAGCTTGGAATCACTGATGGTTTCTTCAGATTATCCGTTGGATTTGAGGATGAGGGGGATATAAAGGATGAATTAGAAAGAGCATTGTCTGTGATACAGTATGGTCATGATAAAGTGGATCATAGGAATAGACGAGGTGGGCAGGGGGCCATTAGCCGGTCCAGTCTGCATCTGCGCAAGCAAGATAAAGTTAGAAAATAAAAGAAGCTTAGGAAAAATGTTTCCTGGTATAAATGATTCTAAAAAGTTAAAGAAAGAAAAAAGAGAAGAAATATTTAAAATTGCAGAAAAACTAAAAAAAGAAAAGTTGATTGATTATGCGGTGGCCATGAGAAATGCAAAGAAAATAGATTTGAAAGGTATTTCCGTTTGCATAAAAGAATGTGTTAAAGAGGTATTATCTAAGCTAGATATTAATCCAAAAGAATCTTTAGTTTTGCTAGATGGATCTCTATATGCTCCAGAGGAATTTGTTAACCAAAAAACAATTATAAAAGGAGACGTTAAGGAAAAGATAATTTCATTAGCATCAGTAATAGCCAAAGTGAATAGGGATAAATATATGGAAAAAGTTTCAAAAAAATATCCAAAATATAAATTTGAAAAACATGTTGGTTATGGAACATCGCTTCATCGAGCGGTTATTCTCGAGCATGGGGTTTGCGTTGAGCATAGAATTTCTTTTCTTTCAGCTATTTTGAAAAGTTAGTGAAATGGGGTAATGTGTTTTCAGAATGAACGTTAACAATCTGTTTAGGGTTATAGGGGGAAATCCCCTTGTCGGAGCTATAAGTGTGTCTGGTAATAAGAATAGTGTTTTTCCTCTTGTTGGAGCGGCACTTTTGGGCGATGAAATTGTCAGGATTGGTAGAGTGCCTAAAATCCTCGATGTCATTTCGTTACAAAAAGTTGTTGAGTCCATAGGTGGAAAATGTGATCTTGCCGGAGGCACACTTACTGTCTCTGGATCCGGAATTAACAAATATGAGTTGCCTCCAGAAGCAAGTGATATTAGGGCTGCTATTTTGCTTGTGCCTAGTTTGCTTAAGCGTTTTGGTAAGGCACATATGCCATATCCTGGTGGAGATAAAATAGGTTCACGACCGCTTACTGTCCACTTCCGTGTTTTAGAAGAAATGGGAGTATGTGTTGTGGAATCTGAATCAGGTTTTGAATTCAGTCTAGACAAGACTGTAGATATGCATACCTGGCTTAGACTTGATGAGCCATCAGTTACGGGAACTGAGCTCGCCTTGCTCATGATCTCGGCACTTTCAAGTGGAACAGTTATTTATAATGCAGCCTGTGAACCACATGTTCAGAGTCTTTGCAATTACCTAAATAGTTGTGGGATGAAAATCGAAGGGGTAGGAAGTAATCTACTTTCTATAAGCAGACGAGCATCGTTTCAGGCTTTTGAATTTTTCGAACTGGACCATGACTTCATGGAAGTTGGTTCGATTATTGCTGCGGTTGGAGCTTGTGGTGGAGAGGTTATAATCGGAGAAATTGATCATACTTCACACTACATAACCAAAAGGCTATTTAGCCAGTTTGGTATCGATATCAAAAGTTCTGGGGATGGAAAGCATCTACTTGCCAAATGTGATAGGGAAAAACTGATTAAAGGCCATCACATCAATATTAAACCGGGTCCTTGGCCATCACTTAATCCTGATCTGGTATCACCAGCAATAGTTACTGCAGCTTTAGTGCCAGACCAATTAACTTTGGTTCATGACCACATGTTCGATAAGAGGCTTAACTGGGCACAATCACAACTTTGTGACTTCGGCGCAAAAACCGAATTGCTTAATGCACATCAGTTGAGAGTCCGAGGAGTACCCAAGTTTATTGCTCCCGGTCAGAAGATTGAAACCCCTGACATACGTGCAGGTATGGCACTCCTCATTGCTGCAATGACAGCAGAGGGGGAGACACTCCTTACTAGTATGCAGATTGAACGAGGTTATGAAGCCATCGATCTAAGACTCCGGCGACTGGGGGTTCAGATAGAAAAGGCGAATTGGAGCGTTGGCTGAGGTCAGCGCTTTTTTTATGTTAAAATTTAGGGATGAAAAATCATTCACCATGGCTACACGAACTTCGTCGTGAGCGTGATGCAAGGAAACTCGATAAGGATATTCAGACTGATATTGTTGTAGTTGGTGCTGGGATTGCTGGCATTGCTACTACCTTTTTCCTATTAACAGAGACAGACAAGAAAGTCGTTTTAGTAGACAGATACATGCTAGCTCACGGGGCTACCGGGCATAATGCTGGACAGCTCACTAGTTATTTTGAAAGGCCATTTAGTGATCTTGTGAAGGAGTTTGGTTTGGAGGATGCTGGCAAGGCCCAGAAGGCAGTTGAAAGTGCTTGGGAGTTGCTTGATCATATTTATACAACTTCTGGTCTCAACATCCCTTTGGCAAGATTTACTGGCCATTTGGGTCTATGTACAGAAGATCAGATCAAATTACATTTAAAAAATAATAGACTTAGAAAAGATTTTGGATTACAAATTGAAGAAACCAGAATTTCGAATGATTTAACTTTTCTAGCAGATCTCAAGGAATATGAAGATTTGTTTACACTCGTACCCCATGAAGAAATATTAGATATTTTGCAAACTGAAAACTCGGATTATATCGCTGTCTTTTCTTATCAGAAAGGTACGACAAACTCCGCTCTGCTTTCAGAAGGAGTTTATACATATTTAGCTAAACAATACCCAAATAGATTTTCTCTATATGAACATACAGATATTCGTAAGGTAGTTCTGTCTAAATTTGGTGCAGTACTCGATGCTTGCGAGCATGTATTAACAGCCGATAAACTAATTCTTTGTACAAACGGTTTTGAGCATGTGCAGATTATAAATGATGGTGGTTTAGAGTTAGATACCAAGTTCCATCATGAAGTCGAGGGTGTAGTAGGGTATATGTCTGCATATTTGGAGAAAATGAACAAACCACCATTTGCAGGAAGTTATTTCACCAAAGAACAGGATGGTGGCGAGGATGTATATTTTTATCTTACAAGAAGACAATATGATTTTGATGGTAAAGGAAATCATAATTTAATATCTGTAGGTGGGCCAGAGACCGTTTTAGATGATAGAAAAAAATATATAAGAGATTATGAATATCCAGAAGAAGAGAAAGAAAAGATTGATGAGTTTGTGAAATCTACTTATGACACTGATCCTAACAAAATGATAGATTATCAGTTTACTTGGCATGGGCTTATGGGATATACACCAAACAGGGTTAGACTTATTGGTGAGGAACCTTCAAATCCCGTACTGCTTTACAATCTGGGATGTAATGGTATTGGTATATTACCAGCGATCTTTGGTGCTAAGCGTATTGCTGATATAATAAGTGGTAAGTTAGTAGAGCCAATGATTTTTGATCCTAAAAATCAAAAGTAACAAAAATATGCATACACACAATACACAAAGATTACAGTTAGCCTTCTTTATTATATTTTTTATCGTTATAGCGGTATTAACTTCATTAGTATTTCTTCCTTTTTTTAATGTCCTGGCTGTTTCAGCGATTTTAGCAGTTGTTATGCAACCTTTTTACCGTAAGGTTCTTACAGTCTTCAGAAAGGAGGCATTGTCAGCGGGGATAGTGGTTCTGATTGTTGTCGGAATAATCTTATCAGTATTGGCCTTCGTTGGGTCAAATATATTTGAAGAATCTAGAGATCTTTATTTTAAATTATCGATGGGTGATTCACATTATATAGATAGTGTGGTTGATGCAATAGAAAATCCTATAAGACAATTTTTTCCTCAGGTAGCATTCGATGTTAAAAGTTATATAGATGATATCGTGGGTACAATCGGTGCTTATGCAGGAAAGGTTCTTACTGCAACAGCTGTTAGTATTTTTAATATTGTCCTAGGTATAGTTGCTTTCTTTTATTTGCTTAAGGACGGTGCACAGTTTAAGAAACAATTAATTATGCTATCTCCATTAAAAGATGAATTCGATCAGCACATATTTCAAAAGCTAGAAATGTCAGTTAATGCTGTTGTGAAGGGAACTTTGTTTATTGCAATGATTCAGGGTTTCTTGGTTGGTTTAGGTATGTTTATATTTGGTGTACCAAATGCAACATTGTGGGGTAGTGTGGCAGTTATTGGTGCTGTCGTGCCGGGACTCGGCACAGGAGTCGTGATCATACCCGCTGTAATTTATCTACTTATTGTTGGATATAGTTTAAAGGCTTTTCTTTTAGCACTGTGGGGAATACTCATGGTTGGGTTTATTGACAACCTTCTGGCACCTTTTCTATATGGTAAAGGTACAAACATTCATCCATTAATAATATTATTTTCAGTACTTGGGGGTATATCGTTTTTTGGACCAATTGGATTTCTATTCGGACCATTGGTTGTGAGTCTGCTTTATGTGTTACTCCATGTATACAGAATAATTGTTCTTAGAACAGAATCAGAAGAAACTTTAAATTCATAATTTATGATTTTAAGCACTCATGCTGTTATAGGCAGTTCTATAAGTTATGCATTCGGTTTAAACCCGGTATCATCATTTATCTCTGGTTTCCTTAGTCATTTCATCTTTGATCTGATTCCGCATTGGGATTATCATCTCGAGTCAAGTCATATTCATCCAGAAAAAAATCATCTATCAAATAAGGGGGAATTACTCAGGGATTTGTCTAAGATTTTTATCGATTTTACTATAGGAGTTGGATTATCTGTATTTATTTTCCACTCAGGAAGTCTATTGGCGATCTTGGCTGGAGCATTTGGTGCTATGTCGCCGGACTTTATGCATCTTTTGTATAGTAAATTTCCAAATGGATTAATTGTTAGTTTCTACAAATTTCATACCTGGATTCATAGTGATTTGAGGTTAGATGATAGACCAATACTTGGACCCGCCTTGCAAATTATGATTATGCTGATATTTATTTATGCCAGTATTGCTTTAAATAATTTATTTTTGCCTCATTTTATCTGATATAATTGTTACATGAAATATATAATCATCATCTTGATTACTATTGCTGGTGTGCTTGGTTATTTGAATTACAAAAATCTAAAGTTTACCGATGTTGTTACAGAGATTGCTCGCGGTGATGTCATTGTTGAGTCTCCGACCAAGATTGATCTAGTTAGTTCTCCGGTTACTGTTAGAGGAAAAGCAAAGGGGACTTGGTTTTTTGAAGCGGTTTTTTCTATGGAGATTGAGGATTCGGATGGAGGTGTTTTAGGCACAGGAGTTGCAAACGCAGAAGGTGAGTGGATGACAGAGAACATGGTGCCGTTTTCTGGGGATATAGTCTTTAATTCCCCTAAGGGAAATAAGGGTTTCCTGGTATTATATAAAGATAATCCTTCTGGATTACCAGAAAATAGTAAATCAATTAGAATTCCAATAACATTTAATTAATCATGGAAACTTTAATCAAAGCAGATATTTTCTTTTTTATCACATCTATATCAATTGTATTTATCACGATAATAGTTGCTTGGGGTTTGATCTATGTTTTGCGTATACTTCGTAATGTAAAAGATATTTCAGATGAAGCGGTAGAGGAGACCAAGAGAGTGGTAGAAGATATTGGTGAGCTAAGGCAGGATCTAAAGCGTGAGGGTGCTGGACTCATCGACAAAGTTTCGTTTTTCGGAAGATTTTTTAATAATGTTACAAAGGCTAAAAAAGTAAAAAAACAAAATGGCAAAAAAGAAGCAAGTAAGTAAATTAAATAATAAAGGTGCAATAGCTGCAGTTGCAGCAGTTGGCATCGCGGCGCTTGGATCATATGCGGTATACAAGACCAATGCTGGTAAACCAGTAAAGAAGGCTATAGGAAAATTCGTAAGCAGTGCAAAGAAGGAAATCAAGGCGGAGCTTAAGAAAGCTAAGGTTGTTAGCAAATCTGTTTATGAGAAAGCTGTAAAGGATGTTGTTACTCGTTACAATAAAGGTGGTTTGGATATAAATGAACTTAAGGCTATTGCAGGGGAACTAAAAGAGTCTTGGAATGATATACAGTCTGAGTTTAAAAAGGATGTAAAGATTGTTAAGAAAATTGTTAAAAAAGCAGGTGCAAAATCCACAAAGAAAAAATAATACAGGCTGGGGTCATGTAAGTAATTGGTATGATGAAGTTGTTGAGGATAATGATTCATATCAAGAACAGGTTATTAAGCCAAATCTGATCCGTCTAGTTGATGCAAAAAAAGGAGACAAGATTCTTGATCTAGCATGTGGTCAAGGATTTTTCTCACGTGTTTTGTCCGGGCTCGGTGCTCTAGTAACTGGAGTAGATATTGGTAAGGAATTGATTGAACTCGCAAAAGAAAAATCTCCAAAAGAAATTAGATTTTTAAATTCTTCTGCAGATGATTTGAAAATTCTAAAGGATAAAGAATTCGATAAAGTCATCTGTGTCTTGGCGATGCAAAATATTGAGAATATGCAGAAAACTATTTCTGAAACTTCCCGAGTCCTCAAAAGTGGTGGAAGCTTTTATTTAATCCTCAATCATCCATTTATTCGCATACCGCAGAAATCATCGTGGGGATTTGATGAAAGTGTGAATGTTCAATACAGAAGACTCGATAGTTACATGAGTGAATTCAAATCAGAGATAGTCATGAATCCTGGTGAGAGTAAGAGAAAGCAGGTCTCTACATTTTCATTCCACAGACCACTTCAGGTTTATACAAAAGCTATTGCCAAAGCTGGGCTCATGATAGGGAGGATAGAGGAGTGGATATCACACAAAGAATCGTCTCCTGGGCCTCGTAAGCTGGCAGAAGACCGTTCCCGCAAAGAATTCCCGATGTTCATGGCTATAGAGTGCAAGAAAATCTAGATATTGACTTTTTGTATATATCTGTGTTATAATTAAGTTTAGAAAGGGGGTGAAAAATGAACTCACCAAAAATGACGGAAGCCGAGCAAAAAATCGCTCGTTTTTTCCTGAAAAAGCAGGTTGTGAAAGACGGGATTCCCTCCAGAGATCGATCCATGATTAAGGGTGTCGAAGAACAAGCAAAAGCGATTGGGGTCAAACCCGAGGAGCTTTACACTTTCTTCCGCAAACTTTTTTTGGAGGCGGTAGCTGAAGGTTTCCCAGAAAATCCAAACTTCGGCGAAAATTCACCGCCGTAAGCAACCTTGAAGGCCCGCATCTGAAATATGGTGCGGGCCTTTTTCTTGCCTTATTTTTTATATTTTGTCAGAATGGGATTACTAACAATAATCTGAAATTATGGAGATAAAAGTATATGTAAAAACAGGTTGCCCATGGTGTATTGGACTCACGAATTTTCTCAAGGAAAAGGGAATTAATTATGATGAGAAAAATGTGACAGAAAATCCAGAATTATTTGAGGAAATGACAAAGCTTTCAGGACAAAGCAAAGCTCCAGTTGCTATCATAAACGGAGTAATGCTTGCAGATACAGACAAGGAAGCTGTAGAGAAATATTTAGTAGAAAATAAACTAATCTAAAATTATGTTGGTAAATTCATTGCAAATTGCTGCTATTGCAAATGCTTGGGCAGACATATCTTCTGCTTTGGGAAATTTTGGTATAAGAGATGTACTAGATATAGCTATTGTTGCAGGTTTTACATATTTTATTTTGCTTTTTATTAAGCAGACCAGATCCTACTTTATCCTTACTGCTATAGTTATCTTGCTTGTAATGGGGTTTATTTCTAATGCTTTAGATTTGGCTTTGACAAAGAGTCTTATCCAACCACTTCTTGCAACTTTAGCTATCGTGGTCGTAGTCCTTTTCCAGCGTGATATCAGAAGATTCCTCAAATGGATTTCTTATAGAAGGAGTTTATCATTCACTCCTGCTATTACAGCGACAACTGACTCTCTACAAGTAGTGGCTGATACAGTTTGGGAAATGGCAGCAAATAATATTGGTGCGATTATTGTCTTCTCAGGAGAAGCACCTCTCGATGATGTCATAGAGGGTGGTGTAGCACTCGATGGTGAAGTTTCTCGTCCGCTTATATTGTCTATATTTGATTCTAATTCTCCAGGACATGACGGAGCAATGCTTATAGAGAACAACAAGGTTAAAGCTTTCGGTCTTCATTTGCCACTCGCAGAGGATTTCAAAGACATATTATCAGTTGGGACAAGACACAGGGCAGCGGTTGGTATAACTGAAAGGACAGACTCTATGGCAATTGTAGTTTCAGAAGAGCGTGGGGAGGTAAGTATTGCTGAAAAAGGAAGACTTAGATCAGTAGATAACAAAGAAGCGCTTTTTGATATTTTGAAAATATTCTCTCATGAGAATGATGATGTGGCTCACAAGGGATTCTGGTATTACCTCATTGTAAGTAACATATGGGCAAAGATCTTATCGGTTGCACTAGCTTTTGTGCTTTGGATTCTAATTCACTAATTTAAGTTTATTTGGTATCGACCAGATCGAAGGCATATCTTAGTCCGAAGAAAAGGATTATGAATGCAAATATTGCAAATATATATTGGATGGATACAAATAATAGAAGTAGTCCGCCTATAAGTGGCATAAGTGCAAAGGCGATACCATGTGACATTCTGAAGATGCTCATAACATGAGCATCCCTTTTGCCTACATGTTTAAAGAAATATGTTTCCGTCATTATTTCAACGATAGCAGCACCGATTCTTGTAAGAATGAGTACCATTGCCCAGAGGATAAGTGTTGGCAATTTGATAAAGGAAATCATAAGCATCGAAAATGTCATAATGACGAAACCAAGTATCAAGAGCTCCTTCTCACCCAATTTTTCATCCGCTATTCTTCCAACAGGAAATTGCAATAGTACAAAAGGTACGAGCATTACAGAAAATATAAAGCTAATCTCTGCCAACGAAAATCCAATATTATTTAGTAAATATACTGGCAGATAAATTGTCATAACCGCATAGAAAACCTGTAGAAGTACATTGTCGATGAATATGTCTCTTATGAGTCTCTCAGATTTGAATCTGTTGAGTACATCCTTTACTTCAATTTTTATATATTTTTCATCTCTAAACTTTTTGAAATTGGACATGATGATCATGAGCAGTGGTATGAGGAAGGCAATAGCGATCATGTAAACTTGTGAAAAATCATTTTCACGGAGAATGATACCTGTAACCAGTGTTGCAACAATGGGTGGGGTATTGAGAATTGTAAGGAATAGTCCACGACTTTTGCCAGCATCTTCCTTGTTTGTGACTGATTCTAGGAATATATCTAGTGAATAAAGTATTATAGGATTTGTAGCGTGTTGGATCATAAAAGCTATACCAGCTACCCAAATGTTTTGAGCTTGTGAAAGTACAACTAATGTCAGAATCTCAACTATGGTGGCTATAAGAGCAAATCTATAATTTCCGATTTTCCTTAGTATTCTGTATGAACTTAGAAGAAACATTATTCCAAGAATTGACCCACCGATATAGAAATATCCTACAAACTTTTCGTTAATGAATGTAGAAAGGAAGTTTGAGTTGATGTACACGATAAAGAAATAATGAAAAGAGAGAAATAGAACTGCTAGGTAGATAGAGAAAGAACCTACACTACCTAGAGTGTGTCTGTGACTTAAGTGAAGCTTTTGCATTAACTTATTTTACTATGTTTGAAGCTTAAACAAAACAAAAACCGTACGAAATGTACGGTTTTTGTTTTGTTTGTTTTAGACTCCAACAAGTACCGGGATAACGATTGGACGCTTAGCGGTCTTTTGATACAAGTATTTTGAAACCTGATCAGTTAGAGAATCCTTGATATAGTCGAAATTGATTGGATTCATCCCAGCTGTCATGTCTTCAATACTCTTCTTGATTATGAATCTTGATTGTCTTAGGAGCTCTTGGGATTCACGCAAGTAAACGAATCCTCGAGAGATGATATCTGGTGACTTACGTAGTTTACCGTTTGTGATATTGATCACAGCGAAGATAACGAATACTCCATCCTGAGCTAGCATCTGACGATCACGGATTACAACTTCCTGTATGTCTCCAACTGCAAATCCGTCTACAAGCATAAGTCCAGAAGGAGCTTTTACAGGCAATGCAGCGATCTTGTTCCCACCATCACTGATTTCAATAATGCTTCCTGTATCAGGGACTACAATATTTGATTCAGCCATACCGATTTCTTTTGCAAGTTCAGCATGAAGTCTTAGGTGATAGTGATGTCCGTGAACAGGTATAAAGAATTTTGGTTTAACTTTCTTATGTAGCCATTCAAGTTCTCCACGATTTCCGTGACCAGTTGAGTGAATGTAAACATCAGATGTTCGGTAGTGAATAATCTTGGCACCTTGGCGGGCAATATTGTCTTTCAATTTCTGAACACTTCTTTCATTTCCAGGGATGATTGATGATGAAAGTAGGATAGTGTCTCTGTTTGAAAGTCTGATGTATTTATGTGTATTTGTAGCGATACGAGCCAGAGCTGCGAATTGGTCTCCTTGAGCACCAGTTGAAAGTATTACGATTCTGTCTGGTGGATATGAATCGATATCTTGAGCTTGGATGATTGTACCTTTCTTTACCTTAAGCATTCCTGCTAGCTCAGCGATTTCGATGTTAGTTTTCATTGTACGTCCTTCAACTGCAACTTTCTTACCCATTCTCTCACAGGCCTCGATGATACTGATAAGACGAGCAAGCTGTGAGGCGAAAGTACTAACGATTAGACGACCCTTCATGTTCTTTACTATTTCCTCAAGGTTCTTGTGAACGATTGATTCTGGAGTAGAGAAGCCTGGGTTTTCGATGTTGGTTGAGTCAGCGAACATAAGTAGAACCTTTTCATTGTCAAAGACTTTGTATGATTCTTCCTCCTCTTCTACTGGTACACCATCCATATGGTTTAGTTTGTAGTCACCAGGAGTCACAACTGATCCCCATGGAGTTTCGATAATGATACCCATTGAGTCTGGGATAGTGTGTGTTACACCGAAAAATCTCATAGAAATATTTCCTACTTTGATTCTGTCATTTTTCTCAACTACACGAATGTCTAGTGGATCAAGATGAGGGAATTCAACCTGACGCTTTTGAATCATAATCGATGTCAGGTTTCTAGTATAAATTGGTGGATTACCAATACGATCAATCACGTATGGCAAGCCTCCGATATGGTCCAGGTGCCCGTGAGTTATAACTAGGGCACGGATCTTGTCTTTTCTTTCCTCAAGATATTTTGTGTTAGGAAGGATATAGTCGATACCTGGAGTAGCTTCTTCTTTGAACATGAACCCAGCATCAATTACGATGATATCATCACCGATTTCAATCGCTGTCATGTTTCTTCCAATTTCTTCTACACCTCCGAGTGTAATTACGCGAATATTTTCTCCAACTGGTGGGATAATATCACTATCATTTTTCTTTGAACCAGCCGCAAAAGGTCTAGAGAAACTCTGTCCTCCTTTGCCACGCATTCCTCCTCTTCCACCGCTATTTCTTCTGAAATTTCCTCTAGGACCAGAAGGCGAGTGTCTCATAAGAGGGTTACTACCGGCAGGTCTTGTTGGATTATTATGATCGGATGCAAATCTTTTGCTTCCATCATTTTTTGAACTGTCTGTCATATTATATTTTTACAATTAATAACTAAATAAATTGTTCATTATCTGTTAGATAAGAATTTCCATACATTATCTGTCTCTACATACCACTTATAAACGTCGTAGAATCTTTCTCCTGCTATCCTTAGATTTGATTCATTGTAACCACCTAAATTCTTTGGGGTTATATAGATGTAGCTTGGAGAATACAGAAATACTGCTGGGTTGTCTGCCAAGACTTCTAAAGCAAACGATCTAAGCGCCTCAAGGCGTGCTTTTGGATCGAGGAGAGTTCTGGCTGATGTAAGTAGTGTATCAGCTTTTGAGTTTGTGTAAAGGGCCACGTTTAGTCCAGGATCATTTCTCTGTGATGAATGCCAGAATGAATAATAGTCTAGATCACGACCAATTGTGACGCCAAAAAGTAGGGAATCATACTCTCTTGGACGAATAACAGTCTGACTAAATTGTGAACTTTCAAAAGATTTTACTTCTACCTTAATACCTAGTGGTTCCCAAGACTTTTTCAAGAGTTCAGCCGTCTCTTTCAGCTCTTCGTTGTCACTTGTATAAATATTGAAGGAAACGGTTTCAGTACCTGACTTACTTTTCTTTGAAAGTATTCCATTTTCATCTTTTTTCCAACCGCTTTTTGCAAGATCGGCTAGAATTTCGTCATTTGATTTTACAGGAGTATCTGTTGCTTCTCCGCCAATTGAATCAAAATTAGATAATGTGAAAGGTGACAGAGGGCCTTCTAATGGTGAACCGAAACCATTTAGTATTGTATTTACGACAACCTTTTTATCGATACTTTCTGAAAGAGCTTTACGAATTTCCTTATGTGCCAATGCTGGACTCTTGTTTTGATTTAAAAATAGGGCAAAGAGTCTGGATGAAGATGATTCCTTCATGAAGTAGCCATCTTTTTTAAGTATCGAAGCATTTTCATCTGAGATTCCTCCGGCGCTGTCAATATTACCTTTAGATAGTGCAGTGAGGCGGGTTTTTTCATTTGGAAAGAAGGTTGCTTCGATGGATTTTATATATGGAATTCCAAGAGCGAATGATTTAAATGAAGATAAATTTATTGCCTCAACAAGTCCCTGAGAATTTTTACTTATCTTATTTACCTTGTAAGGACCTGATCCAATTGGTTCAATGTTTATAGAACTAAAAGGAATTTCTTCATCACTAATTTCATTCCAA
The DNA here is from genome assembly GCA_964472605.1 of uncultured Candidatus Saccharibacteria bacterium. Classification (GTDB taxonomy): domain Bacteria; phylum Patescibacteriota; class Minisyncoccia; order Phycocordibacterales; family CAIZIN01; genus JANNXY01. The sequence continues at coordinate 1,550 of CAYYLG010000006.1, read as the reverse complement.
ATATGTTTTGGTAGTATTCCTACAGTTGTATTGGCGATGAAGGCTGAGTAAGGAGCCTTGAGAGTAAATTCTATTTTACTTGCATCTATAACTTTGACACTGACACCATCCCACAGAACACGCTTTGGACTTTTGATCGCTGGATCTTGAATCTTGTCTATAGTAAATGCAATATCCTCAGTTGTAAGAGGTTTGCCATCATGGAATTTTAGATTTGGCTTCAATGTGAAAGTGTAGGTCAGGCCATCTTCACTTACAGTATATCCTTCCGCTAAATCTGGAATAAATGCAATATTTGAACCATTCTCACTTCCTGCACGCATAAGTCCAGAATAAACAAGAGATGAAAGATCCTTGTCTGTATCACTTACAGCAAGTATTGGGTTTACAAATCTTGGTGTACCGATGAATCCCTCTTTTAATGATCCGGCATGTTTTGGTATCGGTTCTAGGTAAGAATTATTTATACTCCAGATCCCGTAGATGAGTGAACCTATAGAAACAAAGGCAAATAAATAAAATAGAATTTTTTCTGATAGGGTAAATTTTGAAGCCAGAGTTTTCACCCAAGATACAAGACGACTTGCCAAAGCAAATATTGATTTCATGTTTAAGAACCTGTTTAAAAGGTATTAGTTAAATTTAAGAGATAAGAAAGTCAGTAACTGAAACAACGACAAAGAGTATCGCTACGATTATAGTTCCGTAGAAAAGAAATTTCTCAAAACCGCGTCTAGTGTGGTTTATAGAAGAGAAACCGTCACCACCACCAAAAGCTCCGCCAACACCTGCTGCGTTTGCCTGAAGAAGAATGCCTATACAAAGTAGTACAGAAAGCGCTATCTGAATGTATTGAATCGCGATACTCATGTGGGTTATGTTAGCCTGTCTTGCAAAAAAAGTCAAAAACAATAAAATTAGGCTCTATTACAAGGTTTTTAACTTTTAAGCATATGAGTAAAAAGGTAGAAAAAAAGGGAAAAGCAAAGATAGTACCACTTTTCGACAAAGTGCTTTTAAAAGAAGTTAAAGCTGAAAATCTCAAAACTAAGTCAGGAATAATCCTGCCTGAGTCAGCGAATCCCGATAAAGATACAAACAAAGGTGAAGTGGTAGCTGTGGGTCCTGGAAGATATGATGATGGTAAATTAATTCCTATGCATGTGAAAGTGGGAGATGTGGTGATCTACGCTTGGGGAGACAAAATGAAAATCGATGGCGAGGAATATACTATAGTAAGTGAATCAAATATCTCAGCAATTATTAAATAATTAATCTAAAATCAAAATGGCAAAACAAATTGTATTCAACCTAGAAGCTAGGAAGAGCCTCAAGAGAGGTCTTGATGTAGTGGCAGATGCAGTGAGGATAACTATTGGTCCCCGTGGTAGAAACGTTGTATTCGATCGTGGGTTTGGAGCACCGACAATTACAAATGATGGTGTCTCAATTGCTAAAGAAATTACCCTGAAAGATAAGATTGAAAATATGGGTGCAGAGATAATTAAAGATGTGGCAAACAAAACCAATGATATAGCAGGTGATGGAAC
>CAYYLG010000005.1:0-29301 GCA_964472605.1 uncultured Candidatus Saccharibacteria bacterium | reverse complement strand
GTCGTATACGGTGATCACGGTCGGCTTCTTGTGTCTCGATTTGAATGCCCACAGAACACGCACCTTGTTGTCCTTCGATTTCCACACTCCGTCCTTGGTGCAGTCGTGTGACTCGCCCAAATGGAACACGAGATGGTCGTACGGCATGAGCAAGTATCCGTCGAATGACGATCCTATAATGTCCCTCGGTTTTGCTTTGATGAATTTTCTCATGGCTCAAATGGGTTAAATTTCATGATTTCTTTCCGCAGCCGCTCATAGTCCCTGAAAACCTTGTTGTATATCCAGATGACCTTGCCTTTCCGTTTCTTCGCTTCGTCGCTTTCCAAAAAATCGACGAGGTCGTCGTCGATGAAGGAAGCGAGGGAAATGTATGAAGCGACCAGTAGTCTGATCCTCTCCTTGATTGCTATCTTCAAATGCCGCTTGGATTCGGGCAACTTGGAAATACGATTGAACGGTGTAGAGCCTGTTGGCTCATGATATTTGAAATGCTTTGAAGCATCTATTATTGCTTCGATGTCGTCATCTTTCACATCCTAATGGATGACGCTGATCGCTTTGGGAGTCTAGACCTTAAAATTTACCTTGGAATTCTTGATTTGGTTTTATTTTTATAAATCGAATACTCGCCTTTGAAGCACCAGTACCGTCGCTATCGCTATCAGTGATCAAAATGCAATCCTTATATCTTGATTTTATCTTTTTGAGTGGAATACCTGTCTTCTTTGAAAAGCGACAGTTATTTTTATCGACAGAGTTTTCTAAATCGAAATATTTTATTATTCCAAGTTGAGTCAACACGCATTCAGTTTCTAATTTCTGACCGCCCGTAGCGTATGTGAATGTATATTTATTTTGATTCTTTTTAATCCAGTCTACTGTGGGATACTTTTCCAACTTAGGGAAGATTTTTGATTTAAGAAATGCTTGGTTATATAGTGTGAAATATTTTCTTTTGCTCACTTTCTTCCCAGAAACCTTACGAAATATTTTATACGTATCCGATATTCCAGATTTCTTAAATTCTTCCATTTCGTCTTCATATTTTCCTTTGGTCATGCGTAAAAGCACCGATTTTTCTATCGGCCAAATATTGGTAAGTGTTCCGTCTACATCGAAGATAATTGTTTTCATGTTTTTGATTTTTATAAAAACAGGCTTGTATTGCACGAAGCGATACAAGCCTGTGAGATCAAACAAACAGTAGCGGTCCCTTGCGACCAGTCCTGTCGTTGATAATGAACTCTCCCTGCGGAGCGACTTGGAGGTAGCCCGTGATCGGTATACTCCCCGAGCACATGATGATGGCTTGGGTGACCGACCCATCATGAAGCGTGTGTGGCACGATTCTCTCTTGAGCTACGGCTCGGGAAGCGTTGTAAGACTGCCGAACATGCTTTCCTTTGCCGATCTTTTCCCGAGGGGCCACGCTGTATCTTGCTCTGAGCGCCTCGGGCCCGTATTTCTCAGTGAATTTGAATACCACGTTTTCGGGAAGACTCTCCCATAGCGTGGTTTCAACCGAATAGAGTTTCGGTATCCGAACAGTGTCACCATTCCATGTCCGAGCAAACTGCTCGAGACACAGTTTGCTGTCGAGTGGATCCTTTTCCTCGGAAGTCCAGAAGTCTTCCTTGATGGACATCGAATTTTGACCGAGCTTGCCGAATTCGCTTATGGCAAGACGGTACTCGGGCAGGTAGTCGCTTTTATAAGCGACATATCGCCGAGGCAGCTCCACTCCCACAGGCAACTCAACGGGTTTTCCACACGACCGAGCAAGGTTGAGCGCAACACCCCAACCATCCGCAAGCTCGACGTTGAACTCGATGATGTTGAGACCGTCTTCCGACAAGAAAGCATCGACACGAATGAACGTGCCTTTTTCGTCTCTCTTGTGGAACTTCAGGAATCCCGCCAAGAGCTGGCGAAGTTCCTCTCGAATCTTCGGTCCGATCTCGACCCCAATCGGGGTTGTCAGATGGGGGTAGTCACGATAAGTGACGGGTGCGACGATGGACTGATCCATGTCGAAGTTACAGAACTTGATATTCATTCACGACTCCTTTTTAAAGAACTGAATTTGCCATTTTGTTTTAGGTAGGCAAACGAAGACCCCCTCCAATCAAGGAGGGGGTTAGCTTCATGTTATTTTCCTAGAAATATAATCAAGACAACCCTCTCCCTGTTTGGATAGAGCTATGATGATGGATTTTATTGAGGATAGTTTTGTAGCCGCCTTGCTTGCCGTTAAGCCATTTAGAAACACGAGCGACAGTGGTTGAACTAAGACCTGTTTCTTTTTCAATTGCCGAATACGGCTCATTTCGAGTGAGCATTTCTGCCGCCTGGAGACGCTTTCCAAACTCTTCGATTTCGCCTTCGGTCATGAGGTCACGCAAAAACCGCTTGGCCTCGTCAGGTGTTTTGAGAGCCAAGATCGCTTTTACCAAAGTCTTGTTTTTAGGGCTATTCCAGTCCATATGGGCACTTTATCAGAGTGGAGTGCTTTAGTCAAGTAAAGTGATGAAGTTGGTAAATGACTACACAAATTCTGATACGTAAGCTAGGGTGGCGGATACTCAAACCAACGATTGCGTTTAAGGTCAAAAAGATGTACTATTTATCTCAATGCAAGAAGCAGCGAAAAACCGATTTTCATCTAGTTCATCCTCATCAAGTAAATGAGGTGAGCTTTTTGTATCTGTGTTCCAACCAAAAGCTCGCCCCAAAGCGAGTAATTTTATTTTATAATTAAGCAATACCATGATCGATCTAAACTACATTCGTAAAAACCAAGATAAAGTGCGACGGGCCATAAAGGTCAAAAAATCGAAAGTCGATTTTGACGCTTTTCTGTCTCTGGATCAAAAACGAAGATATTTGCAAAAAGAAATTGAGGCCTTGAGAGCTGAACGAAACACAGCGAGCGCATCTCAAGATATTGAGAAAGGTAAGGAGATAAAGGTAAAAGTTCAAAAGCTCGAGCAGGAATTAAAATCAATTGAAACTGATTTCGATAAGCTGTACAAGGCTATCCCGAATATTCCCTCTGACGATACCCCTGTCGGTGCCAACGAATCTGAAAACAAGGTTTTGCGACAAGTAGGAGAAAAGCCACATTTTTCTTTTAAGCCAAAGGAGCATTGGGAATTGGGTAAGGATCTCGATCTGATTGAAAGTGAAAAAGCTGGAGAGATTTCTGGTTCGCGCTTTGCCTACTTAAAAGGTGACTTAGTGTTACTACAACAAGCTGTTGTGAACTTCACTTTATCTATTCTGACAAATAAGACCACCTTGGAAGACATTGCAAAAAATGCAGACCTTGAAATCAATGCCAAGCCTTTCGTCCCTGTTGTGCCTCCCGTCTTTATCAAACCAGAAGTAATGGAGAAAATGGCGCGTCTTGAACCTCGAGAGGAGCGCTATCATATGTCTCAGGACGACCTCTATCTCGTGGGAAGTGCGGAACACACACTCGGTCCCTTGCATATGAATGAAATTCTGGCCGAGGCATCTTTGCCGATACGTTATGCCGGTATTTCTCCTGCATATCGCCGAGAAGCCGGTTCTCATGGAAAAGATGTGAAGGGCATCTTGCGCCTACACCAATTCGACAAGATTGAGATGGAGTGCTTTACGCTACAGGAAGATGCTCTTAAAGAACAAGACTTTATCGTCGCCATTCAGGAATATTTGTTACAGCAATTGGAACTTCCTTATCAAGTGGTAGCAATTTGTACGGGAGATATGGGTGGTCCTGATGTGCGGCAGATTGATATTGAAACATGGATGCCTGGGCAGGATAGATATCGTGAGACACACACCTCTGATTACATGGGCACCTATCAATCTATGAGGTTACAGACGCGAGTTCGACGAAACGCCGGTGAGATTGAATATATACACATGAATGACGCAACTGCTTTTGCTATCGGGAGAATATTGATTGCGATAATGGAAAATTATCAAAAGGAGGATGGATCGATTGATATACCCAGAGTGTTGCAACCTTTTGTCGGTAAAGACTCGATCAAAAACTAAACCCTACACAAATTTCTGAATGTAAGCTAGGGTTCAAAGAAGCACTAAAAAGTGCTAAAATGTCAAAAATGGCTGAGCTTTATCATGGATCGAAAATAGCAGGAATAAAAACTCTCAAACCCTTTCCTCACAAAGGTGTTAATGGTGAGTCTGTAGTATTTGCCACTCCCGATATCCGTTTCGCTATGGCTATGATCCACGGCACAGGTGATGAGTTGGCTGTGGGTTATTTCGTCGATCAAGATACGCATCAGGAAGAAATGTATATCGATGAGCTTGTTCCAAATGCCTTTCAACTTTTAGCTGCTCCGGGAATTGTATACACCATCGAAGATTCTGGTTTTGTTTCTGACCAACGTCTCAGTCACCTCGAACTTGTATCAAGAGCAGAAACAAAAGTTCTATCCGAAAAGAAGATCGATAATATCCTTGCAGAACTGAAAAAATTCGACATTAATTTTGTTGAATATGATCATGTGCTTGATGAAATGAAAAAGCGTGGCAAAGATCCTAAGGGCGCGACCGTTCAGTATAAAGAGGACAGATTTTCTTGATATTTATGAAATTAAAATTCGATTACGATCAAGAAAAAGACATTTGGTGCCTTCTAAACAAAGGCAAGAGTTCTCATAATTCTCAGTCGGCAACCAAAGTATATGAACAACTTGTGGCGGCAGTTGGTGAAAATCTGACAAATGAGGCAACTTCTGCTTTTATCGAAAAATATATTTCTGAAAAAAATATTGACTTGCAGGGATATATCGAAAGGTATCAAAAAGACTGGGATGAGGTGAAGGAAGAATACACAAAGCGAGCGGAGGCTATATTCCAAGTAAAACTTCCTGAAGATATAATGGCGTATCTGACTATCAATAATAGATGTCCGTACAATATCGAAGAAAACTATTTCTTCGTATCCGTTCCGGCAACCTCTGTCCGTAGAACGGTGATGCACGAATTATTCCACTTCTATACTTGGTACGCTTTTGGAGAGAAGCTCGCCAATCAAGGTGTATCGAGAGAAAAGTATAACGATATAAAGGAATCCCTAACTGTGATTCTTAATTCTGATTTCTCAGATCTTATGAATGGAGCGGTTGATAGCGGATACCCTCAACATCAGGAGATGCGTGCAGAGATTACAAGGTTGTGGTCTGAAAATAAGAATATGGCTAAAGTTATAGATATTTTGAGGTAAGTGGAGCAGGACTTCCAAAATCTCTCTTTGTATGCTATAGTAGATGGGTATGAAAAAGGTAATAAACAGCCTTAATAACGTAAGCACGACTACGCCCAAGACCTAAAGTTGGGTGCTTACTTCTATTGTCTAAATCAGAAAGAGCCCCAACGATGGGGCTCTTTCTTTACTACCGAAAGAAAAGCTCATATAGGTCGAGAAAACAGGTAACATTAAAAAGTTAACTTACCTAATATGAGTAATAAATATCTAGTCATAAATAAAAACGGGAATGTTCAGAAAGCAGAAGAATATCTGTCGTCTTCAAACTTGCCCGAAAAATTCAAGCGATTTGTAGAGCTTGAGGCTATTGGTGATGACAAATCAAAACAAGCAAAAGAAAATCCCGAGAAACCAAAATACCTCTCGTATGCACATAAACTCGGCTTCGAGTGGGAACCGAATGCAGACGCCGGTTTCGTTCAGTATGACTATAAAGGTGCGATGATTGTTCGCTTGGTTAAAGAATACGCGCGGCAACTTGTAGAAAAAATTGGCTTTCCAATTTATGAGGTCCATGGATCGAATGTGTTTGACATGTCTCATCCAGTTGTGAAAGCTTATGCGAACTTGTACGGAGATAGGTTGTTTCAATTCAAGTCTGGAAAAAAGGATGTGGTGATGAGCTATGACGCAAGTTATCCGCAATTCAACATGGCGGCTAAATATAAGTTGAGCCATAAACATCTGCCATTCGCACACTTCTCGCTTGTAGATTGCTATCGACATGAGCAAAGCGGAGAATGTATGCTTCTTCATCGCCAGAGACGCTTCTATATGGCTGATCTACATCCTTATTTCAAGGATATTGATGAGGCTTTCGGCTGGTATCCAAAAATAGAAGCGCAACTTCTTAAGGCAGCCAGTGAAGTCGAAATCGAGTATCAAGTTGTCGTAGAGGTTTCTTCTGAAGCAAACTGGGAAAAGTACAAAGATAAAATTATTCCATTCGCAAAGCGACTTAATAGAGACGTGCTTGTATCTATCCTTAATGATGGTAAAGACCGCTATTGGATAATCAATGTGGACTATAAAATCATTGATAAATTGGATCAATCTCGAGAAATCTGCTGTATTCAGATAGACGTAAACAATGCTGAACGTCTCGATATAAAGTATGCAGATAAAGACGGTAAAGATAAGCATCCGATTATCATTCACTCCGCTGTGCCTGGTGGTATTGAGCGATACATCTACATGCTCCTTGATAACTTCGAGCGGAGTTTTCCTCTCTGGCTTCATCCGGTCCAAATACGACTTATTCCTGTTGGAGAGAAGCAGGTAGCGTTCTGTCAAAAACTTATCGAGAAATATGCCGATAAGCCGGTACGCATGGATATTGATGATCGAGCAGAAAGTGTCAGCAAGAAAATCAAGCTAGCTTATGCAGACCTAATCCCGGCTTCAGTTGTCGTGGGCGAAAAAGAGGAAGCAGGAGACCTCAAGGCACTAGAGGAGGCGATTGAAAAGGTTGTTGCTGCATGTAAAGATAAGCCATTCATAAAATTAGGATACCCGAACCTGCTAAGTTTACAGGTTAAGTAATCCTAAATCCCAATCTCCGGATACTGTGGCGACAGGTCATAGTCAGGATCAGGATACTGATCATCATACCGATCCTCGGGCGGTCGGATGATATGCTGTTTCTCCTTGGTGATAGTGAGACCAAGTGCATCGGGTATTGATGTGTCGATGCCGTCATCTTGTAATTCCTCTCGATCAATGATGATCCTCTTGCTGTTCAGGTCGGTATAGATAATGTACAGAAGGTCATCGAACTTGTGCTGTCCAATGAGTCTTCCTCCTTGCTGTATCCACCCTGCAAGTTTGGAGTAGCCCTTGGCCCACATGTCGGCATAGAGGTTGTTCGGATCGGTCTCACTCATGAATATGCCGTATCTCTGCCTATGCCCATATTTCTTCAGGACGAAGTGGCCATGGGCATATTTGGCTACATATTCAGAGAGCGTCCTTCCCGTATCATCCTTATTGAGGAAAATATTCTCGTCAGAGAGTGGTACTTTATATCTTAGTGCCACCTCTACGATCTTTCGTGCGATGGTGTCTAGATTTCCGATCATGTCGTGATACACGATCTCTGCCGCATTATCAGACCGAAGGACGATCGCCGTATGCCGCTGATTTCCATGAGCAACTGATATGCCCAGTCGCTTTTCTCCCGCATGTGGCAACCCTTCGTGATAGCCTGCGGCAAGCATGGGTTCGGTGAAAAGCTCATGATATCCCTTCGGGATGTTCGATTCCTGGGCAATGATGCCCGACACAAGAATACAGAGAGCATCGGAAAGGTCGTCATGTCGTTCCACGCCAAATCCCACCAACTGCTCAATGAGCTTCTCCGCTCCGTGTCGAGGAAAGAGCACGGTGCCTGATTGTATATGTGCCGATATGATGGAGAGTCTTGCCCGTTTGTCTGCTCCATACGGTTTGTATTCCTTAGCAGGATATCCGTCAGATACAAGCTGCTGAATAATTGCTTTCTGGTACTGCACCGATTCCACCCATACTGTCGCAGGCAATCCTTGTCCCAGCCCATTCGATATCGCCTTTATGGTATCCAGTGCCTTCAATGAGTCAATCCTCTCATTTATCGGATTCGGCAGGATATATATTTTCAGATTCTTCTTCCTGCTATATATCTTGCCTGATACGATAGCGGTGCAGTCCCTGTCCTGATCTTCGGATATGGCGGGATCAACCCCGCTTGCGGAGTATCGATACTGATTCTCCGGCGGAAAAGCGTCATAATACGTGATCCACTCACGTCTCACGACCTGATCCGATGTTGAGACGATATTGAGCATATATTCCCGTTCCCAGGCTTCAACGCTCGGCACTGATTCTCTCAAGGTATCGATGTCTGCCTGCGTCGGAAACTTCTCGTGCCAGAGAGCGATGCCGTCTTTCATGAATGGATATGCCCTAGCGATACCGCCCATTCGACCTTCCAATATCGCATTTTTTAGCCTCATGATTATGGAGTCATTGTGGAGCTTGGTGCCGATGACGATCAATCTCGTATGCTTGTCTCCAAGCGGCATGATGTCTCCGGTGAGCCAGTTGAACATTTTGTCTCTGCTTTCTTGAGTCTTCACGATATCAAGATCTTCCAAGTCATCGCAGATGATTAAGTCGGGGCGGTGAGCGCCATGCCTGATGCCTCGGATTGAGTTCTCAATACTTGCCACCATGATCCTTGCTCCATACTTCGGCAGAACGATTGATACCGCTCTCCATTCATCAGTGGGTTCCTCGAAGGGGCCGAGGTCGCTTTTGAGTAAATGGTTCGATTCCAGTTCGACCTTGATATTGGCGAGATATTGTCTCGCTTGGCTCTCGGTTTTGGCGATGATGAGTACAAATTTCTTCTACTGTACTCCAAGTATCGACCAGATGGCATACGAAGTGCCCATGATGGTGGTCTTGCCCGATCCTCTGAATGCCTCTATGACAACATTGCGGTATTCCGTCTTTTCAGTGAGTTCAAAGAGTTCCTTGTGGAATGCCGCAGTCTGGTATTGGGCATAGTGAGGAAAATATATGTGGAAGAACCAGTGGTGGCAGGCGGTGGTGAGATTTCTACGAATGGATTGATTTTTGATGATATTGGCGAGCTCATCCGGACTCATTACTTGGTCGTGGTTATGCATTATTTTGTTGCTTATTAAGTACCGCTTCTTCAGGAAGGCCGAGAGCTTTTTTGATTAAAGCCTCCTGCTCGGGAGTGAGCGGATCTGCCGCTTCAATCTTTGCCTTCACCTCAAGCTTGTTGCCGTAGGTCGGATGGTGCTGACGAAGCCAGAGCTGTATTGCAGAGAAATTTTTGTCCTTAATCAACGCTATGAGCTGTGACTCTGAAAGATCATTAATCATGTCGATGCCATCTTGCATGGCTTCATCGGAATTCTTTTTGAATTCGGCATCTTCCTGACGCCATCTGTAGTATGTGGATTTTCCGATGCCGCATCTCTCGCAGACAAGCTGAATGATGGGAGTCTTCTTCAGCTGTTCGAGCACCAGTTTCTTGTCTGCTTCGACCCTCCTCTGCACGCTTGTCGGTTTCATATTTTTATTGCAGTTAACCCTGTTAGTTTCTCCCATCTATCAATCGCTGTTTGCACATACTCGGGGTCGAGCTCGATGGCGATGCAGACTCGCTTGGTCTGTTCGCACGCCAAGAGAGTGGTTCCCGAGCCGAGGAAAGCGTCGTAGACCGTGTCACCGATTCGGGTGCTGTTGAGAATGAGGTGGCGGATAAGGGGTACGGGCTTTGTCGTGGGGTGAAAGGGACTTTTGCTTGGTTTTGGATGCACGATGACCGATTTGTCCTTCGACTTCAGGAATTCATGCGTGCCATACCATCCATATGCTATGAGTTCGTGCATCGGGGCGTAGTCCATTCTTCCGACGACTGCCTGAGTCTTTACCCAGACAATCAGTTGCGCGAATTTGCAGTGGACACGCATCATGCCTTCACGCAGGGCAAAAAGCATCTTGTCGGAGTTGAAGACGTACAGGGCGTTTTTCTTTTCGAGATACGGCAACACCGCACCAAGCCATTGTGAGGTGAAGGTGATGTACTCGGCATCACTTTGGATTTGATCATTGGCGATTACTTTATCTTTCTTCAGTGCTTGAAAATTTCTTTTTGATTCAGTGACTGCAACACCGTACGGAGGATCGGAAATGATCGCTTTGATTTTCCTCTTGCCGATCACTTTTGCCACGAATTCTTTGTCTCTCGAATCACCGCAAGCAATCGTGTAAACGCCTAACCGAAAGATATCGCCAGCCTTAATTGAGTTTGATGACTTTTTCATTGGGAGAGAGTTGCTTAAATCGGTTGATAATTAATTGGCAGAAGATCGGCTCCATCTCGCAGAGATATGCGGTGCGCTTCAGTTGTTCGCAAGCAGACAGGATGCTTCCCGAGCCTGCGGTGAGGTCGAGAATGATGTCGCCAGGACGACTGCATCTACGCAATGCTTTCTCGTGAAGCGTTGGTGGCTTCTGTGTTGGATGGGTGTATTCTTGCGACGGCAATCTTTTGACGAGCCAGATATTGAGCATATCCATGATGTCCTCGGTCAGACGATTGCCCGTGGTCATCTCCTTGTTCAGAATTTCGTTGAGGTTTTTAACCTTGTCGGAGAGATACGGCTTGCCTCGGGTGCCGTACGCGCAGTACTCGGTCACCTTGTTGAAGGCGACTCCGGGTGTCGGGGAGGCATTGTCTTTGACCCACAAGCAGAGTCGTTTGGAATCAATACCAAGTTCTTTGTACAGCTCTTGGAATAGCCAGACATATCTCTCGTCACACCAGAAGAAAACGTGAGCGTCTGGCTTGGTCGCGCTCAGTGCGTTTTGGATGAGTGTCTTTGCGAATGTGTGGTATTCCTCGTCGGACTTACTGTCATCAGTCGTGCCGCCGTACTTTGCCTTGTTGCCGACTCCTTTGTCGTATGAGAGACCGATGTTGTATGGAGGGTCGGTGTTTACCATGTCGGCCTGTTTGCCGTCCATGAGGGCGTTTACCATGTTCATGTGGAGGAAGTTGCCGCAGATCAGTCTGTGGCGACCGAGAGCATAAATGTCGCCGAACTTGATATCGGTTTCTTTGATTTTCTCCAGTTCTTTTTCTTCATCGAAGCCATCATCCGTGACTTCGAGATTGTCGTCGAAGATATTGGTGAGGTCAGTCGAGTCGAAGCCTGCCGTGAGCAGGGTGTCGATGTCGAAATCACTTGCGAGTATCTCCCAGTCCCATGATCCTCCTGATCGGTTGCTGGTTAATAAATACTGTTTGAATTCTGACGGCGTAAGCTTTCTGTTCGGTGTTCTCACCTCAATCAATTCTTCGCCTCGACCTAAGAGCTGTAACGCTTTGATGCGCTGATGGCCCGCGACAATTTTTTCGTCGAGATTTATGGCAGGCAGTTCCGCGAGGTTAAATTTTTTGAGGCTTTCTTTCAAATCCTCCATCTGCTTGTCGGTGATCTTTCTTGGATTCTTCTCGTAGGGCAGAAGATCATTTACCCGGCGCTTTTCGGTGCGCCATACCAGTGGTTTGAGTTTTGACATCGTTGTGTGTATTAAACGGAAAACCCGCAGGCTCTCCTGCGGGAATCATCACATCCTATTTCAGATATCACTGACTGGATTTCGTCCGAAAACCTGTCATGCTTCTAGACGGCGTTTTCGCTGGCGTAAAGCATTTACTTTTCTAGTCTGCATCTGTTTGGTTTTGACACCATAGAGTTCCTTGACGATATCTCGGTCGGTCTTCCTTGAATGTATGCGTACAGGCTTTCGAGCCACACCTTCCGCTACGAGTCTCTTGCCACGATAGTCAGCTACCGCTTTCTTCGAGTCACCCGATCTCTTGGCAAGTATTGTCTCAAATTGGCTCAGATCCTTGTACTTGAAATCGTCGGATATATTGCTCTTGGCTTTCATCGCTTTCAGATATTCCTGTATCTCCTCATTGAATTTCGATGAAAGATTGGTTTTCTTGAAATCAGGCCATGCTTCGTGAATTGCCTTGTCGATCATCGGCCATTCGTTACGGATGTCGTCGATGGATGTGTCAGGATTCAAGGTCATCGTTACTCGTTTATTTTCTTTTTGTATATGAAAATTGTAGTACGGAGGGCATATGATGCCTGCAGTGATGTATGTGAGCATGGGAGAGAACCATTCTTGACCAAGCTCTGCTTTAGAGAGAAATTTGTTGATGAATATTACGATCCTACTTCTCGTCTCCTTGTCGAGGGCATGAGCGAGCATGAGGCCTATGTTCATCATGGTGGCATAGTGATCAAAACACCACGGCAGGGTCATATCCTTCCTGTGTGGCTCTATTTGTTTGCGTACTTCTTCCACCGCAGGCGAGGTGCCGAGTGCTATGAGTTCCCGATTCAGTTCAGGATTCTTGATGAGGATACGTACAAGGAGCTGTTGATTTCGCAGCATTCGCTTGAACGATCCCAGTCTATCTTTCTTCCGTTTCGCCATATCTGTATTAGACTGCTTTTCCAGTTCAAAGGCAAATGGGACTTAGTTTCTTGCTGGACTCCCATTTTCCCATTCGCTTTTCATCCTTATGGTGCTTGATGGTTTCAAACCACCTTCTCAAAAACTCCTCATTTTGGGATACCCCTCCAGCGTGTCCCATTTGTCCCGTTTGCTTGAAAAGAGAGCCCGTCCCTCAACCCTTATTTTGCTCTGCCGAAAGATGCTAGAATACCCTTGTGGTGCCTCACCTGCGGGGCACTTAACTCTCAAACACCGCCAATAGAAACTTCACGATTTGAAAGGGTTGCTCCGCGCGTCCGCGAGGCGGCCGCGCTCCGCAAAACTCCTCGCCGCTTCGCGGCGAAATGGCTGGGCGGGCTGAATTCAAAACGGGCGGATTTGTCACGAACCAAGGGGTTCGTTCCAATTTTTTGGACAAATGTTTTGATTTGGTGAAAATCGTCTGATTTGGACAAAAAATCGGCTTGTTTCGTATCTAAAATCCATTCCCGCAGGGGTTCGACCCAATTTTTCTTCCCGCGTTCAAAATTTTTTTTCTTCTGTTCCAAAACGGCAGAAGCAAGCAAAATTTCATCTTTCTTTTTGAGGTAAGTTTGTTTTGGAATATCACCATCCAAATAAGCAGAAACTAACTTTTCCATTTTTGCTTCTGCCGTTTTGATTTGTTCAGAAAGATTTTGAACCTCGCTTTGCGAACCTAACATTTCCTCACGCTCCCATTCTTTCACTTTGTTCAACATCCAATCAGTGAGATTATCGCAAAGCGAGATTGTTTGAAGCCGTAATTTAATTTGTCGCGCCAACTCCATTTCTTGGATATATGGTTGCGAACAACGGCCGCGCTTTTTTGAACAGCGATAATAGCGGTAGCGATGGCCCGATTTTCCAGTAGCCCACTGTGCGCTAATCATTGAGCCACATTCAGCGCAACGAAATAATCCGGTAAATGGAAAATCGTGCCTCGCTTTTCGTTTGCGCGGCCGTTCCTTGGCGCGGAGTATTTTCTCCACGGCTTCAAACAATGCGGGAGAAATAATTGGTTCAAAGTTTCCATCAAACCATTCTCCTTTATGTCTCACAAATCCGAGATATGCTTTGTGTGTTAGAAGTCGTTTGATGGAAACTTTGGCAAGTGGCGTTTGGTTCTTACTCACTACGCCCAAGTCCGCCAAAAATTGCCCTAAAGAGATGAAAGAATAGCCGCCTTTCGCATATTCCTCAAATGCTAACTTCACAATCCGCGCTTCGGTTGGGTGTGGCTCAATATTGCGAGTAAGTGGATTATTCTGATAACCGAAAGGCGCGAGACCAATCCATTCTTTCCGGCGCAATTTTTGGCGGATACCACGCTTAATATTTTCGGCTAGGTTGTCGCTGTAATATTTCGATTGACCAAACGCCACTTGCAACATAAATAACCCCTGCGGGGTTGGTTCAAACCAAAATGTCGGAAAGCGCAAAGACACGATTTTCTTTTGATCTACGGCGTAGATGATGCGTCCTCCGTCCATAGAATTACGCGCCAATCTATCAGGGTGCCAAGCGAGTATGCCCACGCCATCAGATTTCTCCACTTTCGCCATCATCTCGCCGAAAATTTCGCGCCCCGGTGTCTTTGCGCTTTTCGACTCTTGAAATTCCTCAAGAATTTCAAAATTTTCTCTACGCGCAAATTCTCGTAGCTCAAAAAGTTGTGCCTCGATGGACATAACTTGTCTATCGTCATCTTCGGTACTTTTGCGCGTATAGAGAAAATATTTTGGTTTGATATTCATATTGTTTTTAGATACGAAACAAGCCGATTTTTTGTCCAAATCAGACGATTTTCACCAAATCAAAACATTTGTCCAAAAAATTGGAACGAACCCCTTGGTTCGTGACAAATCCGCCCGTTTTGAATTCAGCCCGCCCAGCCATTTCGCCGCGAAGCGGCGAGGAGTTTTGCGGAGCGCGGCCGCCTCGCGGACGCGCGGAGCAACCCTTTCAAATCGTGAAGTTTCTATTGGCGGTGAAATTGTATCCTTTGCGCGAACTTTTTTCGAGCGGAAAACAGACTGAACCGCCCCGCCGCCGCTCGCTCCGCTCGCGTGCCCCGCAGGAAAATACTCTTTGCTCTTTTCATTTTGCGCGCGCCCGATTTCTTTTTCTTCTAATGAAAAGAGTATTTTCCTGCGGGTCTCTGCTCTCAAGTTTTCGAGCAGGCGGCGGGGCTCAATGCGGTGCTCGAGCTTGGCGGAAGGGGGGTGTGGGGGGAATTCCGCCAAGCCCTCGCTCTGATTTATTTTCGCTTTCGGAATTGCGCGGCCTATTTTGAGAGCTTAAAGATAATGAAATCCTTAATCTTGTTATCTTTAAGCTCATACTCCGGTGTGTAAAACTCATCGGCGAGGCGCAATCCTGCTTCTCCAAAAATTTTCTCGTACCACTCAATCGGGCGATGAGTTTCGATAATTTCATAACCACCCTCTTTTTTCACTTTCTTGTAGTCGTGGTTATCCTCATACTTATTGCCAGTCGGAAAACGAAAATCTAGGTTACTTTCAGCAACTTGGAAAATTTTTGGATTGCAAAATCCAATGTACGCCGAGCCGGTTTCATTCAAAACCGCTTTGATATTTTTGACGATATTTTTCACTTCGTCCTCCGGCACAATGCACAAAACTAGATTGCAAATAACAATGTCAAAAAAGTTTTGGGGCACTTGGCTAATGTCGCTGTAAATATTTTCAGAACCAATTTTGGCCCCGGCTTTTTCTCGCATTTCATTATTAATATCCCAAACCTTCACGTCAGCACCCATCTTTTGCAAACCCAAAGCAAGAACGCCGGGGCCTGCGCCATAGTCCAAAACTTTTTTGTCTTTAACGTCGCCGATAGCAGACATCAAAGTGTTGTCGTATGAAGCAAGTTTAAGGTTTTCAGCTTCAAGTTCTTTTGCGACAACGCCCCATTCTTTCTGTTCGGCGACTAATTTTTTAGATGTGTCCATATTATTTTGAAAGTAAAATACTCAAAAGCAATATTAATGTTGAGCCAACAAGATAAGCGTTTAATTGCTTCCACTTACCGCTTAAAACATACAACACAACAAATGAGGCAAAGCCCGCAAACATTGCTTTGTCTAGACCAAATGTCCAAACAGTAACAACAATCATTGCCAATACTGCGATAATATCTATCCACTCGTATTTCTTAATCTCTTTCCACGGGAACAACATTGCACCGACAAAAAACAATGCTCCGGTGGTTGCCGCAACCGGAATAAGGTTAATAAGCGGAGTTAGGAAAATAAACAGCGACATCAAGATAGCGACAACGACTGCGACTAAACCTGTGCGACCACCTTCGCCAATACCTACTGCGCTCTCAACATATGCAATAAGGTTTGATGTTCCGGTTGCGGCACCGATGACTGTTCCCGCGCCGTCAACAATCAATCCTTCTTTCAGGCGCGGCACATTTCCGGCTTCGTCGGTTATTGATGTGCTTCGTGTAAGACCGATAAATTTGGCGATACTGCCGTAAAAATCGAGAATGAACAAAACAATAATGACCGACCAAATTTTCGGATCAAAAATTATTCGCCAATCAAGCGCAAAAGTCGCGGCGAACATATCTTTAGAAAGTTTTATCGGCTCAAACGCTTGAGTAAGACCAACAAAATGAGCAACGATAGCCGCGCCAATAATACTTAACATAACTGCACCGCGAACTTTGAAATATTTTAGAAGTGCAACAAGCACCAAGCCTGCAAAAAATACTATCGCCTCGTTGGAGGTTATTGAACCGATACCTTTAACTTGTATTCCTTCATAAGCCAAAATTCCGCTAACTTTCAAAGCAATGAGAATCAAAAATACTCCAACAGCCGCGGCCAGCCCGGACTTGAGTTTGTCGGGGATAGCTTTAACGATATTTACTCGCAAAGGAGTAAAACTTAAAATTACCGTCAAAACTCCAGACCAGAAAACGGCTCCAAGTGCGCCTTGCCAAGTGAAGCCCATTACTCCAACAACGACATACGCAACGTAAGCGTTCATCTCAAGTCCGGGCGCAACGGCAAACGGCAATCTTGCCCAGAGACCCATTAAAAGTGTTGTAACAACGGAACCGAGAACAGTCGCAAAGAAAATCGCGCTCGTGCTAATTCCAGCGGCAGACAAGATTGCCGGATTGACGACAAAAATATACGAGAGTGAAAGAAAAGTGGAGAGGCCAGCTAAAAGCTCAATTCTAAAATTTGAACCTAGCTTTGTTATTCCGAAAAAGTTGTCTAATTTTTGAAGCATAATTTTTTTGGTTAGATTACTAATATTGTACCCCCCCCCGATACTTTTCACAATATCACCGCCATTGATCAAATCATCAACGCTCACCTCAAGGGCTTTCGCAACTTTTTTGAGCGTTACTAAAGTCGGGTTTTCATTTTCACCCGATTCCATTTTGATAAGAGTGTTGTTGGCGACATCGGCAAGCCGCGCAAGTTTTTCTTGCGAAAGCCCTTTGGCTTCTCGTAACCTTTTTATATTTTTGGCTAAATTTTGGTTGCTTGACATAACTATCAACAAGATATTAACATTATAGTGGAGTATCCACTTCTTTATTGCTATTATGATGTTATACCAAAATTTAAGAAACATCAATTCAATAGGTTTCTTATTTTTAGGCCGCGCAATTCCGAAAGCGAAAATAAATCAGAGCGAGGGCTTGGCGGAATTCCCCCCACACCCCCCTTCCGCCAAGCTCGAGCACCGCATTGAGCCCCGCCGCCTGCTCGAAAACTTGAGAGCAGAGACCCGCAGGAAAATACTCTTTTCATTAGAAGAAAAAGAAATCGGGCGCGCGCAAAATGAAAAGAGCAAAGAGTATTTTCCTGCGGGGCACGCGAGCGGAGCGAGCGGCGGCGGGGCGGTTCAGTCTGTTTTCCGCTCGAAAAAAGTTCGCGCAAAGGATACAATTTCACCGCAAATTAGTTGCAGAAATTTTGGAGAAGAGTATTGTAATAATCATGAAGCTCTTTAATTTTCTCACATTGGGTTTTTGGCTTGATTTATTCAAACCAGAACCAGAAACAAAACTAGATGAAGCTCTACGAATGGCAGACCTATACTATGGAAGATACGAGGCTGCTAAGTTTTCTGGAGTAGACTACCAAGAAGACTGGAACAGGTATATGAAATGGTGCAAGGAAATTCGTATTGAACTCCATAAGCAAGGTATCACCACGGGAGACTTAGATAGAGATCGTCAGATTAGTAGGCACCATGCTGCAATCCCTATCGTTCTCATACGAGAAGCTCGAGGAACAATACCCAAGAAACGGATTGTTGAAACAGCACAGGCATAGCAAGTGCTGTTTTTTTATTTTCTGTATAATAGCCTTTATGTATCTAAAGGATATTACTCGCATACTACCAGCTCAAGCAGGAGCATTAAAAAGGTTAAAGATAGAAACCGCAAATGATCTTCTATACCATTTCCCGCTTCATTATGGAGATGTGGCTGAGTCTATTTCTATCGAAGGATTAACAGCAGGAATGAAAGCGACAATCTTCGGAAGAATTTCAAAACTTAAAACCAAGAAGGCTTTTAAATCTAAGATTCCCATGGCTACCGCCACTGTGACTGATGATACCGGATCCATTGATCTAATTTGGTTCAATCAAGCCTACTTGGCCAAAATGTTTACCGAAGGATCGCTTGTGAGAGTTGAAGGTACAGTAAGTGAGAGAAAAGGATTATTTTCAATTTCAAATCCCCACATAGAATCAATTAGTAAAGTTCCAACCGGTGTCGGTGATTCGCTTTTCAATGAAAACGAAAACCATTCACTCTACCCAGTCTACGCAGAATCAAAGGGCATCACGTCCAACTGGATGTATCACACATTACAAAAAATCTTTAATACAGCGTATTTTGAAAATATCATAGATCCAATACCTAAAGATATTTTGGATAAATATCATCTACCGAGTCTCAAAACAGCATTCATCTGGATTCATACTCCCCAGAAAAAGGAGCATGCGGAGAGCGCAAGAAAAAGATTTGCATTTGAAGAAATATTTTATATTCAATTAAAAAAACAACAGGAAAAGAAAAAAGTTTTTGAATCTAATCCATACATTATAGATGTAGAGAAAGAAACAATTGATAAATTCATTTCACGCTTCCCTTTCAAGTTTACAGACGGTCAAATGAAAGCTATACAAGATATCCTTAATGATTTCTCCTCGGGCCACCCCGGCTCAAGACTACTTGAAGGAGATGTAGGGAGTGGCAAAACAGCGGTTGCAGCCACAACAGCCTTTGCTACGACAGTTACACGTCCCAGAGGTCAGACCTTTGGTCATTTACAGACTGCATATATGTGCCCTACAGAAATCCTGGCCAAACAACATTTCGAATCATTTATAAAATTCTTTGAACATTTACCAATAAATATTGGACTTCTCACCTCTTCAGGTTGCAAGAAGTTTCCTTCAAAAGTAGCTTCGAGTTGGAAGACTGGAAACGGATCAACGGACATATCCCGCTCACAACTTCTCAAATGGGTAGCGAACGGTGAGATACCAATTCTTGTTGGTACACATTCACTAATTTCAAAGTCTGTTCAATTCAAACATCTTGCATATGTGATAATCGATGAACAACATAGATTCGGAGTAAATCAAAGACAAAAGTTGGCCAGAAAAGACAATAGAATTCCCCATCTACTATCTATGACTGCAACACCTATACCTCGCACACTCGCTCTCACACTATACGGAGATTTGGACCTAACGGTTGTTGAAGGAATGCCACATGGCAGAAAGCCCGTTATAACAGAAATCATAATGCCCGGCGAAAGAGAAAAATCTTATGAACTCATGAGAAAAGAAATTCAAAATGGCAGACAAGCATATGTAATCTGCCCTCGCATCGATGCGCCAGATCCAAGTAAAGAAATGGCAATAAATGCAAAAAGCGCCAAAGAAGAAGCCAAGAGACTAAAGAAAGATGTTTTCCCAGAATACGAAATTGCTGTAATGCATAGCAAGATGAAACCAAATGAAAAAGAAAAGGTTATGAAGGATTTTGAAAATGGAAAGATACATATACTCGTCTCAACTTCGGTTATTGAGGTAGGAGTAAATGTCCCTAATGCTACTGTAATGATTATAGAAGGTGCGGAGAGATTTGGTCTTGCACAACTTCATCAACTTCGTGGACGCGTAATCAGATCCAATCATCAAGCATATTGTTTCATCTGCACAGAAAAGGATAATGAAAAAACAACTGAGAGATTACTCGCACTCAAGACCGCTAAAAATAGTTTTGAGTTAGCCGAGAGAGATCTGGCCATACGTGGAGCAGGTGGATTAAGTGAAGGTAAGCAATGGGGACTATCGGACATCGGCATGGAAGCGATCAAAAATATCAAGATGGTTGAATCAGCCAGGAACGAGGCTAAGAGATTGGTTGAAGAAAACATTGAGTTTGATCAATATCCCCTACTTAAAAAAGAGATCGATTCTCGTGAAGACATACACTTTGAATAAAATCCTAAAAATGCTATAAATCTATTACCGCACGCATAGCTCAGTTGGTAGAGCAGGCGTCTTATACACGCCCGGTCCTAGGTTCGAATCCTAGTGCGTGCACAAAATAAAAAATCCCCTTTCGGGGATTTTTTTAATTCTTAACAAGTTTTACCTGTAGCTCAGAAGTTACCGGGGAACCATTTTTATCACCTCGAACAATTAATTTATATTCACCATTATTTACAAAAGTAGTACCAAGTGCATTTCTTAAAGTTGCTCCACTAAAATCATATCTACCATTAGAAACTTTTATCTTTCCAGTAGATAGCACATTCGTACCCCCAGATCGATTTATCATGATCGTGGCGAATTCATCAGTAAAACCAGAGGAATTCCATGTGATGTGATACTGTCTTTCTGTTTTTGTAAAACCAACATAATACGGATTAATATTTAATGATGTAACATCCTTCCCAGCAGTCTCATTTCTAACAACAATATTACTTATAGTAGGTGTTGTGGTTGAACTTGAAGCTGAGTTATTTCCACCAGATGATCCTGGCCCAGAATTTGCATGAGATCCCCCCGTTGAAGTTAAATTAATTTTTATATTTTGAGAATTATTGTTTTCGTTTATTTCTTTAACTTTATTTTTTGAATCAACTCTTATACGGAGTTCTTTTTTACCAAATTTAGAAAATAATACATTGTAAGAAACTGAGCAACTCGACCCAGGCTGTAAATCTGAAATAGAACATGTTGAAGATGCTATAGAAGCTGTGCCTCCAGAAGCAGTGACATCATAGACCGTGGTTGAAGATGCTGAGTCATATCCTATATTTTTAACAACAAAATCCAATTTCACTGTGAGACTGTCTGTTGATGTTGCAACTTTAGTCTCGCTCTCAACAATATCTAGATCTGGCAATGTTTGATCTTTACTACATGACAGACTCTTAATATAGGATCTTGTACTTGGACCAGCGAAACCAGCCAAATCTTTGGTTATCCTATAATCCTTTTGAAATTTTGCAATTGCGTTTTTTGTAACAGAATCATATGTACCTGTAATATTCTTAGATTTTATGTAACCTGCCTGCTTCAAAAACTTTTGCAATGCCGATACAGGTTTCCAGCTCTTATTTATAAAATCTTTATAATCATTCGTTGGACCACTCTTATACAGACTGCTTGGACAATACGCGTTCGGTGCATCAGGACAAAGATTTGTATTTATAACGGTACAACTATATGCCCCAGTAGAAGTCGCTGTTGTTGTTGCGGTTGCCTCAGCATTGCCTGAAGTAACAACTAGGGATAGCGAAAATATACTCAATACTAATAATTTTTTCATAAAATTTCTTAATTTATAATTAACCCAAATATTATACAACAATTAAGCTTGATGTTCTATATCCTTCTTGCTCTTGGGGATAATGCCGTGGGCAATGATTATCTTCTCATACTCATCTCGTTCGATTGTTTCTACCTCCATAAGTTTCTTGGCCACTGCTTCAAGAGCCTTTTTATGAGTCTCTATCACGTCCTCCGCCTTCTTTAATCCATGAGCGATGATTTTCTTAACTTCTGTATCGATAGTTGCGCTAAGTGTTTCTGAATACTCCCCATCTTCAACTCCTTTACCAAACATTGCTCTACCACCAGTTCCCTCAAGTGCTACCGGACCTATAACATCTGACATACCGTACTTTGTAACCATGTCACGAGCTAGAGCTGAGACAACTTGTAAATCATTTGATGGACCAGTTGTCACATCATTTTTCAAAATTATTTTCTCGGTCACATATCCTCCAAGCGTTACTGCAATATCATCCATAAATTCATTTCTTGATTGAAGTTTACGATCTTCTATTGGAAGCTTCAGTGTATAACCTGCTGCGCGTCCACGAGATATTATAGAGATTTTGTGAACTGGATCTGCATAAGGTAGAACTGAAGCTACTATTGCGTGCCCAGCTTCGTGATATGCAGTGATTTCCTTCTCCTTCTTTCCTAAGACATGACTCTTTCTCTCTGGACCAAGCATTACTTTTTCAATAGAACGAATCAGATCAAATTGAGCTATCTTTGTTCTGTTTTCTCTCGCTGCCAATATAGCACCTTCGTTCATAAGTGAATAAAGATCTGCTCCAGAAAATCCTGGGGTACGTTCTGCGAGAATCGAGAGATTCACATCTTCAGCAAAAGGCTTACCGCGTCCTTGAACTTTTAGAATTTCTTCACGGTCAGATCTGTCCGGTAAATCAATTGTTACTCGTCTATCGAATCTTCCTGGGCGAAGGATCGCAGGGTCTAGTACATCTGGTCTATTTGTTGCGGCCATGACAATGACCTTCTCTGTTGGCTCGAATCCATCCATCTCTACAAGAATCTGGTTTAGAGTCTGCTCACGTTCATCATTTCCTCCTCCCATTCCTGCTCCACGCACGCGCCCTACAGCATCAATCTCATCTATAAATATAATTGCTGGTGCAGCTTGCTTGGCCATCTTGAACAAATCTCTCACACGCGAAGCACCAACTCCAACAAACATTTCTACGAACTCTGATCCAGAGATAGAAAAGAATGCTACATTAGCCTCTCCTGCTACTGCACGCGCAAGAAGTGTCTTACCTGTTCCCGGAGCACCCATAAGCAAAATTCCTTTTGGAATTCTTGCACCAATATCAAGAAACTTTTTAGGATTCTTTAAGAAATCCACAATTTCAGTTAATTCCTCTTTGGCTTCCTTGGCTCCCGCAACATCTTTGAATGTTACTCTCTGCTTTTTATCCCCTGGAGGAATTATACGAGCCTTAGATTGTCCGAATGTAAATGCTTGGACTCCAGCACCTTTCACCTGACGAGACAAATACCAAATGAAAAATCCTACGAAAATAATTGGCAAAAGGAACGGCATGATATTTAAAAACCAATATCCGAATCCTGATGGATTTTTAACATTTACTGATACAGCACTTAACTCTGTACCTGTCACACCATAATTTGCAAGAGTTTCTGTGATTGAAGAATCAACTTCTTTTTTTGACTTAACAATTTTTTGCGCTTCCTCACCAACTTTTTTGTATGAAACTTTTAATTCATCCCCTTCAACATTTATTGATTCAACTTTTCCGGCTTTGATATCGAGTGCAATTTGTGACAAAGATAAATCTTCTGACTTTGATGCTCTATCAGAAATTAATGAAAAAATTGCAATAATAATCATAAAAATAAGTAATGAAGAAGTGATATTACTTAAAATTCCTCCTCCCCCGATTTTGCGCATAGGTTTCTTTGACATGGGTGTCATTATACACAAAAACTGTATTTTTGTTACGATGTACTCATGGCACTTATTCAGAACAGCAAAGCCGGATTTAATTATGAAATTCTAGAGAAATACGAAGCCGGTATTGAGCTTCTTGGTCTGGAAGTTAAATCTATCCGTAACAAACAAGGTAAGCTCGACGGCTCATATATACGGATAAAGGCAGGCGAAGCGTATCTGGTGGGTGCAGATATACCCGCCTTTCAACCAGCAAACACCGATATCTCGTACAACAGAGTACGAGATCGCAAACTAATGCTTCATAAAAAAGAAGTTCTCTCACTTAAGCAAAAGACCGAAAAAGACAATTTGACAATAATCCCTATATCGTTGTATAATAAAGGGAGCAAGATCAAGGTTGAACTTGCTATAGCTCGCGGTAAAAAGAAATTTGATAAACGCGAGACTATAAAGAAACGTGAAGACTCCCGAGAAATGCTTCGTCATGTCAAAGGAGAAAGATAGTTAATTGAAATTTAAATATGGGGGTGCCAGGCATCGACAAGAGATAGAAGCTTTTGTAGTGCATGTGAAAGTTCTTGGACTTTTCAACACCAAGGCATTCTAAATGCAAAAAATTCTGTTGAATCACCTTACTTTTCTAAGGCTGATTTCAATTTCGCTTACGCTCTAGCATAAAGCAATCGTAACGACATCTAAAGTCCCGACGTCTTATAAGGACTTTAAGGTGTAATAAACATAAGACTCGAAATTACAGCTGATCCTGAGTAATTTTAAAAAGAAAAGGAAATCGATTAATGAGTTTGTTCGGACAATGTTTATCTCATTAGTCTAAATTCACAATTGTTCTATCACATGTAGACTCTGCAAGACTTCCCTTTTGCACGTGGGTTCGAATCCCACCACTTCCACAAAATCCAATCCGCCCCAAAAGGGCGGATTTTGATTTTGTGAGAAGTGAGAACATGCTCGGTAGCATGTTCGTGCGGGATTCGAAAAGCGGAGCGATGTTTTTGTTTTGCGAAGCAAAGGCAAAAACCGCGAGCTGGGGTCGCGCAAAATTTCTGTCAGGAAATTTATGCGTGACCAATCCCCCCCCCTCCTCCACAAGGACTTATTGACCGCCACTTAAAATGATGGTAATTTCATCCTAGAAAAACCATCAACAAGCACCTCACATGTATCAAGAAGAACTGGATATTGCAGGATCAGGCTATAACGACCCGCCACTTAAAGGCAGGACGGCAATGGAGACTAGAATCGCCAACATTCTCAGAGACTCCTACTGCATCAGGAGCCACAGGAACGGCTTTGATAAATATCGTCGCCGTTTTAACGCACTTAAGAAGACGCCTCATGCAGTAGTAGCAGCCCTACGACTCATGGTTCGGGAGAAGCGACTCACCTTCAACTGGAGCAACGAGATCGTTACCATGCTTCAAGATTACCTAATGGAGTATGTTCCTGTTCGATCGGGTATCAAAGGAATGTTGACTTTCCTCGACTTTCTGCGAAAAACAGGTCAATACTTCGATGTAGAGACCTACTCCCGTCGAGTGACTGGTTCTACAGCAAACTCCTACGAATCTGACCACAACAAGGTAAGGTGGTTTATGGAAGGATCCAAGGAACTCACCTGCTTCTGCAACCTAACTTTACTTCAGCAGGTTAAGGTTCTGCAAGAAACAGCGAAAAAAGACCACGACCTAGTGGTCATGAGAGCAGCGATGAAAAGGATGCTTGCGAAACTCAAGATCACCGCCCCGCTTCTGAGGAAGTATCGTGACGAGATTCTTGCTGATCAATTCCCTGAACCTCTTCTGGAAAAGGTCTTCCTGAGTCTCGTTGAGACTCATACAAGACGGTAAAGGAGTTTATCTCCTTATTTTATTTTCTTCCCTTTTCCCTATTTCAGAGTAATATATAAACAGACCTATGACTATCCATCTCACTGATCTTCTGGGTAATCCAAATTTACTCAATAAACTTCGTGGAACAGATCGCTCACTTTCAATTGATGATTTGGAGCATGACCTACCTATTAACGAACGTCATCCAATGAATCCAAGTCGCGACGCAGAATTTGCGAAGCTTGGTGAATTGATTGAAAAACACCCAATCCCTTCCGCCGGATTCCGCCGTGGCTAACCCCATGGTTTTTATTTTATAGATACAAGATAATATATATGCTATCTTAGAATACAATATGATCAATGTATATTTCGTACGTCATGGGAAAACTGTGTGCAACACAGATAAAATAATCCAGGACGATAACGATAAACTTAATGAACTTGGTATATTACAAGCAAACACAATTGCTGAGAGAATAAAATCTATACCAATTGAAAAAATTATTACAAGCCCACTTCCACGAACATATGATACGGCAATGGCCATATCGAAAAAGATAGGAATAACCCTAGAGATTCAGGATTTATTAAGAGAAAAGAAAAACCCTACTTCACTAATAGGACTGAGTCATACCGATCAACGTGTCCTTGACGCAAATGAAACAAGAAAGAAAAACCAAAGTCTAGATCCTAACTGGAAGTTTGAGGATGAAGAAGGTTTTATTGAATTAAAATCTAGAGCTTTAGAAGTGCTATCGATTTTACAAAAGCAAACCCAAAATAATATCCTCGTTGTTACTCACGGTGCTTTAATGCGATACATTCTCGGATGTATGATTTTCGGTGAAAAGCTAGAAAAAAATACACTTGATCCGATATTTAAATCTTTTGTGTTGAACAATACCGGTATATCACTATGTACATATGGCACAGAGGACATATCAAAACCTCCACGCTGGCGAGTTGTTAGCTGGAATGACACTACACATTTATGATTAAATTTATAACCTCCATAGGTATCCCTGGTTCTGGTAAAACATCTATCCTCAAGCCTTTCGCTGAAAAGAATGGGTATACATACATTTCTTCTGATGAAGTCCGTCATGAGGTCACTGGGAGCAAAACAGATATGTCTAGACAGATGGAGGTATTTGATAAAATTCGCCAAATAATAAAAGAAGAAATAGAACAGGGTCACACTGTCGTCTTCGACTCTACACTTTCAAATGAAAAAGTTAGAAGAGATATTCTCTCTTTTGCAAAAGAATGTGGCGCTGAGAAAATTCAAGGCCTATATATTGAAGCACCTTCAGAAATAGCCTGGGAAAGAAATTCAAAAAGAGAAGTACCAGTACCCGAAAATGATTTCAATCATATGAAACAAAAGCTAGAAAACATTCCTCCAGAATTATCTGATGGATTTGATACTCTCATATCTATTGATCATGAAGGTAATCTAATAGAAGTTGATCTTCATAGAGAATCAGAGGAATGGAAGAAAAGTTTTAAGCTAAGGTAATTAATATCTTCTTTTTATAATACATATTCCCTTTTCTCTATTTCAGAGTAATATACTCCCCAGACTTATGACTGACCCGAAAGAACGATTCAATGAGACAATTATCTCTGGAGTGTTGATAGGTGGAGCCGTAGACTTCATCCATGACCAAAGACAACTTACTTCCGGAGTTAAAAACGCATTTGTAGATCAAGATGGAAATATTCACATACTTACATCTTGGACTGGTGAAATTGTCGGTGGACTACTGCAAGAAACTGATCCTTGTGACATATATGTGTCATATTTGTCCATTCGTAAATCAGGTATTACATCTGTTGAGGAAGCTAGTCAAAACAGATGGAGGATTATTATTGATAACTCCTCTCATTTCTTCTTCCAGCCACCCTATAAAGGAAGCAGGCTAACGGTTCAAAGCATCAGAGGATATTAATTCCTCATTTTTATTTATTGATTTTAGAGCAATTTATGCTATAGTAATTACTCACTTAATCATATTAATTTATACAGCATTGTCATCAAAACCTAATAGAATCAATATCAACGAATGGATACGCGCTAAAGAATTGCGCGTAATCGGTCCAGAAGGTGAAAATATCGGTGTCATATCTCGTGAAGAGGCACTTGCAAAGGCAAAAGAATACGGATTAGATCTAATAGAGATATCGCCTAATGCTGTTCCACCGATTGCAAAAATAATGGATTTCGGTAAATACCAGTACATCGAGGCGAAGAAAGTAAAAGCTCAAAAAGCAAAATCACAGGTAACCGAGACCAAGTCACTTCAGGTAAAGATAGCAACTAGCGAAAATGACCTAATGCGTAAGGCTAAAGAGGCCTCAGAATGGCTCCTAGAAGGTCACAGAATCAAAATTGACCTATATCTGTCTGGTAGATCCAAGTATATGAAGGAGGACTTTCTAAGAGAAAGACTAGATAGAATCATGGTTCTCATTTCTACCCCATTTAAGGTGTCTGACCCAATAAAGAAGGGTCCAAAGGGGCTAACGGTAACGATCGAGAAGGCAAAGTAGTTAAAAATTGGACAAAAGTCTAAAAATAAGTAATATATACTCTTACATTATGAAAACAAATAAGTCATTCGGAAAAAGGCTAAAAGTGACCAAAAACGGCAAAGTAAAGGCCCGTGGTGTAGGTCACTGTCATTTTAATTCTCGTCAGACAAGAAGAGAACAGCTAGACAAAAACCGTTCAGCTGATTTCAATATGTCTAACAAGAGCAAGAGCCGATTTTTGGCAAACATATAACAACTAATTTATGGCAAGAGTAAAAAAAGGTGTTAACGCACTAAAAACAAGACGCAATGTTCTAAAGATGACCAAGGGTTATCGTTTTGGACGTAAGTCAAAAGAGAAACAGGCTTATGAAGCTATCTCTCATGCTGGTAACTACGCTTTCGCTCACAGAAAGGACAAGAAAGGTGCAGCTCGCAGACTTTGGAACGTTCATATCAACGCAGCTCTAGATGCTCACAACATATCTTACAGTAAGTTTATTGGTGCACTAAAGAAGAGTAATATAATGATTGATCGCAAGATCCTATCAACCCTAGCAAAGGAAAGCCCAAAGACATTTGATGCCATCGTAAAGAAAGTAGCATAAAAAAACCGCCATCTGGCGGTTTTTTTATTTTCTCAACTCCTCTGGATTCACTTTGTAATCCTTATAAGCCTTGAATAGATATTTTTTATCTTTCTTTACTAGTTCAATTACCTTCTCAACAAGTGATTTTGGATCACTATCGAAGACAATTTTTGCATTTGGTCTATTACCCTTCTCGATTATAAATTTTAAAACTTCATCAGTTGCCCAATCACCTTGTAGTACACCTATCGGCTTCTCATCTTCAAAGGCTACAGTAAATTCATGGATAGTACCGATACGTCCACAACCAAAAAGTACAGCATCTCCAGAGTTTGTAAGTACCATATCACGTCCAGAGTAACCAAGACCTGTATAGATCATGAGATCCATATAATCTGTTGGGAGTCTGTAAACGTGGACATGTTCTTCCTCGGTACGAGCAGGAGAAAGTCCAATTGAGAATCCTCCAGCCTGCTTTGCGCCCATAGCAGCCCATAGTGGAAAACCTGTTGTAGCTCCAGTAAGTATAGTTCCTCCTTGCTTAATTATTTCTTGTCCCAACTCTTGAGCTTTCTCATACGCATCCGGACCACAATGTCCTGTCTCTGCAGCACCTGAAACACAGATTTTTATATCTGTAATCTTAGGATGATTGTGGGTGTGCAAATTATGTATCATAAATTATTAATTTATTATATCAGAAAAAATTCTTAATCTAGCACAACAGTGTCATTTGGTTGTGGATGAACTGCTTTAATGTTTGTATTGTCATTAATTCTTTGTGCAAGATAAAGTGCGGATTTAGATTCTCCCATAGCAACAAAAACTTTTTTCATCCTACCTACTGCATGCTCTACAAAATCAAGAAGATGATCAGAATCTTTATGCGAAGAATACCCATCAACTGTTACAACTTTTGCATTGACCTTCACATCATGACCACCGATTCTAACTTTTTTCAATCCAGAAGATATTGCTCTACCTAGAGTCCCAACAGACTGATAGCCAAGAAAAATAATTGTATTCTTTGGATCAGGTAAAAGAACTCTCTCATGATCAACTATTCTTCCACCAGCAGACATACCTGAACCTGCTAATAAAATCTTCGGTGGTGCAGTTCTCTCAACTGCCTGCGACTCATCTCTAGACTGGGTTACAGAAAGTTTGGGGA
>CAYYLG010000004.1:27667-29977 GCA_964472605.1 uncultured Candidatus Saccharibacteria bacterium | reverse complement strand
GCTGGGGGACAGGGAATCGAACCCCGATTAAAGGCTTCAAAGGCCTCTGTCCTACCGTTAGACGATCCCCCAATTTATTTAACTTCCTTGAAAAAATTGCTTAATTTACCCTGTAAAACTTCCCTGCCATATCCCGTTTTAAAAAACTTTTCTGATAATTTAGCATCTTTATAATCAAGATAAGCTTCGTAGTATATTAACTCAAAAGGTCGATTATTTCTAGTATAGACACCTCCCGTACCATCATTATGCTCCTTAAACCTTCTTTTTAGATTATCAGTACTGCCAATGTATAATCGACCAGTTTTTTTACTTTTTAAGATGTAAGTATAAAACATACTGTCCCCGCCTCTTCGGCGGGTCGCCGAAGAGGCGACTACCGTTAGACGATCCCCCAATTCCCTACTACATTACAACTTTTTTAAATAAAAATCAAAAAACAAAGCCCCTGGCGCCAAAACGATACTTCGTTTGGTTAGCCAAGGGCTTGGGAACGTATTCCGGGGTGTAAGTCTTGGGTTGATTTTTTTGTGCCTATCGGCCCAATCCCTGATTCGGATTAAAAATTGTTTTTTCCGGTCAGGGGTCTTACCTGGGGCAATGGCGTTGTTTCCCTTCGTTGGGAATGAACCCGTACTTCACGAGGAGAACTGTTCCGATAAATACTCTACGCCTAACTTTACAATCTGTCTACTTGACTATATTTAATATCTATTTCTTAATACAAGCAGTAATAAATGCTGTAAATAGTGGATGTGGAGCGAGTGGTCTAGCAAGAAACTCTGGATGAAATTGCGTTCCAAGAAAAAATGGGTGCACTGATTTTGGTAATTCTGCAATCTCCATAAGAGTTCCGTCTGGTGATACACCAGAGAAAACAAGTCCAGCTTTTTCTAACCTTTCTATATACTCTGGATTAACTTCGTAGCGATGTCTGTGACGTTCATTTATCAAATCTTTGACATAAGCAGAGAAAGCCACTGTCCCCTTCTTTAGTTTACATGGATATGCACCAAGCCTCATAGATCCTCCATAATTTTTATTCTCCAAATTTTTTCTTTGTTCTGGCATAATGTCTACCACTAGATGAACCGACTTTGGATTAATTTCCCTTGTATTAGCCTCCTTAAGCCCCAAAACATCACGAGCATATTCAATTACAAGAAGTTGCATACCATAGCAGAGACCAAAGTATGGGATTTTATTTTCGCGACAGTACTCTATTACATTTAGCTTACCAATGATTCCTGTCTCACCGAATCCTCCAGGAACTATCACTCCATCGTAGTTTGATAATTCTTTTATTTTCTTTTTATCATTTTCAAAATCCTGTGCAGAAATCCAAGTTAGCTTTGGTTTAAGTCCTAACTCATAGCAAGAGAACTTCACCGCATCTATAACTGATACATAAACATCTGAAAGGACGAAGTCTCCTGTATTGAAATATTTGCCAACAATAGCAATATTCACCTCCTTACTTACTGTCTTAACCTTGTTTACAAAACTTTTCCATTTGGCCAAACCGATTTCTGTTTTCTTTTTCTTTAGATGAAGTGACTTCATGAGCATCTCCCCGATCTTATCTCTTTCAAAATTGAGTGGCACATCGTAGACACTATCAATATCTGGTGCAGAAATAACATTTTCTATTGGTATCGAACAAGAAATCGCGATTTTTTCTTTCCTTTTTTTATCCAGAGGTACGGTAGCGCGAGCGATAATAAAGTCTGGGTGAATTCCATATGAGTTTAATTGTCTAACAGCGTTTTGAGTAGGTTTACTCTTCATCTCACCCAGAGTCCCTGGTATCGGCATATAACTTACCATTACAAAAGAAACATCTTTAGGATTTTTCACTTTTAAAATTCTCGCTGCTTCCATAAAAAGAATATTTTGATAATCTCCAACCGTTCCACCGATTTCTACCACTGTTATATCCGCCTTGTTTTTCTCTGCAGACTTTTTAAATCTTTCCATTATTTCTGTAGTGATATGTGGGATAGCTTCTACACATTTGCCGTGATATCCCAAATTTCTTTCTCTCTCTATGACAGACTTATACACCATGCCTGATGTCATATAGTCCTCATGTGACAAATCTTGATTTAAAAATCTCTCATAATTTCCCATGTCTTGATCAGTTTCTAATCCAGAATTCAAAACAAAAACCTCACCATGTTCGGTGGGGTTCATTGTGCCGGCATCGACGTTTAAGTACGGATCAGCTTTGATAAGATTAACTTTGAATCCTTTTGCCTGGAGGATGGTACCGATAGATGATGTGGTTATGCCTTTACCCACTCCTGACAT
>CAYYLG010000004.1:0-27567 GCA_964472605.1 uncultured Candidatus Saccharibacteria bacterium | reverse complement strand
TATGAATTACGCCAAAAGTTCACAAAACCAGATTTCAGTATTCTTTTTAAATTAATCCAAAGCATTTTAGAAATATTATATAAAATTATAACACATACCTTCCCTCAGGATCATCACGAAGCACTTTTCCTTTTTCCATCGTAATAACTCGTCTACCTAGATTGTCTATCACACCTTTGTTATGTGTTGTGAGCACAACAGTTGTACCGAGATCATTTACTTTTTTGAGTATTTGTACAATGTCATAAGTATTTATTGGATCCAGATTCCCTGTTGGCTCATCTGCAATTATGATATCTGGTTGATTCACAATCGCGCGAGCAATGGCAACACGTTGTTTCTCACCACCAGAAAGCTCACTTGGGAAATTCCACATCTTATGTTTCAAATCCACTAGCTCAAGTACATGTGGCACATCTGCCTCTATCTCCTCATCAAGCCTCCCCGCTGCTTCCATGGCAAATGCAATGTTTTCATAAACTGTCTTGTTTGGAAGTAGTCTAAAGTCTTGAAATACTGTACCGATCTTCCTTCTATAGTGAATCACATCACTTGGATTCAAATCATTTATATCTGTAGATTCATAAAATACCTGCCCATGCGAAGGTCTGTCCTCTGCAAGAATCATCTTAAGGAGTGTTGTCTTGCCAGCACCAGAATGTCCCACAATAGATACGAATTCATTTGGAGCAATCTTGAAGGTTACATCCTTAAGCGCCACTGAATCATCGTCATATACCTTTGAGACTTTGTCGAAATAAATCATTTTTTTATTATACTATACTTTTCTCTGCTTCAATAAACTCATCAATATCTCCTTCGAGGACCTTATCCACCTGAGAGGTCTCAACATTTGTCCGATGATCCTTAACCATTTTGTATGGGTGAAGCACATATGAACGGATTTGATTTCCCCATTCTATATCTGCTGATTTTGTAACATACATTCCAGCTTCTTTGGCTTTTCTCTCTTCTTCCATTCTGACAAAAAGCTTCGCTCGTAATATATCCATCGCCTTTTCCTTGTTTTGAGCCTGACTTCTCTCACCATCTACATGCACCGCAATCTTTGTTGGTAAATGCACGATACGTACCGCTGTCTCCCTCTTGTTTACATTTTGTCCTCCAGGTCCACCGGATTTGGCAGTATCCACAGATATTTCATCTGGCCTTACTTCTATCTGTGATGCATCAACTTTTTCAAATTTAGGAATTACTTCTACTAGTGCAAATGATGTGTGACGCAAACCTTTGGCATTAAACGGTGATACACGCACCAGTCTATGGACCCCATTCTCTCCCTTCAAAGTCCCGTAAACATTCTTACCACTTATTTCTACAGTAATATTTCTGTAACCACCATGATCGTTCTGATTTTCATGAAGTACACAGTAGCTCCATTTGTTTTTTTCTAAATATTTTTGATACATATGAAGAAGCATGGAAGCAAAATCCTCAGCATCAATCCCTCCCGCCCCAGAGATTATGGTCATTACCGCTTCACCTTTGTCATATTTACCTACACCCGCTAATTTTTCCTTTAATTCCTGAAGCACTTTTATCTTTTCTTGTGCTTTATCTTTATCAGACCAAAAATCAGGGCTTCCCATAGATGCTTCCAGCTCGTCTATTTGCTTTTGTATCTCCTCTTTTGACATTTCATATATACTAGCTTTTTTTAGACAAAAGCGTAACATTTACTGTAGAAACCCCAATCATGAAAAGTTCCAAACGTAGAAGGAATCATGGTTCGCATTGGGAGGGGAATTACTTTGTTAGAGAAATTCTAAATGTGATCCGGGATGAGCTTGGCCTCACATCAGCTGAGCTTTACGGTGAAAGTCGCATGAGAATATTTCTATCAAAAGTAAGATCCCTTACTGATCCGATCCTTAGAAAACAATCCGTTAAAAAGGGAGATGGTTTAGTCTACTGGGTAGAACTAGATGATCGACTCTTTGTTTATCACCTAAACACCGGCAAACTAAGTGTTAATGAGGTGAAAATTGCAGACAAAAGCAATGTAGTCGAGTTACCTCTCAAATGATGTATGCTCGATTTTTATTTTATTCAAAACTCTTGAGCCGTTGATGGGTTTGTTCCTTACAGGAACTGTACACCTTTTGGATTTTTATTTCGTTCAATAACTCATAAAAATCTCAAAAGGTTTTCAATCCCCAACAAATAGTCTACCCAGACTATTTTTCACATGCTCAAGAATACTTGAGCCGTTGATGGGGATTGAACCCATGACCTCCCCATTACCAATGGAGTGCTCTACCAACTGAGCTACAACGGCGATTGTGAAAACCATGTTACAACAAAAAACTCGCTTTCGCGAGTAATTTGTTATTTCTTTGCTTCTTCGAAAACCACACGCTTACGAAGTTTGGCACTGTACTTCTTTAGCTTGATTTTATCAACAACAAGCTTCTTGTTTTTGGTGGTATAGATCACCTCTCCAGTGGCTTTGTTTCTTAATTTGATTAGTCTATCTTGTGACATATATGTATCTTTTAGTCTGTAGATACTAACATAAAATATTCTACAGGGCAAATAAAAAGTGGGTGTGCCGAACCGAAGTCCGACACACCCACACACGTTACACGCTTACCGCCTTTAGCTGGCGACCGCCGGCGGAATCGATGGTTTAGCCGGGCTCTCCGGCAAACTCTTGGCGATGAGTTGCGCGAGCAACATATTCACCAAGCTACCACCTCCGTCAGAACCAGCTCCACTACCCGCGATGATTTGCGGGACGAGCGGGATGCCCGCATTGGCGAGCGCCCGACCGACCTCGATGGTGGCATAGTTACCTTGACCAACCGCTTCGGTCTTCAGCTTGATGACGGCAGCTTCTGCAGTGCCGATGGCGGTGATTTTACCACCTTCAGCGTCACCGACAACCTTCAACACTTCGGCATCAGCCTTAGCGTTAATGGTTTTAGCTTGCGCGTCACCACCCGCTTGTTTGATCGCAGCCTGAGCATTGAACTCGGCGATTTGCACGCTTCGTTCGGCATCGACGACACGTGGTTGCGTATCGGCGATGGCTTTGGCTTGGGCGAGACCCTTACGAGCTTCTTCGGCGAGCTTTTCTGTCTCGAACGTCACCCGTTGTTGCTCGGCGATTTTACGCGCCGTGAGCGTGGCCATGAGGTCCGCCGGCGGTGTGATGTCACCGATGAGCGTATCCACTGCGACCACGTTGTATTCCGTGAGAGCCTCCGAGATGCGAGCTTTGGCATCATCCTGACGTTGCTTGCGCTCCTTCAGGAATTCAATGACATCGCTGCCCTGGGCGGCGTTGCGGAAGTAGTTGCCGATCGTCGGCTCGAGAACCTGAGTGACCAGGTTTGCCACGTTTCCGAAGCGGGCGATGACCTTTGGGGCATCGGTCCGCGGGATATGGATGATCTGGCTCACGTCGAGGTTGAAGGTGAAGCCGTCGGACGACCGCACCGTGATGGTCGAAAGGTTTTTGTCGAGGTTATGCGCCTCAGTTTTACCATTCGCCCAGTTGAGCACGACGTTTGCCGTCGGCACAAGTTCCACTCGGTGAGTGTAGGGGTTAATCGGGTATTTGCCCGGATCGAGAGGTTCGACCCAGACACCCTTTTGGCCCCGGCTCACGAGGTTGCCGTGTTTGAACGAGTCGCCAGTCACATCAACTCCAGCATTGCCAACGAAGGCGATAACGACGCCCGCATGGGCGATCGGCACCTCTGTCATTGGCTTTTCTTCGACTGTAACGAAACGCGGATTGAGGTAGTAGCGACCAGCAAGAAGCACTTGCTCCTGCAAACCACGATTCCCTCCCGCGTCGATGAACGCTTGTCCGTCCTGGAAACTGCGATGATTCGCGATTTCTCGGCCGGCGATGTCGCCGGTAGCAAGAGGTGCACCGTCTTTCGTCGTAACGATACCCACCATGTTGTCGCCGATCTCGACGACTCGATGTTGACTGACACTAAAGAGCGCCGTGTTGATGCGGTAGGTGCCAGGCGGGATAATGGTGATCTGTGGTCCGCGTTCACCACCGTTCGAGAGGAACAGGCGAGCGTTTTGGAACGAATCACATTCAATCTTCTTCGCAAGGACACGCCCACTTGAGAGCGGTTTACCGTCTTTGGATTCTACGACGCCGATCGAGCCGTCAGGAATGTTCACGAACTTCACCAGCTCAATAGCATACTGCCACGGCCAGAGTCCCACATGGAGACCCGGGGCCAAGGTGTCTGCCTGAAAGCCGGCTTCGCCGTTGAGGGCGATGATCGTGCCATCTGGCAATGTCCGGTTTTTTCCGAAGAGCACCCACTTTTTGTTCACGATACCCATGGTGCTTTCCGGGATGATGACGACTCCGAGAAGGCGGAGCCACAGTTTGTAACTGACGAGGAACACCGCAATGGCGATGATCCACCAGTAATTTCCGATCAGACTAACGAGTTGTATCACTTTTTTCTTTTCTACTTTGTTGATTTCCGAGGATCCATTCAGCTGCATGAAATGCAGTAAGCTTCACCAGGGATGTAAATAGGCCACAAAATTGTGACCTGCTTGTAACCCTGGTGAATTGTGTAAGTATTTAAAAGAACATTTTGTTATAATAGCATATTTAAACTATTTGTCAATGAATATAATTAATACAAAAACCCCTCTCTCGAGGGGTTTTTGTTATCTCTTTCGAGATTAGAATGACTTGCGGAATCCTCCAGTATTACGTGGACGCTCTTCCATAGGACGAGCAACGTTTACTGTAAGCTTTCTGCCTTCGAATTCTTGGTCATGGAGTGAGCTAACTGCTTTTTCAGCGTCTGCATCATTTGCCATAGTTACGAATCCGAAACCGCGTGAACGGCCTGTCATTTTGTCTTGTAGAATTGAAGCATCTTCTACTGGGCCAATCTGCTCAAAGTATGCTTTGAGAGAAGCGTTTGTTGAAGAATAAGGAATTCCACCGACATATAGTTTTACTGACATGTGAATGTTTGTGAACTTTTAACTTGATAGTCCGACCCATTCCCATAGAAAACTAGGAGAAAAGCACTATCACCCCTCCAGTATATCACACATATCCCTAAATTGCAACCATCAAATTCTAGCCTTATAGTAGGCTATAGTTTGGAAAATTCCTTCCTCTAGTGGAACTTTTGCTTCCCAACCTAGAACCTGCTTGGCTTTGGAGACATCGGCCCTAGAATATACAATATCCCCATCTCGTGGAGGTAAATAAATAATTTTTGATTTGGAATCTGTGAGTTTGATTATCATTTCCGCCAAATTCCCAATCGTTGTTTCTGTACCACTGCCAATATTAAAAATTTCAAAACTAGAATTCTCATATTTCATGGCAGAAATATTTGCCTCCGCTACATCATCCACGAAAACAAAATCCCTGGCCTGAGACCCGTCTCCATAAATTACCAAATCCTCGTTCTTTAATGCTTTGTTTATAAAGATTGTAATCACCCCAGCATATGCTGATGATTGACCTGGACCATAGACATTAAAATATCTTAGGGCAACAGACGGTACTGAATGTGCACGAAGTAATTCTTCCCCATCTCTCTTATTCTCCGCATAAGGGGATTTAGGATCAAGTCTAAAATCCTCACTCACCACCCCACTTGCTTCACCGTAGACTGCGGCGCTACTGGAGAAAACTATTTTCAAATTATTTTCTTTCGCTACATCAATCACTGACTTCGTACCTTCAACATTTGTTCTGTAGTATTCATCTCTCTTTAAAAAACTTTCCGGGACAGAGATCAGTGCAGCGCAGTGGAAAATTCCAAGTGTATCCTTGGAATTTTCCACTAATTTCTGCCTATCCAAAATATCTACCCCCGATTTCAAATCATAGGAATTCCCTCCGGCCTTTTCCCTAATCCTTCCTCCTATGAACCCTTCTCCTCCGGTGATTAAATATTTATCCATAGATATTTTCTACCTTTTTAGTAAACAACCTAATCTCATTAATAGCATTTAACTGTTCAGGGTTTGAAACCTTGGCTAATACATCTAGGGCTACATACAAAGCATTAAAAGTTGCTTCCTTGGGTACATTTGCAAGTTCAGGAATCTCCTTTTCATACTTTCCAAATTCAGTTGTTAAAAATTCAATAAATTTTTCATCTTTTCTGACAACCTTCTTTATCCCATTGAAACACATACAAATAAAGAAACTTATTCGATCACTTAAATCCCTCGGAGTTCTCTTAGTTTCTGGAATAATATTTCCTTCCAAAACCTTAACCTTTTCAAAAAGAATTTTTGAATTTGGAACAGTTCTAGATGAGCTAAGTGGGCAAAGGTAATAATCAACTCGAACTATCTCTACATCAATTTTATATAAAACAACACTCTGAATACCATCAAGTGGAAAATTATTCTGCATTTCATGATTCAAGAGAATCTCACCAATCTGACTATAATAATTCATCCTATTTTCAATTGCAGAGGCTATGGCACTATCATCAAATGTAATCCAAATATCAATATCACTTAATGCATCATTTGTACCAGTAGCCATTGATCCAAATACATGAGCTTCGATCGCATCATTTTGAAAAATATCAGTAATATGCTTTACCGTTTTCTCACAAATCCCCTTCATTTTTTGATCAAATTCGGTGTTCATGTAAATATTATAAATCAATCTTTGTCCTTTTTATTCTATATGCTAGTGCAACTGTACCAAGCTTTTTACCGAGTTCTTCGGCGATGGTGCGCATATAGGCGCCGGAGGAGCAGTCTATGGAGATGGTGATGATTTGAAAATCGTGATTTAGATTCTGTAGAGATTCATTCCAGGACTTTTTGATTTCTTCTTGGCGGAAGTTGCCTTGTATCTTATCGATGTCATTTAAAACACTTTGGAGGAGATCAGGTGCAGAAATAGTTTTAATATCAATCAACTTCGCACAATATATAGTACTAGCTTTAGTTGGGATCTCTATTTCATCGAGTCTCCCCTCGCGAGCCCATTCGTGTAGTGGCTTACCGTCTACGGTTCGAGATGAGAAAACAGGATAAGGAAAATTGTTTTCCCCTTCTAGATTTTTTACAACTTTTTCAATTTCTTCGTTCGACACTTTTTTACCTTCCTTCTCTGTATTTTGTACAAGTCCCAGCACATCACCCGTATCTGTACTTATACCCAACAGAACTTCTACTTCATAAATCTTATCTAATCCCAAATATTTCTGCCTATCCCTATTTTCTTCTTCTCCAACCAAAACAAAAAGGACTCCCTCTGCCATCGGGTCGAGACGCCCAGCATACGAAAGTATCTCATCCTTTAATTCTGGCTTCTCTAGTCGCAATCTGTTCAACGCATCCAGCGGAGTCTCAAATCTGTTTTTGTAATAGATAATCATTTCGGTTATACTAACATTTATGAGTAAGCTATCAACTGAACCATACAAAGGTGTGCGGGACTTCTACCCAGAGGATGAGGCGGTGCAAAAATTTATATTTAAAGTATGGCGAGATACAGTAGAGTCTTTCGGCTATGTCCAATATGACGCTTCCCCACTTGAACCAGCAGAGCTATACAAAGAAAAATCTGGTGAAGAAATAGTAAATGAACAAACTTACACTTTCAAGGATCGTGGAGATCGTGAGGTAACTCTGCGACCTGAGATGACTCCAACAGTTGCTCGTATGGTTGCTGGTAAAAGACGCGAACTTAATTTCCCTCTCCGTTGGTATTCTATTCCAAATGTATTCCGTTACGAGAGACCTCAGAAAGGACGTCTGCGTGAGCACCTTCAACTCAACTGTGACTTCTTTGGTGTGGATTCTGTAGAAGCTGATGTAGAAACAATCTCCATGGCTTACAAGATTATGAAAAATTTCGGTGCTAGAGACAGCGACTTCGTAATCCGAATCAATTCTCGTAAACTCCTGAATCAAACTCTTGAAAATGCTGGCATAGTAGGTGACGCTTCAAAGAAATTGCAAAAGTTAATTGATAAGAAAAATAAGATTGCAGACTTCGATAAAAAAGCTGAGGAGATTATCGGTAGGATTTATGATTTAAAATTTGAAGCAGATGAAGAAATTAAAAACCTTTTAGCTAAACTTTCTGCCTTGGGTGTAAATAATGCTATCTTTGACCCTGATCTGGTACGTGGATTTGACTATTACACCGGAATCGTTTTCGAAATATTTGATACAAATCCTGAGAATAATAGATCAGTCTTTGGTGGTGGTAGATACGATGATCTCCTATCGCTTTTCGGTTCAGACAAAGTTACTGCGATCGGATTCGGTATGGGAGATGTAACTATCCGTGATTTCCTAGAATCCCGAAATCTAATTCCAACATATGTATCTCCTACCAAGCTCTATGTGGCAAATGCTGGAGTTAATCCTGAACTCGTTTCCAGAATTGCAAATGATATTCGTAATCAAGGAATAAATGTAGCGGTAGATTATACCGGTAAAAAAATCGGTGATCAGATCAAGAAGGCTGTGAAGGATTCAATTGAATTTGTTGCAATTGTTGGTGAGCTAGAACTCGCTTCAAAAGAAATAAAAATCAAGCATCTCCCTAGTGAATCTGAGGAACTTGTGGCTCTTGAAAAAGTAGCTGAGTATATTAAGAATTTTTAGTGTTGACAAGTCTAATTACTAGTGTAATATACTTGTAGACGTGCGACATGAGTCGTATCGCCTTCAAACGAAATACCACATTAAGATAAAATATTCATAATATCTTCTTGTGGCAACACAAAGGAGGTATTATGAATACGCAACAGCTCGTTCTAGCTGCCACGGAGGCCCTCACTCGGGCCCATCTACACATCCATCTCGAGTACGGAAAGGGGGGACTCATCGCCTCCTCGATCTGGCTTGATGATTCGGGAGGACAAATCGCTCTGGGACAAGGTGTTCCAAGGCGATGCGTTAACTGCCCTTCCCCTACTATTGCGCGCGATGCGAGTCGACGCTTTGTATGGGGATTGGTAATTCACAAATGGGATAAACTGCTTTCTGGAGATGATCTGGAAGCATACGAATCCCTGATGACTCCACGGATTGAGGAAGGGTTGCTTGCAATCCCGACTCGTCCAACAGAACTGGATGTTCACACCGACAGCATCACTTCTGTCCTTAACGGCCGCGGGGACCTAGTCCTCAAGGCCAAGACGTCAGAAGTGTATTATGCAGAGAGCCGTCCCGGACACCACCAAGGTGTTCGCACGAAATCCCTGTGGTCGGATGCAAAGAAAAAGTGGCTCCTTCTAAGGATGACACTTGGTGACCGAGTGATGCTAACAAAGTAGCTAGCGCAGGCGCCAGCACAAACCCTATGAATACCAGTTGAATCTGGACCCGTCGACCTCACACGTCGACGGGTTTTCTTTTTATAAAAATCACATGCTAGAATACACTTCTATGAATTACGTTGTATTTGATATTGAAACCAGAAATACATTTGATGAAGTGGAGTCTAATGATCCTGTTGCACTCGATATATCTGTAGTCTGTGCTTATGATTCAAAGACCGAAGAATACACAAGTTACCTAGTAGAAGATTTACCTAAACTTTGGCCACTCTTAGAAAAAGCTGACATGCTCGTAACATTTAACGGTGACCATTTCGACATCCCACTCTTGAACAAGTACTATCACGGCGACCTTTCTACTATAAAAAGCTTGGATTTATTAAAGGAAATCCGTAACTCTCTCGGACGACGTATCAAGCTCGATGATATTGCTGAAGCAACATTGGGGAAAAATAAAATTGCCCATGGACTTGAAGCAATCAAATGGTGGAGATCAGGTGAAATAGATAAAATAATTAAATACTGTCTTGAGGATGTAAAAATTACTAAAGAAGTTTTCGACTATGCTCTGGAAAATAAAATTCTTAAATACAAGGATCAAGGTGAACTAAAAGATATACCTCTTGATACCAAAAACTGGCTAAAAAAATCCAAGAATGCAGTAACATTCTCCCTACCTTTCTAATATTGACATAGCTTGGTTTTATATATATTGTAGCCACATGAAAAAAGTTCTTCTCGTTGAAGATGACTCTGCTGTTGCGGTCGCAATTGGACGTGCATTCAAAGCATTCATGCCCACAGACTATGAATTAATTAATGCCGTATCGGTCAAGGATGCTGAACGACTATTTGATACCCATTCGAACGAGATCACTGGTGTGATCTGTGACGGTAATCTACCCGATGGAACAGGATTTGGAGTAGTGGATTATATCCGTAATGTAAAGGGTTTTACTGGTCCAATTGTTGCCGCCTCAAGTAATTCAAGAATGTCAGCGGATATGGTTAAAAAATTCGGTGCAAGTGTTGCGTCAAACGAACTTAAAAGTGATGCAATATCACTTCTTGCTGGGTTACTGGGAGTAAGTATCAAATAAGATACCTTCTGGTTTTTATATAAACAACAAAATAATCGCTACAGCTAATACAATCCTATAAACCACAAAAGCATTTAGAGTATTTTTCTTAAGATAATTCATAAGGAAATGTATAGCACCGAGACCCACAATAAACGCAGTTACAGAAGCCCACAAAAGAGGCGTACCACCATCGAACGAATTTGAATGCATAATTTCAAGAAGTTTTTTTGCTCCAGTTCCAAGAAGAATCGGCACAGAAAGAATAAAGCTAAACCTAGTCGCTTCTTCCCTGCTTAGACCCATAATAAGTCCTCCAGAAATAGTTGACCCAGAGCGTGACATACCTGGTATAAGAGCCAATGATTGGAAAACTCCAACAATAAACCCTTTCTTTATTCCAACTTCATTTTCTTTATTTGTAATTTTATTTGAAAACTTTTCTGCAAAGTACATGAGTCCCGCACCGATAATTAACATTACTGCCACGAGCTTCGGATCACGGAAGACGGTTTCCATCTTTGATTCTAGAAGTAGACCCAAGATTACTGCGGGTATAGTTGCAACGATTAAAACCTTAATCATTTTTAAATTGTTTTTGAGATCCCAAATATCTTTCCAGAAATAGAGTATAACCGCGAGTGTTGTAGCCAGCTGTAAAACTGCATCAAAAGATAGTCCGGAACTAATATTAATCCCTAGCCACTCTCTAAATAAAATAAGATGTCCAGTAGAAGATACTGGTATAAACTCTGTAAGTCCCTGAACAATTCCCAAGATTATCGCATCCCAAAATGGCATATGATATACTTTAGCACATATTATTATAATTTAAATTGAATCATGAAAGACCTTAAAAACGCTGTAATAATTCCACTCTCAATCATAGTAGCGGGTGGGCTTATTGCTGGGGCTATATATATGACTCGTGGTGGAAGCGCAGTAAACCCTGGTCAGAAAAAAGTTCCAAGTAGCGCAGTTACCATTAAACCAGTATCAAGTGATGACCATATA
Source organism: uncultured Candidatus Saccharibacteria bacterium (assembly GCA_964472605.1). Lineage (GTDB taxonomy): Bacteria > Patescibacteriota > Minisyncoccia > Phycocordibacterales > CAIZIN01 > JANNXY01. The sequence continues at coordinate 16,175 of CAYYLG010000004.1, read as the reverse complement.
ATGGGTAACCCTGACGCCAAAATTATTGTTGTTGAGTATTCAGATACTGAATGTCCATTCTGTAAAACCTTTCACAACACCATGAACCAAATCATGGCTGATTATGGTAAGGATGGAAAAGTTGCTTGGGTATACAGACATTTCCCACTAGATTCAATTCACCCAAAGACTCGAAAGGAAGCTGAAGCTACAGAATGCGCGGCAGACATTGGTGGTAAAGATGCTTTCTGGTCATACATCAACAAGATTTTCGCAATAACTCCTTCAAACAATAAACTTGATGCAACAGAACTCCCAAAAATTGCAAAGGAAATAGGATTGGATGAAAAGAAGTTTAATGAATGTTTAAGTAGCGGAAAGTTTGCAGATAAAGTTGATGCACAATTCCAGAGTGGTGTTGATGCAGGTGTAGAAGGAACTCCTTATAGTGTAATAGTTGTTAAAGGTACAAAGACAACTGTGCCAATAAACGGTGCTCAGTCATACACAACAGTTAAGAGTGTTATCGACAAGCTACTAGAGTAATATTTTATAAATAAAAGAAAGCGCCGTGTGGTAAAACCCCACGGCGCTTTTTGGTGGACATACCACCATTTTGGCATTTAGCCTGCTTTACGGGACGCGGAGCATGCCACCGCTATCGCCATCGAACATGAATGCTATTGCCTCCACCACTTCCTTGCCCTTGCAGAACGTAATGTCTGCCAGGACGCCGTTGCGGATGAAGGTAATGAACGCTACCATTCGATTACAGTAACGAACTTTCTCTGCAAACTCTTCGCGAGTTCCCGTGAGACTTTCGATCCCTACGACTGTGACTAGCATCTTGCAGTTAAGCGAGTATGCCATGAACACCTCATTCACTTTAACCAGTAGCGAATGAAGCATCGCTGCTTCTTCTGGTGACGCGGGCGCTCCTTTGATCGTCGTGGTGAGCTTTTTCATTCCTTCCTCTTTTCTTCAAAGGTTACAAGGTAGCCCGTAAAGAAGCATCCTTTGTCTCCGTTCTTCAGTGCGGGTGTAACACAAATAATCCTTTTGGTAGGATTTTCTTTCTCCCATTTTGTAAGGAGATTGGCAAGCTCCCCATCTTCGTAGCGCAAGATCTGTGACCAAGTCTTGGTTTTTTCTGCACCGAGGTAGATCGTATCAGCGCACACATTGTTCATACTAATGAAGTAAGTGGCTATGATAACGAACATAAACACTGCTTTTTTCATGATTTATTCCTTTCGGTTTAGGCTCACTATGGCCTGTTGGTGCCAGGGGACCAGTCGCAATTGCGCGAGTAGTCATAGCTAGCAAATCTCGATTTAATATCAAGATCTATTGGCTATGACTAACTCCATAGAGCATTTCAAAGAACCTTATTTACTTTACATTATACAACATATACTAAGCTATAGTCAATAGATAGAAAACCCTTATTTTATAAGCTTTTTAGACCACACCAGGGGCATTTTGGATCAGGACAGGTATCGGAGAGGATTTTGCCGGTATTTACTGATTCTACTAAGGACTCTATTTCTGATTTAACTTTCTCTATATCCTCACTACTTATTGGTAGAGATTCAGTATGACATATTCCCTTGTTATCTGGAGTAAGGAAAACTAAAGACGGGACAATGGGTTTCCCTCTGAACTTTGGATTATCCTGTAAAAGCATTCTATAGAAAACAAGTTGCCTGAAATATCCTCCAATATTTTTATCATCTTTTACCAAACCCTTGATCTGATTCTCACTCATCTTCAATCGAGTTTTATAATCAAATACCAAAACCTCATTTCCTGTATCAACTATCGCATCGAGCTTTCCGTGAATTTTAAGTCCTCCAGACTCACCCTCTACCCAATGCTCTGAAAATACATCTCCCTTTGTATTAAAATGATGCACAAGACTTTCTGCCACACTTGGCGCATTTTCAAGTAGTTCAGCTGTTACGGCCTCCCGTTCAAACTTCTTTAGCATAGACTGGTCCATATATTCTTTAACTGTATATTCTATCGTTCTCTGTATTAATTCCTTTGTCTTTATATCACTATGCCAAACTCTATCCATCGCGAGGTGCATCGCATTACCCTTCTCACTGTTTGGATTCGGAAGTTCAGGAACTTTCAAAATACTTTTATATATAAATGTCGATGGACATGCGAGGAAATGATTTAGAGCTGTAACGGAAAGTCCTTTTTCATCCAAAGTTGATTTTATGTAATCCAACAGTTTAGCCTTTTGATCAATTTTCTTTCTTGGTTCCAATATATTTATCGCGGCTTTTTCTATATTCACATGACTTACATCGCTCTCACCAAGCTCAGCCACAAATCGTAGCTCCATAAGTTCTTTACCTGTATCATCCGCATCAGGGATTATTATTGACGCATGCTTTTTCGCGCGAGTTATGGCCACATAAAATAGTCTCCTCGTATCCCTCACCTCATCATCCTCGCTTACACTACCATCTACAGGCATTACAAAATAAGAATTCCTTCTACGACTTCCCCAACTTTCTTCATTTGCGAAAGGCACAAATACATAATCAAATTCAAGACCTTTTGAAGCGTGGGCTGTCATAACCTTGACCGGATAATCAGAAACTCCGATAGGAATTTTGACACTTTTATTCTCGGCAGAAGTTTTGTAAGCAATTAATCTCTCAAGTAAAACCCTTGAATCTGAAACATCTCCATTCTTTACAATATTTGCAGCCAGTCCAAGAATTGCTCGGTAAATCTCTACATAAGAGGGATCATTTGTAAGCAACTTCGTAAATCCTGAAAGCACTGCAATATTCATGAGAAATATAACTGGGCTATCCTCTAAGACTTCTTTATTTATCTCCTTCAGATTTGTGAGATCCGACAAAACCCGTTCTATCCTTCCACCTCGTAATTCTTTTTGCATTGCAACTCCTTGCATAAGATCAATCCCCCACAATCCGCCAGCAATCGTATGTCCCAATGCCTCGATGTTTGAATTATCATAGATAAACTCTATAAGTGAGAAAAATAGGTTTCCAATTGGATGCGAAAAAATATCTATAGAGCGCTCTGCAGATACAGGAATTCCCGCCCCCTCGAAGAGCCTGATGATTCTCTCTATATCTCTATTATTTTTAGAAATTATTGCAATAGTCTCCTCAGTTTTCTTACCTAAAATATTTTTAACTTCATCTAGCAAATATTTCTCTCCAGTCCCCACAGTTGGCGCATGGACGAGATCAACCGGTCTCCTTTTGTCCCCCGATCCTGATTCAAGTTTAATGCGTAAATCACTTAATTCATTATCAGCATAATTTGATTCAATCATACTAAAACTAGCATCGAGAATAGACTGATGGGAACGATAATTATGAGTTAATGAAATAAGCTTCATATCCTTCCACATATTCTTTAGCTTAAGGAAATTATTTACAGAAGCACCCTGGAATCTATAGATAGCCTGCTTCTCATCTCCTACAATAAATATATTTGGTGAATCAAAAAAGTCCGCGAGCATTTTGATAATCAAATTCTGCGCATCGTTAGTGTCCTGATGTTCGTCTACTAGTATATAGAGAAATTTCTCCTGTATCTGGCGAAGTAGTAATTCATCACGGCCAAATGCTAAGAGAAGCTCAAATATCAAATCATCGAAGTCTATACATTTCTGCTTCTTCTTGTCTTCTTCATAAAGTTCATAAACTTTTGCAAAGAGAATTGTCTTCTCGCATTTCTCAATCTTTTTCTTTGCATCCGCCTTCAGCTCACCCTTACTTGCACCACGAGTAGAGATAGATGATTCATCATTCTTTATATTTTCAATTTCTTGCTTTGCATAATCCCTTAGCATTTCTGGAGATTGTGCTTCACGCTTCGCATCACGAATAGCACCTAGTATTGGTCCAATATAAAATTCTGGATTGCCAAATGGGCGCAAATCCACAAAATCCTTTTGAGCCAAGATTTTCCTCACCAATGATTCTGCCTCTATATCTGTAATTTGTTTGGTTCCATACAAATGCACAAAATGATCTTTGAATTCATTTATAACTGATGAAGCAAATCCATGGAATGTGTGAATGCGAACTTCGTCAGCCCTGCCTCCTATAACTTCACGTAGCTTCTGCTTCATTGACTTAACGCCAGCGTCAGTAAAGGTAATCGCTAAAATCCCAGAAGCTGGTGTATCAGTCTTCTGTAGTATGTTTGCTATACGAAGTGTGAGTATCGTCGTCTTGCCCGTCCCAGGGCCTGCTATAACCATTACAGGTCCCTCAATGGTATCAACCGCCTCCTTCTGGGCTGTATTTAACCTTTTGTATCTTTCCTCAAAAATAGTCATTTCATCTATTTTACATTGTTTTAGAATGATTTATTAGTAATTGACTAAGTTTCTATATATGATATAATATTTAACTATGCACATTCGACAAATCCTGCAAGGGTTGCTTGATACGATCAGTATCGGTAACACACCTGAAGTCACCGAGTCCATGCTCGCCCTCTCGGATCCGATCATCAAACCACAAGAAACCAATGGTATCGGTTTCGTTCTCGAGTTCGAGAATGGTTGGTATATCGGTCTGAAAGAGTTCCGCGGCACCATGTTTGGTGTCCTGCGATACGGTGATGGTGCTCGCTACAGCGGGCAAATCTCCGCCACCAAGGAAGCACTGGCTCGCCAGTTGTTCAACACCACACTCGAGGGACTCACAGCCCCGGCACATTAATTCCAGGAGAAAGACCTGTTCTGCAAAACTTTCAAAAAGCGCTGACCTCCGGGCCAGCGCTTTCTTTTTTTATTTAATAATTCTTCAATCTATTTGACCTGTCGTGGGAACGGATTTTTTCATGAGCCTTGGCTTCAATCTGACGAATACGTTCACGAGTAACTCCAAACTTCTTTCCTACTTCTTCTAGTGTGTGTTGTATACCATCGATTAATCCATGACGCATTTCTAGAATTCTTCTCTCCTTTTCTGATAGATCGTCGAGAATTTCCTTCACTTGATCGGCAAGGATTCTACGAGAAGATTCTTGGTCTGGAGAAAGGATTTTGTCATCAGCAATGAAGTCACCGAGAACTGATTTACCATCATCACTATCTTCACCTACTGGACTCTCAAGTGATACGGTAGACTGATCAATCTTTTCAATCATGTATACCTTATCAACTTCAAGTCCCATCTCAACAGCGATTTCTTCTGGAAGAGGATCACGCCCAAGGTCTTGTGAGAGACGACGAACAACTTGTTTGTATTTAGCAATTGTTTCCACCATATGCACAGGGACACGGATTGTACGTGACTGATCAGCGAGAGCGCGGGTGATAGCCTGACGAATCCACCATGTAGCGTATGTAGAGAATTTATATCCCTTGGTCCAATCAAATTTATCTACAGCCTTAAAGAGACCAAGATTACCTTCTTGAATTAAGTCGAGAAGTGTAAGGTCAGGAGATCTTCCTACATATTTCTTAGCAATAGAAACAACCAAGCGCAAGTTAGCCTTGGCTAAAAGATTTTTGGCTTCTTCATCCCCCGCTTGAATTCTCTTTGCTAACTCCTTTTCCTGATGAGCGTGAATAAGTGGATACTGACCGATCTCACGGAGATACATTTGAATAGAATCATATGATGAGTCACTTCCCCTACCACCATAACTATAAGCCTTTGGCTCTACAGCATCACTTTGCATCTCGAGGAGTCCACCTCCTTCTAGAATATCTATACCCGCTGTTTGAAGTTTGCTATACAAATCGTCAAGGAATGTAATATCTTCTTCGATTGTTGGGAATTCACGGAGAATTTCGTCATAAGTAACGAAACCTCTCTCCTTACCTTTGTGGAGGAGTTTAGTTGCTCTACGATCTTGATCTTGAGCTTTTTTATTTTTTGCTGGACTTAATGCTTTTTTTGGTTTTACTACCTTTGCTTTTTTAGCTACTACTTTTTTAGTAGGTTTTTTTACTATTTTTTTAACAGGCTTAGATTTTTTAAATTTCTTTACCGACTTTTTAATGGTTTTTTTCTTTGACGCCATTTGTGAGAGATTAAAGGATTATGAGATTATAAATTTTATAAATAAACTTACTTACGCTGTCCAGACTTCAAACTTTCAAGTTTCGAAGAATGTGCCTGACAAATGAGGAGAAGATCCTTTGCTTTTGCAGGATCGTCTTTCTCTATCTTATGTAATTCTTCCATTAGACTAGATAATTTTGCTTTTAGAGTTTCAATCTCAAGTTCTAGACTCAAGTCCTCTGCTATTTGCTTTTTATCTTTTCCTTCCCAATAAACTTCCGCTTGAAACATTAGTTCATGTTTGCGGTCCTTATTATTTTCTATAAGTGTTGCGAAAACTTCCTCACCCAAAATATCTTTAATGCGCCTTTGGTATATCTGTAGCGCTTCAGGGTCGTTCGCTTCCAGATAATATAGAAGCGCCCATGTATGTTCCATTAGCATATCATAACGCGAACGTTTGACAAGGGTGCTTTCCTTGTTTGCTGTGCCTTTGACTGGGTTTGGTGACTTTTGTTTTTTGATGTCTTCCCAAACAACATCCTCCTTTACCCCCATCTTACTTGCGATAATAGAAACAAATCTCCCACGTTCAAGAGCTTGAGGAATAGCACTTATGAGTGGAAGGATATCTGAGATAATTGCTTTGCGAAGTAATTCTTTATCTTTGTATTCGTTAAAGAGTGCTTCAAGTAAAGCTTCGATAAGATGCTTAGGAGATTTGATCGAGTCATCTAAAGCATTTTTATCTTGTAGGAGCGCATCTGCCGGATCTTTACCATTTGGGATTACAAGAGCCTCTACATTGAATCCATCCTTGAGTGCCATAAACCAAAGTCTTTCTGATGCCTTCCTTCCCGCTTTATCATTATCGAATGATACAAGGAGATTGTTTGTATATCTCTTAATGATTTGCAAATGATCTTCTGTTACCGCTGTGCCAGATGTAGCGATTGATTCATCAATACCACTTTGATGACACATGATTAAATCCATTTGACCTTCAACCATGATAGCCCGATTCTTTATACGAAGCGCCCGCTTGGCCTTGTCGAGTCCATAAAGCACTTCCGATTTTTTAAAGAGTTCAGTCTCTGGAGAATTGATATATTTTGCCTGTGTCTCATCTCCCTTAAATACTCTTCCAGTGAAAGCGATTGTTCTACCTATAGAATCCGCGATTGGAAACATTATTCTACCTCGAAATCTGTCATAAACAGTGTCCTTGTCACCTATTTTTACAAGACCTGCCCGAATTAATTCATCTTTTGTCGCGCCCTTATCTGACATTAGGTTGTAGAATGTTCTCCAATCATATGGAGCAAAACCAATTCTAAATTTCTTTATTGTTTCATCTGTAAGTCCTCTGGCTTTCAAATATTCTATGACTTCTGGATTTTTCTCAAGAAACTTTTCATAGAATACTGTGGCGGCCTCCATGATTTTCATTAATCTATCCTTGCCTTTATGACCATCAAATGACTTTAACTCTAAAACCACTCCTGACTTATCAGCAAGAATCTTAAGCGCCCCCATGAAATCCAGCCCTTCGAATGATTGAACAAAGCTAAATATATCCCCTTTGGCACCACAGCCAAAACAATAGTATGATCCTCTGTCTGGAGATATGAAAAACGAAGGTGTCCGTTCATTATGAAACGGACACTTCGCTTTGAAGTTAGAACCAGCACGCTCAATAGTTATATAACTTGAGATTAGCTCTTCAATCTTTATTCTTCTTTTTATTTCTTCAACAGGTGATGACATGGGTTGTGACTGTAGTCTACCCAAGATGATTACGCTGTCTTTTCTTCTTCAGTGTAGGTAGGGCGCAAACTATCTTGTAGCTCCTTAACCATAGCTTGTTTTTCACTTCCTTGGAAGCCTGTTCCAGCTGGGATAAGGCGACCAATGATAACATTTTCCTTTAGACCGATTAGATCTTCCTTTGTACCCTTAGTTGCAGCATTGATAAGTACTCTATTTGTATGCTGGAATGATGCAGCTGACAAGAAGCTTCTTCGTGAAAGTGATACCTCAGTAATACCAAGTACTGTTGGTTCACCTGAAGCTATCTCTTTCTCTGCAGCTGTCATGCGAGCATTTTCGCGCTCAAGATCAGATCTGTTCACTGTCTCACCTACACCAAACTGTGTATCTCCTGCTGACTTGATTTTAACTGGACCGAACATTTGACGAACAATAACTTCAATATGTTTACGAGAAACTGTTTCTCCCTGAAGTTCATATAGTCTGTTTGCTTCAGAAATAATATAGTTTTGAGCTTTCTCCTTACCACCGTATTTGAATAGTTCATCGATTGATGCAGAACCGTCAGTAATTATCTGTCCCTTCTCTACCTTATCTCCAACTTTCACAAGTGGTGCACGCTTAACACTGAAATAGTATTCAATTTCCTGACCCTTCTTCTTGCCCTTGTCTTCTATCTCAGGAAGCATCTTGATTAATTTTTCTTTTCCTAATTCCTTGATTTCAGTTATCACACCGGCAGCATGAGTTACTACGGCAGGATTCTTTGGAAGACGTTTTTCGAAGATTTCTTCCACACGAGGAAGACCGGCTGTGATGTCTCCACCTTGTACCGCCACACCTCCGGCATGGAATGTACGCATTGTAAGCTGTGTTCCTGGTTCACCGATCGCTTGTGCCGCTACTGTTCCCACAGCTTCGCCGACATCAACCAATTTGTTTTTACCAAGATCAAGTCCGTAACATGTTGCACAGATACCTTGTCCTGTCTTACATGTAAGAGGTGATCTAACTTCTACAGAAGTTACGCCAGCATCTTCAATGTCCTTTGCATCATGCTTAGACATCAGATGACCTTTCTTAAATAGTGTCTTTCCATCCACTACAACATCACTAGCAAGAATACGTCCACGAATCTTCTTTGAAATTGGAATCGCAATACCAGAATCAGAATCAGTTGTAATAACCACATGATCCTTTGTATTACAATCCTTTTCGCTGATGATTACATCCTGACCTACATCGAAGAGTTTTCTTGTTAGGTATCCGGCTTTAGCTGTGTTAAGTGCAGTATCCGTCATACCCTTACGTGCTCCGTGAGTTGTAATGAAGTATTCAATCGGTGTTAGACCTTGTTTGTAGGCTGAAAGAATCGGGAATTCAATTGTCTCTCCGGCCGTGTTCTGAATAAGACCCTTGATACCCGCCATCTGTGTAATCTGAGCAAGTGAACCTCTGGCACCAGAGATAACCATGTCATGTACAGATCCATCCTTGTCGAATGCCTTTGTCATTGTCTTTTCGATCTTTGATTTAGCATCCTGCCAGATTTCAATTGTCTTCCTAAACCTCTCGTCATCTGAAAGAAGACCTTCGTTATATTGTTCATGAACCGCACTAGCCTCCTTCTTTGCTGATTCGATTATTTCTTGCTTTTCCTTTGGATCACGTACATCATCGATACCCCATGTAATACCTGCGTATGTCGCATAAGTAAACCCGAAATGTTTAATTCTATCTAGAATTTCTGCAACACGATTTACTCCATAACGATTTACAAGATCATCTACAAGTGCACTCATGCGCTTCTTATCCATTTCAGCATTGATGTATGGATAGTCAGATGGAAGTACAGCATTGAAAAGTAGTCTTCCTACTGTTGTCTCAAATGCCTTATCTCTCATTTCACTAAATTTATCTTCAGGACCACCAAGAACATAAATCTTTGCGCGAGCACTTACAACTTTGAAATCCCAAGCTGTAATAGCTTCGTTTGGAGATGAGAACATTTTCTTTTCTCCTAATTCTCCTGGAAGTTCCTTTGTCATCCAATAACATCCGAGTACGATATCAAGAAGCTTAGCAACTACTGTTAGATCTCCTGAACCTGGCTTCAAAATGTTTTTGTCTGAGGCCATGATCTCACGAGCTTCCATTTGTGCTTCTTCTGAAAGTGGTACATGAACCGCCATTTGGTCTCCGTCGAAGTCCGCGTTGAAGGCTGTACATACTAGTGGGTGAACATGAACCGCATTTCCTTCAATAAGTTTTGGTCTGAAAGCTTGAATACCAAGTCTGTGAAGTGTTGGAGCACGGTTTAGAAGAACGTATTTACCTTTGATCACTTCTTCTAGAATTTCCCAAACTTCTGGAGTCTCATCTTCGATAAGTCTTGTTGCTCCACGGATGTTGAATGCCAATTCTCTCTTAAGTAGTCCTGAGATAACAAATGGTTTGAAAAGTTCAAGAGCCATTTGTTTTGGTAATCCACATTCATCCAAGCTTAGTGTAGGACCTACTACGATTACTGAACGTCCTGAGTAGTCAACACGCTTACCTAGAAGGTTTCCACGGAATAGTCCTCTCTTACCCTTTAGGTTATCTGCAAGAGACTTTAGAGGGCGACGCTGTAGTGGATTTGCTCCTGCTGTAGCTGCTCCACCTGAACGCATTGAGTTATCGATAAGCGCATCCACCGCTTCCTGAAGAATTCTTTTTTCATTTCTTAGGATCACATCTGGAGCGTGAATTTCCATAAGCTTTCTTAGACGATTGTTACGGTTGATTACACGACGATATAGATCATTCACATCTGATGTAGCATGTCTACCTCCTTCAAGAGCAACCATTGGACGAAGTCCTGCTGGAATAACTGGGAGACGAGTAATGAACATCCACTCTGGGCGAAGATTCGCAGCAATCATTGATTTCACAAGAGTAATTCTCTTATTTATCTTTTCCTTATCCGCTGCACCAGCCTTTTCTAGTGAAGCTTCAAGCTCTTTATGAAGAGTTTCTAGATTTATTTTTTTACAAATATCATAAAGCGCTTCTGCACCGATTCCTGCCTCAAACAATGTTCCGTATTTTAGAGAATATTTGTGATAGTGAACTTCATCAAGAACTTGTCCTACTGCAATACCTTCAATTTCTTTTCTTGTTGTAAGGAGAAGCTCCTTTAGTGCTTCACGAGTCTTGTCGTCTTGAAGAGACTTAACCTTTGACTTGTATTCAGAATCTAGATCAGAAAGGAATTTTGTTCTTTCATCTTCATGAACTGCAGTAACCAAGTATCCTGCAAAGTAAGTAACTTTCTCCAAATCACCTCCTGTCATTCCTAAGATAAGTGCCATTCTTGAAGGAATAGCTCTAAGGAACCAGATGTGTGCAACTGGTGTTGAAAGCTCAATATGTCCCATTCTTTCACGACGAACAATTGAGCGAGTTATTTCTACTCCACATTTTTCACAAACAATTCCCTTGTAACGAATACCGCGGTATTTTCCACAGTAACATTCATAGTCTCTGTCTGGACCGAAGATTTTTTCATCAAAGAGTCCATTTTTTTCAGAACGCTGTGTTCTGTAGTTCATGGTCTCTGGTTTTGTAACTTCACCGTATGACCATTCTTTAATACGATCAGGAGATGCAACCTTAAGTGAGATTGAATCAAAGTCGTTTAGGTCTTTTATGTTGAATTTTGAATTCATATATTTTTATTAGTTAGAGTTAAGGATTAATAATCATTACCGTTATTCTCCTTCTTCTTTCTAGACCTTTCGACTATTTGGTCTCCCTTTTTAAGATCCACATCAAGCCCCAATCCTCTAAGTGTATTTAGCACAACATGGAATGAAGCAGGAACATTTGGAGCTTCTATTCTCTCGCCTTTAACGATCGAATCGAATGCTTCACTTCTTCCTACAATGTCGTCTGACTTGTATGTAAGCATTTCACGAAGTGTGTAAGCTGCACCGTGGCCGAGGAGTGCCCATACCTCCATTTCTCCAAATCTCTGTCCTCCGTTTTGCGCCTTTCCTCCAAGTGGCTGCTGAGTGATAAGAGAGTAAGGACCGATAGAACGCATATGTATCTTGTCTTCCACCATGTGATGCAGTTTCAAGATGTACATATATCCGACAGCGGTCTTTTGCTGGAATGGTTCTCCGTTTCTTCCATCAAATAGTTGGAATTTACCATCTTCTGGCACACCAGCCTTCTTCAATTCTTCCTTAATCTCGGCATCTGTCGCACCTGAGAATGGAGGAACGATTGCTTGATAGTTTAACTTTGAAGCAGCCATACCCATGTGAAGCTCGAGGATCTGACCTAGGTTCATACGTGATGGTACACCAAGTGGTGTAAGGATCACATCTACCGGAGTTCCGTCTGCCATATATGGCATGTCTTCAACTGGAAGAATCTTTGAGATAACACCTTTGTTTCCGTGACGACCAGCTAGCTTGTCTCCAACTGAAATATTTCTAAGCTGAGCGATCTCGATATGGATTCTCTTGATAATTCCTGATTCAAGCTTGTCTCCCTTTTCACGAGAGAAGATTTTCACTCCAACAACACGTCCTCTGTTTCCAGAATCAACACGCTTTGAAGTATCCTTAACATCCTTTGCTTTCTCACCGAAAATAGAGCGAAGTAGTCTTTCTTCTGGAGTAAGTTGTGTCTCACCTTTTGGTGTAACTTTACCAACTAGAATATCTCCAGGACGAACTTCTGCACCGATGCGTATTACACCATCCTCATCCAAATTCTTTAGTCTGATTTCGCCAACGTTTGGAATATCACAAGTTGTAACTTCAGGTCCAAGTTTAGTATCACGAACATTTACTACGAACTCATCTAGATGAATTGAAGTAAATTTACTTTCCTTTACAAGTCTCTCTGAAAGAATGATCGCATCTTCATAGTTTGATCCAGACCAAGTCATGAATGCTACAAGCATGTTTTGACCAAGTGCCATCTGACCTGAGTCAGATACAGATGTATCAGCAAGTAAATCACCTTTCTTAATCTTGTCTCCCAAGTTTACTGCTGGACGCTGGTGGAATGCGGTAAATCCGTTTGTTCTAGAAAATTCAACAAGTTTTGAAACATGTTCCTTACCTTTAGAGTCTTTAACAACAACTTTCTTAGCATCAACCGCAGTAACAGTTCCTTCTACATTTGACTTAATAACACGAGATGTGTCCTCGATAGCTTTCTCCTCGATACCAGTCGCAACTAGCGGAGCTTCAGGAATAATACAAGGCACCGCCTGCTTCTGCATGTTTGATCCCATGAGCGCACGGTTAGCATCGTCGTGGTTTAGGAACGGAATCATAGAAGTTGTGATAGCGAATGGTTGATTTGTCGCCACGTCCATAAGATGAACTTCTTCTGGTTTAACAAGTCCTGGCTTGCCGTTCTGTCTTACTTCAACTTCTGCATCTGTAATCTTACCTTTGTCATCATAGTTTATCGCAGCGTGAGCAATGTTGAACTCTTCTTCTTCTAGTGCATTGAAATATTGAATCTCACCTGTGATCTTTCCATTCTTTACTTTCACATAAGGAGTCTCAATCATGCCGAATTCATTTACCTTGGCATATGTTGCAAGACGAAGAATAAGACCGATGTTTTGACCTTCTGGTGTATGGATCGGACAAACTCTTCCGTAATGAGATGGGTGTACGTCACGGACTTCGAAACCTGCACGTTCACGTGACAAACCTCCAGGACCAAGTGCTGAGATAGTTCTCATGTGCTCAAGCTCTTCTAGAGAGTTCACTTGTTGCATGAACTGTGAAAGCTGGTTTGTAGTAAAGAATTCCTTGATACGAGCCTGTAGTGGACGAGGCGAAATGAATTGAACTGGAAGTGTTGCATCTGTATCAATTGTAGACATTCTGTTCTGAATGTTTCTCTTCATTTGTGTCATACCAACACGAACTTTCTGTTGAAGCATTTCTCCAACGAACCTAACACGTCTTGATCCCATATGATCAATATCGTCAGCTGTAGCATCAGGATTGTGGTTTAGAGATACCGCATGAGCTAAAGTCGTAACCAAATCATCTAGAGAAACAGTACGCTGGGCAAGTGCTTTTTCTTCTAGAGATTTACCGAAACGCTTGTTGAAACGGAAACGACCAACTCTGTGAAGGTCATAACGTTCTGGATCGAAAATAGTTTTAACGAAATCGCGAGCATTGTCTACTGTAGCAAGATCTCCATCACGAAGACGCTTGTAGATTTCAATGTAAGCCTCATCTTGAGTCTTTACATGATCCTTAGCCAAAGTAACTTCGAGAGCATGCTTTAGTTCTGGATTACCAGCACCAAGAGCAAGGATATCTGTATCAGTTGGAGCACCCATCACGCGGAGTAGAGTTGTGATAGGAAACTTTCTGTTTTTATCGATACGAACATATAGTGCATCTTCTGCCTCAGTCTCAATTTCAACCCAAGCACCGCGAGAAGGAATTATCTTGGCACCAAAGTAACGCTTTCCACGAATTTCGTTTTCAGTAAAGAAAATACCAAATGATCTAGCAAGCTGTGGAACGATCACGCGCTCGATACCGTTTATAATGAAAGTACCGTTTGATGTCATTAGTGGGAAATCAGCCATGAAAATCTCCTGTTCCTTAGAAGTTTTCATAATCTTGTTTTCCAAACGAACCATTACCTTAAGAGGAGCTTCAAATGAAAGCTTGTTCTCCTTGGCATATTGCTCATCATACTTAGGTTCTTCAAGTTTGTAGTCAGTGAAAGTAAGTTCAAACTTTTTGTTTGAAAAATCTTTGATTCCACCAAACTCCTTGAATACTTCACCGATACCAATCGATTTAAGTAGCTTGAATGATTCAACCTGACCTTCTACAAGGTTTGGGATCTCGATCCATGGCTTCTTAAACTTCCCGAAATACTTTTTCGTTTTTTGCATAATTTCTTTCCTTCTTAATAAACGCACAAAATACCCCGACCACTTATGTGGTAAGGGTTTCTCCTTCTATAAATTTATAAATACTCCCGCGTGATGCATCATCGGGTGATTTTTCTTATTGAAACGGAGGTTGTTAATAGGCGATTGTTCCTTTGCCAGCGGAACTCATTCGAGTCACAATCATGAGCTATTATACACGGGTTTTATGGGGTGTCAAATTATATAAAAAACCAGTTATTACGCTTCAATCAAGACTTTAACTGGGGTTTTGTGAACTGCTATCGGTCTTTTTGTAGAAAATTTTGCTGTTACCATTTCATAGGACAATGAAGCAGAAAGCAAGTCTGACGAAAATACCTGAACTTCAAACTTCAAAACCATTGGCCTGGTTCGATTGATGACAAATTTAATGTCTAGAATATCTCCAAGTTTTAATTCACGATGAAATTCAACTTTCTCAACCACAAGCATCATTAGACAAAAATCTTGCTCCTTAAGGGTATTTATATCCACCCCAAACTTTCGCATAATCTGCCGATGTGCAACAAAAACCAATCTTTGAAGTTCTAGGAAATTAACATGTCCGAGTTCATCGATATGTTCTAAATCAACTGAAACAACTATAGAATGTTTAGCATGCATCTCCGATCAGACTAATGCCAAAATTACAAAATGTAAAGCTCTTGATTATAGTTACCCACTCCCACATATTCAGCTTCGCCACGCAGAATCTTTTCAAATGGTTCACATTCCCTACAGCCACCATGTGGGCATTTGAGAAGCCCTTCACTCTCTGGAGCTTTGCGAGCCTTTTTCACCTGAAGTCCAATCTCACACAGTTTCTTAAATGATTCATCAACACTCGGTAAAGGTTTCTCCTTTGGTTCATTGTCACGATCAATATACCAATAACTAGCCTTAGACACAGGACGGCTTTTTAAATTTTTAAGAAGCAATAAATAAATTGGTAATTGAAGTGAATCCTCTTTCTCTTCACTTCTGCCGGTTTTGAAATCCAAAATATGCAAACTATCTGTTTCGGGCAAATATTCAAGCCAATCAATCTTGCCACAAAGGATAATATTTTCTTCTGGCATAAGGAAAAAATAAGGTAAATCTTTTTTATCTTTCACCATTCGTAGTGCGGGATTACTAAGCGGTCCTGGATTTTCTAAAACTCTCTGTATCATTTCCCATCCACGATTTTTTGTCTCAATTTCCTTCTCTTCAGTTTTAAACCCTCCCAATTTTCCTGATACCGGTTTCCATGCTTCTTCAAAAAGTTTTTTGAAATCTTGTTTGAATCTATCCTCCGTCTTTATCCAAGCTAGCGGTTCCAGAACTTCATGAACGGCAACGCCTAGTGCCAGCGCAGGTGACGTTATATTAATCTTCCTCCCGGTTTTCGGGTTTTTATACATATTATGCAGATAATAAAGTCTCGGGCATTTCAAAAAATC
>CAYYLG010000003.1:39466-47088 GCA_964472605.1 uncultured Candidatus Saccharibacteria bacterium | reverse complement strand
CATGTCAGTTTTTAAATTAAGAGAAGGATTCAATCCAGCAGGAGATCAACCAAAGGCTATAAAACAGCTTGTGGAAGGACTGGAAAAAGGTATGCGTTATCAAACATTACTCGGTGCTACAGGTACGGGTAAGACTTTTACTATGGCTAATGTTATAGAGCAAATTGGTAAACCAACTCTCGTGATTGCACACAACAAAACTCTAGCAGCACAGCTCGCACAGGAATTCCGTGAATTTTTCCCTGAAAATGCGGTGCATTATTTTGTTTCTTACTATGACTATTATCAGCCAGAGGCGTATATAGCTCACTCAGATACATATATAGAGAAGGAGGCGATGATCAATGAGGAGATCGAGAGGCTTCGCCACGCTTCGACTCAGGCGCTCCTTACTCGTAAAGATGTGATTATTGTAGCGTCAGTTTCTTGTATTTACGGTTTGGGAAGTCCAGATGAATATGAAAAAGTGAATTTGAAAGTTGAAGTTGGACAGGAAATAAGTCGTCAGGAATTTTTAAAAAAACTAATCGGCATTCATTATGAGAGGACTACAGCAGATCTGAAGCCTGGGTTGGTGCGTGCCGTTGGTAATTTCGTTGAGATTATGCCGATAAGTGAAAGATATATTTTAAGAATCGGTTTTGAGGGAAATACAATTTCAAATATTGCAAAAATAGATGCAGTGACAAGAGCGATTTTATCTGAGGAGAAAACTGCATTCATTTTCCCAACTAAGCATTTCATCACAGACAAGGAACAAGGTAAAAGAGCAGTAGCAACAATCAAGGCTGAATTAGACTCAAGATTAAAGGAACTTATAAAGGATGGTAAGAATCTCGAAGCAGAGAGGCTTAAGCGTAGGACAAATTATGATTTAGCGATGATTAAGGAGGTTGGATACTGTAATGGTATCGAAAACTATTCAAGACATTTCTCTGGCAAGATGCCTGGCGAAGCACCTGACTCGTTACTGTCATATTTTCCAAAAGGATTTCTGACCATTATTGATGAGTCTCACGTTACTGTGCCACAGCTTGGTGCAATGTATGCTGGGGATGCTTCAAGAAAGCAAAATTTAGTTGATTTCGGCTTTCGTCTACCGAGTGCTCGCGATAATCGTCCGCTTAAGTTCAATGAATTTGAAGAGAGGATTAATCAAGTTGTTTATACCTCTGCTACACCGGGTCCGTATGAATTTGAACACTCAGAACAAGTAGTGGAGCAAATCATTCGTCCGACAGGGCTTATCGATCCAGAAGTTATTGTAAAACCGGTTACTGAAAAGGGAATTTACAAAGGGCAGATCCAGGATTTTATTATTGAAGCTGAAAAGGTAATTAAAAAAGGATTTAGAGTGATCGGTACAACCTTGACCAAAAAGATGGCTGAGGATTTGTCAGAGTACCTAAAAGAGAAAGGGATTAAAGCTCGATACCTGCATAGTGATATAAAGACAATTGAGCGTATAGAGATATTAACAGATTTGAGAAAAGGTGATTATGATATTTTAATTGGAGTAAATTTGCTAAGAGAGGGAATAGATTTACCAGAAGTGGCACTTATTGGAATATTTGATGCAGATAAAGAGGGGTTCCTACGCTCAGAAACTTCGCTTGTACAGATTATCGGTCGTGCTGCAAGAAATGTTGAAGGCAAGGTAATTCTCTATGCAGATACAATTACGAAATCTATGGACTATGCTATGAAGGAGACTTTGCGACGTCGTGCTTTGCAAATAGCACACAATAAAAAGTATGGTATTACACCAACAACTATCGTTAAAAAGATTCAGGATATTACAGAAAGTTTGAAGCGTGATCATGAAAAGGCTGTTGATATTCTTGTAAATCTTGAGAAAAGACTGTTTGAAGAAAATCCCGATAAATACTTGAAAGAAAAGGAGGCTCAAATGCAAGAAGCGGTAAAACTACTTGATTTTGAAACCGCAGCGCTGATACGCGATGAGATAAAGAAGCTTAAGGGTGAAAGTTCTACACAGGTTGTGAAAAAGTCTAAGCGCAAACTATAAAACATAGAGTATAATTAACTCATGTTTAAAGCTGGAGTTGGATCAAGCGTTGGAGTCGACCCTTATCGCGAGGGTGTAAATGCTGCAAAGCAAGCGGTGGATGCTTTACTTGGTAGCCCAGTAAAGGCCGCTTTAGTTTTTGCTTCAGTTGCTTATGATCAGGCTAAAGTTATAGAAGGTGTAAGATCAGTAGTGGGCCCAAATGTGACAATAGCAGGTGCATCTACAGCTGGAGAGATAACTACGCAAGGTCCATCAAATAAACCGTCTATTGCAGTGATGGCATTTTCTTCAGATGATGCAGAATTTTATGGAGCGGTTGGTGAGCATATTCGTTATAATCCAACTGAGGCAGGTAAGGATGTTGCAAGTAAAGTTATGGCAATGGCATCAGGTAAAATTGATTTATTTATGATGCTTCCGGATGTTCTTGCAGGTAATGGTGCAGATATAGTAAGAGGGGTTACCGAGGTTTTGGGACCTAATGCGCTAGTGGTTGGTGGTGCAGCCGGGGATGATTTCAAATTTGAAAAAACATATCAATATCTAAATGACACTATTTATTCTGGTGCAGTTGTTGGACTGGGTATCAAGGGTAGAGTTCTTGTGGGTGTAGGTGTAAAGCATGGTTGGATGCCAATTGGAATTCCAAGAAAGGTTACTAAATCACAGGGTGCTGTGTTATATGAGCTTGATGGTAAACCCGCAATAGATATTTATAAAGAGTATTTTGGGGATCTTGCAGAGGAACTAGAAAAAGAAAAATTGGCAAAGCTTGCTGTAACCTATCCATTAGGTATGAAGGTTGCTGATCATCCAGAAATGCTTATCAGAGATCCAATATCTGTAGATTCTGACGGATCCATTACCTGCGCAGCTGAAATGCCTGAAGGTTCAGAAATACAGCTTATGATAGGAAGTGTAGATGAGGCTGTAAAAGTTGCTGAAGAGGCAGCTAAAAACGCTTTAAAGCAACTTAAAGGTGCAACACCCAGGGCCGTTATTATATTTAATTGCATCGCAAGGCATAAGTTGTTTGGAGAAAGGGCTGGTGAAGAAATCTCAGCGATTCAGAAAGCTATAGGAAAGGATGTGCCACTTATTGGTTTCTATACTTATGGTGAGCAAGCACCAATGAATGGTGATGTTAAAAATATCAAGACCTGTAATGCTGAATTTCACAACGAAACTGTCGTAATTTGTGTTCTAGGAGAATAATATGTGGTCAATTCAATTTCTAGTAATAGTTGAACTTTTCATAACAATCGGCATCTTGCTAGCGGTTGCTTTGGTTCGCAATGAGACAGAACTTATATACGCTGCATGGTTACTTATAATGAACGTATTATTTTTAATATTTTATTTTAGGCAACTTACAAAGCAGGGTTTAGCTCAGCAACAAAAACTTTTGGAATTAGTTCAGGAACAGGATAGATCAGCGAAACTTTTAATTAGAAGAGATTTAGAGTTAACTCGTGCAAACGAAAAACTTCTTGCACTTGATACACAAAAATCAGAATTTATCTCAGTAGTCGCTCATCAGATGAGGACACCGCTTTCTGCAATGAAATGGACATTAACAATGCTTCTCAAAGGTGACCTTGGGGGTCTCTCACTAGACCAACAAACATTTATAGGTAAGGCAGAGGAGAGTAATGATCACATGATCACTCTAGTTGAGGATATGCTTTTAGCTGATAAATTGGATACAGGCAGAAGTGAAATGATTAAGGCACCTGTCAGTATGGGTGAAATTGTTGAGCAAGTCCTTCATGACGTAGAGCCGAAATATAAATCAAAGAGAATTAAGGTTCATTACTCCGGTTGTGATAAGGAGGTTTGCGAAGTGACTGCCGATAAAGAAAAAATTCGCGCAGTTATTCAGAATTTATTGGAAAACGCTGGTCGATATACACCAGATAATGGTTCAGTTACAATACAGGTGTATGCAGAGAGGGATAGGTTATACGTTAGCATTTCTGATTCTGGTATTGGAATACCAAAAGACCAGCAAGCATATATATTTACTAAGTTTTATAGAGCACGCAATGCTTCAAAGATGGAAGCTAATGGTTCGGGCTTGGGACTTTTCATTGCTAAAAGTATAATAGAGAAACATGGTGGTGAAATGACATTTGAATCAGATGAAGAAAGGGGGACAACATTTAAGTTTTGGATACCAAAAGCATAATAATAATAATTAAACATGAAAAAAATACTTATAATAGAAGATAATGAAAACCTCGGGAAAATACTTGAAAAGTTTTTCCAATCAAAAGATTTCGACGTTGCTTTGGTTCATGATGGAATGGTTGGTTTAAATGAATTAAAATCACTCAATCCTGATATTGCGCTTCTCGATATGTCACTTCCTTCTATGAATGGATATGAAATCTTGGAGGCTAGATCTAAGGATCCAAATATTGCCAAAATTCCTGTGATTGTTATTTCAAATTCGGGGCAAGATGTTGAGGTGGGTAGACTAAAGGAACTTGGTGCAACTGATTATATTGTTAAGATACAGATGTCACCTGACGAGGTTTATAAAAAAGTTTCTGATATTCTTGGTATAGAAATGAAAAATAGTGATAATGATTTTATTATTGAGGCAAAAAATGAGACAGAGAAAGGTTGTGATTTAACCGGTGTAACAGTTTTATGGGTGGAGGATGATATGTTTCTATCATCAATTGTTGGAAGAAAGCTTGCTGGGACAGGGGCTAAGCATATTCAAGCAAAAAGTGCTGAGGAGGCATTTCAGTCACTACAAACTGATAAGCCTAATGTAATAGTTTTGGATTTAGTGCTTCCTGGTATGAGTGGTTTTGAGATTTTGGAGAAATTGAAGTCTGATCCTGCTACAAAAGATATACCTGTAATTGTGCTTTCAAATCTTGATCAGCGCGATGATATGGAGAAATGCTTTAAACTTGGTGCTGTTAAATTCTTCGTTAAGGCCCTTGTTACTTTGGATAAAATCTTTGAGGAGATAAAGAAACTGTGTAATTGCTAAATCGTGCCAATTCTAGGATTTTGTGGTATAATCGCGCCTACTTATGGCAGAAAAAAGGTCAAAAATAAGCATTGCACCAAGCGATAGAATTGTTGTTAAAGGAGCTAGGACACATAATTTAAAGAACATCACTGTTGAGATGCCTCGTAACAAAATGGTGGCCATTACAGGGCTTTCTGGGTCAGGAAAATCATCTCTAGCCTTCGACACCATATTTGCTGAGGGGCAGCGCAGATATGTGGAGTCACTTTCTGCTTATGCGAGGCAATTTTTGAACACTATGCAGAAGCCAGATGTGGATGAAATTTCTGGACTCTCACCAGCTATTTCAATTGACCAGAAATCTAGATCAAACAATCCTCGTTCAACAGTTGCAACAATTACAGAGATTTATGATTACCTTCGCATTTTATTTGCTCGTATTGGTAAACCACATTGTTTGGAATGCGCCCGAGAAATCAAGAAACTCTCAACAGAGGAAATTTTTGACACAATAATTCACACTGTTGAATCAATAAAATCTGCACCGAAAAAAGTTATGGGTGTAGATGTAACTCACGACAAGGTTTCTATCTATTCTCCGGTTGTGGTTGGAAGAAAGGGTGAATACTATCAGTTGCTTTATGATTTACTTGGAAAAGGATTTGAGAAAGTTATGGTTGATGGAGTGGTAAAAAATCTTCGTGAACAAATTGTTTTATCTAAGACCAAAAAGCATGATATCGACGTGTTGGTTGATGAATTTTTCATAAGTGAAATAAAGGAAAAGAAAGCTGGATACAAGGAACGACTTGCTGAAGCTGTAGAAAGAGCACTTACAGAGTCTGATGGACTTTTGAAACTTGTTGCTGGTGAAGAACAGAAACTTATTTCATCTAAGTTTATGTGTCCATATGATGGATTTTCTTATCCAGAGATCGAACCAAGACTCTTTTCCTTCAACTCTCCATACGGTGCTTGTCCTGAATGTAATGGTCTTGGAACTAGGGAGTTTTTTGTCCATGAAGAATGTCAGGTTTGTAAGGGTGCGAGACTTAGACCGGAGGCACTACATGTATTTCTTGGAGAAAAACAAAATATTGTAAATATAACCGCGCTATCTATTGAAGAGGCGCAAGACTTTTTCCTTGGACTAAAACTTAATCTGCAAGAAAAAGAGATTTCAAAAGTTGTGATTAAAGAGATTATGAATCGTTTGGAATTTATGCAGAATGTGGGCATTGAATACTTAACACTGGATCGCAGAGCAAACACTCTTTCTGGAGGAGAAGCTCAGCGTATCCGTCTGGCATCACAGCTCGGTTCCGGACTCGTAGGTGCTCTCTATGTGCTGGATGAACCTACAATTGGACTTCATCAGCGAGATAATGATCGTCTTATAAATACCCTGACTCATCTGCGTGATATGGGAAATACTATTATCGTAGTAGAGCACGATGAAGATACTATGTATGCCTCTGACTACATTATCGATATTGGTCCTGGTGCAGGAGTTCATGGGGGTAATGTTGTGGTGCAAGGTTGGCTGGATGATCTCTTAACTGCAAAGAAAAATCCTAGTGGATCAGTGACACTGTCATATCTACGTGGAGAAAAGAAAATCGAAGTTCCAGATGAGAGACGGACTCAAGATAAAGGCAAGATTAAAATTGCTGGAGGAAAAATATTTAATATCAAAAATCTAAATGTAGAAGTGCCACTTGGAAGGCTTGTGTCTGTAACCGGAGTATCTGGTTCAGGTAAATCATCTTTTGTTTATGAAATTTTACACAAAAATCTACAGGCGAAGTTTGAGAGGAGACACAGGACCGCAGAAGTTTTCAATTGTACAAATTTTACTTCAGAATATATTTCAAGATCAGTTCTAATTGATCAGTCTCCAATTGGTAGAACACCACGATCAAACCCCGCTACTTATACAGGAGCTTTCACCCATATCCGTGATTTATTTGCCATGACGGACGATGCTAAGGTTCGCGGTTGGGGACCTGGAAGATTCTCTTTCAATGTGAAAGGTGGGCGCTGTGAAGCTTGTCAGGGTAATGGGGTTATAGAAGTTGAGATGCATTTCCTCCCAACTGTTTATGTAACTTGTGACGTGTGTAACGGTAAGAGGTTCATGAAGGAGACTCTAGATGTGAAGTATAAGAAAAAAAGTATTTATGACGTGCTCAAGATGACTGTAGAAGAAGCTACAGAATTCTTCAAAGATATTCCTGCGATTTCTGACAGATTAGAAAGTCTTATGGATGTGGGATTAAGTTACTTAGAGCTTGGTCAATCAGCTACAACTCTCTCTGGAGGAGAAGCTCAGCGTGTGAAAATTTCTTCAGAACTTTATCGTGCTCATATTGAAAAAACTATTTATATACTTGATGAACCAACTATTGGACTACATTATGAGGACGTGAAAAAATTAATTGAAATTCTCCAGAAATTGGTAAATAAAGGGAATACGGTTCTTGTGATTGAACATAACCTGGATGTGATTAAATCGTCTGACTATATCATTGATATTGGTCCAGAAGGTGGAGTAAATGGTGGTTCCCTCGTAGCTAAAGGTACTCCAGAAGAAGTTGC
>CAYYLG010000003.1:16822-39366 GCA_964472605.1 uncultured Candidatus Saccharibacteria bacterium | reverse complement strand
AAGGTGGAGTAAATGGTGGTTCCCTCGTAGCTAAAGGTACTCCAGAAGAAGTTGCGAATAATCTAAAGTCTTATACTGGAAAATATTTGAAGAAAATATTGAAATAAAATTGAACTGATTATCGACCTCCAAAGGAGAGTGTTTTTAAGCAGTCCACACATTGAACATGTTCTACATCGAGATCAGTAGAAACATCTTTTGATTCTGGATGCTGGCATTCATTTTGAAGTTTAACCAACTTCTCTTTCTGTTCTTTTAAGCCAGTCTCATAACCAGCGATCAAGATTGTTATTTCGGTTCTCCTTGCAATAATCTGTTGCCTGCATTTTGGATCGAGTATTGTGCTATTCATATACTTGTCTTTTGTCTTTCCATAAACTACTATTGCTTTACCAATATGTCAATTAAACTAACAAAACTAAAGAAATTACCGGATGCACCCGGGGTTTACTTTTTCCTTGGGAAAAACAGGAAGATTCTATATATAGGCAAAGCTACTTCGCTCAAGGATAGGGTAAGGAGTTATTTTGCAAAGGATATTGAGATAGTTCGAAGTCCGCTTATTGCTCAGATGATTGATACAGCTGTTTCTATAGATTTCAAACAAACTGATTCTGTACTTGAGGCACTAATTCTAGAGGCAGATTTAATCAAGAAATTTAAGCCGGAGTTTAATACTAAAGAAAAGGATGATAAAAGTTTCTATTGTGTTGCTATAACCAATGAGGACTATCCAGTTATTAAGCTAGTAAGGAAAAAGGATGTGAAAGAAGGTGACTTTAAATATGTATTTGGACCTTATCCAGAATCGAATTCAATAAAAGAGGCTTTAAAAATAATTCGCAAAATTTTTCCATATAGAGACGAGAAATGCTCAGGTATAGAGGCTAAACGCCCGTGCTTTAACTATACTATCGGTCTTTGCCCTGGAGTTTGTGCGGGTGTAATTAATAAAAAAGAATATTCTAAAATTATTAGAAATATTTCACTCTTCTTCCAAGGTAAAAAGAAAAAGCTGCTCCAAGCATTGAATAAGGAAATGTTAGCTTTAGCAAAATTAGAAAAATTTGAAGAAGCACAAAAAATCAGAAATCAAATATATGCCCTAGAACATATTTGTGATATTTCACTTATCAAAAATAATTCTCTAGAAAATGATTCTGGATTTAGAATTGAATCATATGATATAGCTCATACTATGGGTAGCTATATGGTAGGGGCGATGGTTGTGATGGTGGGTGGAGAACTCGATAAAAACGAATATAGAATTTTCAATATAAAATCCCAAGACAGGTCAAATGACATCGGTGCATTAAAAGAAGTTTTAGAGAGGAGACTCAGTCATACAGAATGGAGGTTACCTGATCTTGTGGTAATGGACGGAGGAGTGGCTCAACAGAATACAGCGGAGCAATTTTTCAATACAAAAAATATTCCCGTTGTTGCCGTGACCAAAGATGATAGACATAAGGCCAAAACCATAATAGGGGACCCTAAAATAGTTGATAAATATAAGGCAGAAATACTATCTATAAATGCAGAGACACATAGGTTTGTCATAACTCGCCACAGACAAAAACGTGGAAAAAGCTTTATAAAATAAGGTCAAAATACCCCTTGACTTTTTTACCTAAAGGGGTTATTATGGGTAAAGAATTTCAACTTGGAGGGGGTAGCGGATGGCACTGGGGTGAATAGCGCCGGTCATCATTACTACCAACAAATACTTAGGTGTTCTGCTCTTATGTGCCTCGGCACAATTCTGAGAGATGAGTAATCTGGATCTGTTGGCACGTGTAAGACTCATTGCACGCCACCATCCGTCCCCTCCAACCTTTGACTTTTCATGGGCTGCTTGGCGCTCCGATCCGAGTGGGTCGGGGCGCCTTGCATCCGTGAAATGCTCTTTCTCCCCAAAGGCGGCGGTCTCGTGTGCACTTGTGCACAATGCGATACCGCCGCTATTCTTTTGCCTGTTATAATGTTTTTATGTACACAAAGCGAGTTACTATAATTGGCAAAGGTGGAGAAGACGATAAAGAACTTATCAAATTTTTATCTAATCATTATTTGCTCAAGTATGTTGTAGCAGATGATTTCGGAAATCTACTTCATAACGGGAGTCCTGTAAGGGAAAGTTTTTTTAATGCCAACTCTGATGTGGTATTGATCGCTCCTTCTCTGGATAATAATTCAACTACATTTAGAGAATCATTGGGCCACATGTTACCTGTAGTAAATAACTCATCATATGATGGAATATTTGGTGCAAATGGAGGTAAAATAATTTGGAAAAAGAGTTTGCCAAAGGATTTGGTACTAACACCAAAAGTTCATTATGTTGTAGGAGATTCTGGCAACATACTTCACTCACAGGAATTGTTTAGAAAAATTCAATTACCTGTAAGAGTGCATCCGCATGGAGCATTTGGTAAGGTAGTAAATTCATTTAATGACCTACATGATTCCATGGATGAGTTTATGAAAACCTTTGGGCATGTGTATGTTGAGGATCATGTACCTGGAGATGTGTTACATCTGATTACTATTCCCAATTTCCGTAATCAGTTAATTTATAAATTACCTATAATGACTCAGTCTGGAAATGGTTATGCAAAGGTCAATCACTTAAGCGATGAAACCAAGGATAAACTCATAAGGATCGTTGATCGACTCCATCACGATCTAGGACTTAGTGGCTCTATACAATTTGATTTTGTAATTAATAAAAAAGGGGTGTATTTGAGGGATATAATTACTAGACCCGAAAAACATTCAAATTCAGCTTTTCGTCACGCGATGGATTATGTAGGTGCCAGTATGGCTGATTTTTGGAAAAATGTTGTTGAAAAAGCAAGGGAGGAATTTAGGAAAAAATAAAAAATCAGGAAAAAAGTTACTATTCTCCTGACATCATGTCATGAAACTCACCAGTCGAGTCTGGGGAGGGTCTTTCCTCTTTGCTTTGAGCGAGCTTCTTTGGAGAAAGATCGGGGATCTTATCTCCCTCACACTGCCTCAGATCAAAATCCCTTCTGCGGACAGGGCAACCAGTTTTTTTCAACGCACCAGGCGGTTGGATAACCACATGGAAGCATCCGTTGATATGGCGAATGAACGCCACCGCCATACCAGTGAAGCCACTGCCTTTGTCCGTGACCCTTGTGCCAAGGATTTCAAAAGGAATATCTACTTCTTCGAATTGATCCTCCGTGTGGTGAATCCGCTCAATCTCCAATTGGATCTTGTCGACAGGAGCACCGTCCTCTGGACTAGTTCCTTTTGGTTGTAGCAGATAGCTTACTCGCTTACCCATGTCGATTGACCAGTGGGTGAGTAATCCTCTTAGCTCTGTTGCAATATCGTATCCTTCAGTTCCGAGCTGTAGAACTCGTAGTTTCATTTGTGTATTGTTCAGTGTTTGTTTTGGCGATTACTTATCGTTCATCGCATCCAATTAGATAATGACATAGATATCTACATAAGTCAAAACTAAGCAGATTTGTCTTTTATTTTTTATTAGATATGGTAGTATATTCCCACTGGGCCCGTAGCTCATCTGGTAGAGCACCTCATTTGCACTGAGGGGGTGGCAGGTTCGAGTCCTGTCGGGTCCACCAGTAAATAAAAACCTCCCAATTGGGAAGTTTTTTGTCTATACAGTAGGTTGAGAAGAGTCGCAGGTGCGGCACATTTTTTTGTGAACAGCGATATCATATATCGCAGACAGTCCTACAAGTATGTAGATTATCTTTGATACAGTAGCTGCTTGTCCACCAAACAACTGTCCCACATCCCATCCAGTAAGTCCCAAAGCTAACCAATTGAGACCACCGAAAACGAGAAGTAGGAAAGTAAGCATGTGTAACTTCATTTGATTTTGTATTAAATTACTAAAATCGGCCTAATATAATTTTACGCTCATGCTATAATTTGTCTATGAAGTTTTTGCACGCTTTCAAGATTTTTATATGGATATTCCTGGCAATGTCCTTACTTGGTTTGGGATTTATGTTCAATGATGATTTATCTGGAATTATCTTTGCAACAAAATTAAAGATAGAAAAGATAGAGGATTCCATGAATCTAGGTGCAGTGTATGTGGCAGCTACAAGTCCAGATATGAAATATATTGCGGTGCGTCCAGGAATGCGTAAGGAAGAGGTAGCAGAGCTTTGCCAAAAGAGACTTGGTTGGACAGATGAAGAAAAGGCGGACTTCGCAGAATTTAATACATGTACTAATGAACCTATCGAGGGGTATCTTTTTCCGGATGAATACATTGTCCCAAAGAACTCTAAGCCAGAGGATTTAAAGAAAGAAATGCAGGCAAGGTTTCATAAAGTATTTGACGGTAGTCAGTTACAAACTGCAAAAATAAATCCATTTGATACTGATACTGTCATAACTGTTGCTTCACTTATTCAAAGGGAGGCTGCAGGCAAAGTTGATATGAATTTAATTTCTGGAATAATCTGGAATCGAGTTTTTAAAGATATGGCACTCGATATTGATGCCACACTCCAATATGTAAAAGGTGATGAGAAAAATTGGTGGCCACAAGTAAAGTCTGAGGATAAGTTCATAGATTCAGCCTACAATACTTATAAAAATAAGGGCCTACCTCCTGGTGCAATTTCTAATCCAAGTCTTGCAGCCATATCCGCAGCGCTAAATCCCCAGAAGACAAGTTGCATGTTCTATTTACACGACAAATACGGTAGAATTCATTGCTCAAAGACATACGCAGAACATAAGCAAAACATCAGATGGTATCTAAAATAAAGTGTTATAATATCAACCATGACAATTATAGTAACTAACCAAAATTTAAGCAGTGTAAAGCATTTGAATTATGCTGATAAAACAAATCAGGGGAGTTTTTATACTCCTAAACACATAGTCAAGTTGACATACGAACTTTTAAAGAAGAGTGGTGGTAACAAAGATATAGACACAATACTTGAACCGAGTTGTGGGTACGGTGCGTATATAGACTTTGATCAATTTGGAAATAAAACACGTTTTATTGGTGCGGATATTGATGAATCAGCATTAAAGGTTGCAAAAAGTATATTTCCTAACGTTAAATTTTTTAATCATAATGCCCTTTGTAATATATCAAGAGATAAATATGGAATAGGAAATAATGAAAGTTTAGTAATAGTTGGTAATCCCCCATACAATGACACTACTTCACATGTAAAAAATAATATTAAAAAGGATTTTGTTTATAATGTGGATAAGGATATTATAACTCGTGATCTAGGATTATCTTCATTACTCGCATACAATAAATTAAATCCAGAGTATATTGCAGTATTACACCCACTTTCTTATCTGATAAAGAAGACAAATTTTAATTTACTAAAGCCGCTTATGAAGAGGTATCTGTTGAAGGAGGCCCTGGTATTTAATAGTCAAGAATTTTCTGATACCTCAAAAATGACAGGGTTTCCAATTGTTATTGCTGTATATGAAAGAAATTCTATAGGAACAACTTATGATGATATCTATAACAGAGTTTTTAGAACTATAGAGGGCCGTTCCTTTTCTCTTGCAAAATTCGATTATATATCTAATTATATTAGTAAGTATCCAGGAAAAATAAAAAAAGATAATTTTGAAGGCTATTTATTTTATACTATGAGAGATATTAATGCATTAAAAAGATGTAGGACTTTTATATGTGAAAATATTCCGAACGCTATTCAAGTAGATAGGAATAAAATAGATTATTATCATTATGCTGATGTATTTAAGGAATTTGCTAAGAAACATTTGCCATACTATATGGGAAATCTCGATATTCCAATAGATAACGATCTCTTTTTAAAGAATAGAAATGAGTTCAGAACTATTAGCGAAGCAAGACATCCCGAAATATTTAATAAGATTATAAATGACGAAGATATTTTAAAAGCCAAAATTGCTGTTGGTAATTATTTTAGAAATTTATTTAGCGAATTATATTTAACAAAGGAATAAAAGTATGAAAATATTAGTTGATGGCATTAAAAAAGAGATAAAAGTTCCAGTCGTTTTAACAGCTGTAAGTGGAAAGGTCAGATTAAAAAATAGATCTATTGTTAATGAATACGGTGTTCCTTTCGCTGTAAAACAGACACCTATTTCTGGAAAAACATACGTGGAATGGCAAATAGGATATGATGTCGCAACATCCGATAAAGAAAAAATGCTGCATACCACATTAGAGGACCGTTGTTTTACTGGTGCCAATGGTAAGGAAAAAACATTATATGAGCTCTCAGAATATATATATTATGCCCTGAGTTGGGGAGTTATCTCAAAGGATACCATAGAGAATATTAGGGATTTTTTGGTTTCATTAGACGACAGTTATTTGTTGGATGGTAATCCTAGCTTCCCAATAGAACGAACACATCTTATACCTAAAACAGTAGCTGGTATCGATTTTGAATACACTCAAGTAAAATACCCACTTTTAATTCATAGATTTAAGAATTATGAGGTAATAGCTGAAATTAAAATTACAGAGAAACAGCGAGCCGTTGGAGTTCAGCCAATGTTATTTTTTTGTTACTCGGCATCTGAATTGGAATCAAGTATCCCTTTAATTGGTAGAACAGCAGAAACAAAAGAAATAGCCTATTTTATAATTAATATTAATAATATAGGTGTTTTTATAGATATGTTAAAGATTTTCGGCCTACTAAGTAAGGGACATAAGAAAGATATAGTCTCAATTATAGATGTTTTGCTAAAGTCTTGATTTGTAATGTCTTTAATAATTTTCGGTGCAACAGGGGATTTAGTTAAATCTAAAGTAGTTCCGGCTCTAAATAGTCTGGGTGCGAATTTTCTATTATATGGAAGAAAGGATATACAAGCAGAAAATTATATAAAAGGTGAGCTCTCTGAAATAAAGGAAAAATTAAACGGACTAGGTATTACTCATGCATATATTGCATTACCACCTATATATTATGAGCTTGTGATAAAAGAACTTTCAGAGGTTAATGGTTTAGATCATATAGCAATAGAAAAGCCATTTGGAAGTTCTTTTTCTGATGCAGAGAAACTTGTGGATTTGATCCATGAATTGAAAATTGAAAATAAAATATATTTGGTTGATCATTATCTAGGAAAGTCGGAAATGATAAAACTGCTTGATATGGATACAGAAGAAAGGAAGAAAATGTTTGATTCAGATATTATTGACCACGTTGAACTTGATGCCATTGAAACCAATGATGTAGACAGTAGGGGTGCATTTTATGATCATGTTGGCACCATAAAGGACTATGTAGAGAGCCATGTTTTGGCGGTTATTGCTAATCTACTCATGCAACAAGGTTGTGAGGTGAGCTCTACAGAATGTAGGCAAAAAGTTCTTGAGAAGATAAATTTCAAATTAGGTAGTTTGAAAACGGCACAATATGAAGGATTCAGAAATGTTTTGGGAGTAGATACAAATTCAAATACCGAAACAGCGGTTTCTCTGGATTTTATATATGACAATAATTTTCCTATAACCGTAAATGTCGGTAAAGCATTAGATAGAGCTGAGGTATCTCTAAACATTTATTATAAAAATGGAGATAAAAAAGAAATCAATATCAATTCGAGTAAAGAAAACTCATATGAAGAGATTTTGAATGATTTTCTAAATAATCATAAGAAATTCAGTCTTTCATATGATGAAGCTACACTATGTTGGAAAATTACAGAGGAAATTCTCAAAGAGAAAGTGGGTAAAACTCCGAGTATATATAAAAAGGGTAGTGATATAATAAATATATGGAAGTAGTTTCAATAATAAAACACATTGGTCTAACGTTTGCTATCGGTGGTTCAACATTTGCTATGGTTTTCTACTACGCTGCTATGTGGGATGGGAAAATCTCTGAGGATGAATCACACTTTATGCATATAGTTTATTTCATCTTACGTATCGGAATGTGCATACTCATCCCCTGGGAAGTTCTTATGATGGTTTATCAATACACAGTTGGTAATGAAGAATATTTTATGAATGTTGTGAATTGGTTTAGAGTAATTCTTCTCGGAATTATTGTTTTAAACGCTACACTTATGACAAAGCACAAGATGCCAATGTGGTTCGGTCCGGCGCTCGCTGGAGGAAGTTGGTATTACTATTATTTTGTTAGTTTAACTCAAAAGGATGCTTCGCTGTTCTTTCTTTTTGGTTGGTATGTTGTATTTGTGGCCTTCCTTTTGATTGCTCTTAGAATTTTAAAAAGAAAGTTTATTGAGCATAAACCACTTTTCTAGTATAGTATCCATCTATGTTTAATTTTATGATGAAAGCTTTGCTTAAAGCAAAGATGAAGGGCCAAGTGCCAGAAGCGGAGCAGGAAAAATTATTTGCTATTATTGAGAAAAATCCAGATTTCTTTACAAAGGTTGCTAAGGAAGTTGAGGCAAAGGTTAAAGGCGGTAAGGATCAAATGACTGCTGTAATGGAGGTTATGCAGAACTATCAAGGTGAACTTCAATCAATCAAAAACGATTTAGGGAAATAATTGACATTTCATTGCTTTGGTTCTAGTTTTAACCTAGAGACAAAAATAAATGAAAGAGCTCATTCCATATATAGGTGTTACTGGTATTACAAATTTCAGGGAAATCAAGGATTTACTATATGAATTCATCATCAATCGTTCTTCTGATCGTCCAATAAGGCTTCATAATGGTGTGATGATGAGCTGGAGTAGGCTAAATAATAGGCCTCAGGAATATGGTTGGGAGCAAAGCATAGTATCGCCCAATATACTTTTTTCACTGTTTGAGCTGAGGTCAGTTTATAATTGCCTTCACTACGCTGATCCGCAGAACCGTGACTTAGAGAGAAATCTCTGCAACGCAATCTTGTGTGAGGCGGGTGTTGGGATCGATGCCTTACAGCTAGACCTTCATTGGCCAAATCCTGTTTCAATTGCAAATGCAGTTCATAACTCTCGTAGAAACATTGAAGTCATTCTTCAGGTTGGAAAGAAGGTGTTTAGGGAGGCGAGTGGCGATCATTCTATTGTCGTTGATCGACTAAAGGATTACGAGGGGATAATTCACAGAGTTCTCTTAGATCAGAGTATGGGGAATGGTATCCCTATGGATATAGAAACCACTCTTCACTGTGCACTTGCTGTCCGTAAAACTTTTCCGAACTGGGGAATTGTTGTGGCTGGCGGGCTGGGGCCTGGTAGGATGGATCCAATCAGGGAGATTTTAAAAGAAATTCCCGATGTGAGTTGGGATGCTCAAGGCAAGATATCTCAGGGTGAGGATTCTCGTAACCCACTTGATATGGATTATTCTAGACAATATCTCATTGAATCTCTTGCTTTGCTCAAGTAGCAATCAGGAGTTTTTTTATTTTGATATTTTGGTGTGAAATAAAAACTCAATTTTGCCTTCTGGCTAGTTGAGATGGAGATTTACTGGCTCTTTTCTAAAAAGTCGACCTGCTAATTTAAATTTCTTTTTCCTTCTTTTTTTATTGCCAGGTGGTGTAGGTTCAGGATTTTTTTCATCGTCTTCACCACCATCATCCTCATCAATACTCGATAAGAAACCGAGGAAGAAAAGAGCGCCGAGAAGGAAGCCGAGGTTATACCAGAAACCACAATTATGGACCTCGTACATGTTGATTTCGTTGCTGAAGATTCCTCCAATGAGGGCAAAGAGGCAGGTAAAACCATTCCAAAGACCCCAGAAGAACCAGGCAATATCTCCATTAGCATCCGGGACATCTTTTAGAGAGTTTCCACCAGCGCATCCTGAAGCAATAAGACAGATTATGATAATTAATAAAGGGCTTAAAACTCTTTTTTTCACTATCAATAAATAATCATAAAATAACACACTTGTCAAATCTTAAAATTTCATGCTATTATCTAGTTTCT
The DNA here is from genome assembly GCA_964472605.1 of uncultured Candidatus Saccharibacteria bacterium. Taxonomy (GTDB): domain Bacteria; phylum Patescibacteriota; class Minisyncoccia; order Phycocordibacterales; family CAIZIN01; genus JANNXY01. Next base: position 29,458 of record CAYYLG010000003.1, on the reverse strand, counting down.
ATGAAATTATCTTTAGGAATTGTTGGTTTGCCAAACGTGGGTAAGTCCACGCTTTTTAACGCTCTAACAAAGAAGGGTGTGCTTATTGCAAACTATCCATTTGCCACAATTGACCCAAGTGTTGGTGTGGTTGCAGTGCCAGATGAGAGACTGCAGAAACTTGGTGAATTCTCTAAATCAGTAAAAGTTCTTCCAGCCGCTATTGAGTTCGTAGATATTGCAGGACTTGTGAAGGGTGCATCTGCCGGTGAAGGCTTGGGTAATGCATTCCTCTCAAACATTCGTGAGACAGATGCTATCTGTGAAGTTGTGAGAATCTTTGAAGATGAAAACATTCTTCATGTACACAATAAAATTGATCCGTTGAATGATATAGAGATTATTAACCTTGAGCTCATAATGGCTGATCAAGAGACTGTGAAGAAACGTTTAAATAATTTAACTAAAGACGTAAGAGCGGGTAAGAAAGAAGCGGTAGCTGAAGAGATTGTGTGTAAAAAAATATCTGAAACTCTTGAGAAGGGGCTACTTGCTAATCAATGTGAGCTGACAGATGAGGAGAAAGCTATCGCAAAGATGCTCCACCTTCTAACAATGAAGCCCATAATGTATGTTTTAAATAAAAAAACTGGAGGCAAGAATTTGGATGAAATGAATGACGATAGATTCCAGAAACTTATAGAATTTTTCAATAAAAATAAAAATCAATATGTGATAGTTGATGCTGGTGTAGAGCATGAACTCAAGGATTTTGAGGGAGAAGAAAAAGAAACATTTAGAAAAGAATTCGGTGGCAAGGATGATGGTATAGATAATTTGATCCGTACTGGGTATAAACTGCTTAACCTCATCACATATTTTACAACAGGTGAGACCGAGACTCGTGCTTGGACAATACTCAATGGCTCAACCGCACCACAAGCTGGAGCAGCAATTCATACAGACTTTGAGCAGAAGTTTATCAAGGCGGATGTTATTTTCTGGGAGGAATTTCTAAAGAAAGGTAACTGGAGAACAGAGGGTAAAGAGTATATTGTGAAGGATGGCGATGTTATAGAGTTTAAGATATAGTTTGCAAAAAAAATATTTAAGTATAAATTATACCTAGTACTGTCCTATGAATGATCGAAAAATAACTCGACTAGTTGCATTGTTCACGATTGCATATGGTATAGCTATCTACTCAACATTTTTCATTGATATAAGGTTGCCATATCAACAACGGCTGGAAAGTGGTGAGTTTACTGGTAAATTACCACTAATACCAAAGAAGTCTTCAATTAAATACGAGATTCCTGGCAATATTCCTGATTTACCAAAACCAGAGGATGCTAATACCATTGAAAGCTTAGAGGAGAAAAGGTTAAGAAATGGTTATAAAAACGGTCAAACCTCACGTGCCTAAAAGACACGTTTTTATGTTATAATCTTTGATTATTATCGCTAATCCGCTATATTATGGATACAAATAAGCCAAAAGTTGTTAAGTGGGCTCTAATACTGGGTATTATTATTGTGCTCAACCTTTTTATTAATTATTCTCTGTCATTAATTTACAATGCTCCAGTGTATGAAAATTATTGTAAACTAGACACCTCACCAGTTAGATCTGTAATCGATACTCCAGAAAAGTGTACAAATATCGGTGGTCAATGGACTCCAAATGCTTATTACTCTGAAAAGCCGATCCCAACAGATATAAAGGAACCAAAGGGTTATTGTGACGAGCAGTTCACTTGTCGAACAGCTTTTGATGATGCGAATAAAAAATATGAGAAAAGTGTTTTTGTTTCTTTGGTGGTTATTGGTGTAATTATAATGATTGTTTCAGTCTTTATGACTCAAGAGGTTTTGGCTTTAGCATTATCACTAGGTGCTGTATTGGATTTTGTGGTTGCGTCAATTCGTTATTGGTCATTTGCTGATAATTTGCTTAAGGTAGTTATATTGGGTGTTGCACTTATCGGACTTATCTGGATTGCAATAAAAAAATTCAATAGTAAATAGTAATGGCTAAAAAATACGATCATAAAAAGATAGAAAAAAAGTGGCAGAAGGAATGGGAAAAGAAAAAAGTTTATAAAACCAAAGATCCTGCACAAGCAAAGAAACAGAAAAAGTTTTATGTTCTCGACATGTTCCCATATCCATCTGGTGAAGGGCTTCATGTCGGTCATCCAAAGGGTTATATAGCAACGGATGTAGTTTCTCGAATGAAGCGTATGCAAGGATACAATGTTCTTCATCCTATGGGGTTTGATGCCTTTGGTCTACCTGCTGAGCAATATGCAATCAAGATGAAGGTTAATCCGATGGTGGCGGTAAAGAAAAATGTTGTACGCTATAAAAAACAATTGGAAATCCTTGGTCTTGATTATGATTGGTCACGTGAGGTAAATACTACTGACCCAAAGTTCTACAAATGGACTCAATGGACTTTTCTCAAGCTTCTTGAAAAGGGTTTGGTTTACGAATCCTACGAGCCAATTAACTGGTGTCCAACATGTAAGACAGGGCTTGCAAATGAAGATTTGGAAGATGGTAAATGTGAGCGTTGTGGAACCCCTGTTGAGAAAAAACCTATGCGTCAATGGGTCATTCGTATTACGGATTATGCAGAGAGATTATTAAGTGATATAGATGAATTGGATTGGCCAAACTCAATAAAGGAAAGTCAGAGAAATTGGATTGGAAAGAGTGAGGGTGCAGAATTCGATTTCAAAATTGAAGATTCAGATGAAAAGATCACGGTATTCACCACAAGGGCAGATACACTCTACGGTGTTACTTATGTTGTGCTTGCTCCAGAAAATGAATTAATAAAAAAAATAGATTTCTTAAACAAAAAAGAAGTTGAGGACTATATAAATACTTCAAATAAAAAATCAGAAATTGATAGAACAGATGCAACAAAAGAAAAGACAGGTGTTGAATTAAAAGGTGTTAAAGCGATTCATCCCGCGACTGGTGAGAGGTTACCTATCTGGATTGCAGACTATGTACTTGCAGACTACGGCACTGGTGCGGTGATGGCTGTGCCAGCTCATGATGATAGAGATTTACAATTCGCCAGGAAATATAATCAAGAAATAAAGGAGGTTGTTGTTGAGAGAATGGTTGATGCAACTAATCCTCATGTACCAGGTAAGGAAACTATTTCTAGGGATGCGATTATTGCTGTTGTTTATAATCCTAGAACAGATAAATATCTTTGCTTAAAGTGGAAGAAACAACCTTGGACCACATTTGTTATGGGTGGAATAGAAAACGGTGAGGATCCTATAGTTGCTGCCACTAGGGAAATACAAGAAGAAACTGGATACAAGAATATTCGGTTTATAAAAATGCTTAGAAGAGCTCAGTCAGAGTTCTATGCTGCACATAAAGGTGTAAATAGGATTGCTCATACTAGAAATATACTTTTTGAATTACAAAGTGAAGAGATGGAGGAGGTTACAAAAGAGGAATTTGATAAGCATGAGGTTACTTGGATGTCATTAGATGAAATCCGGAAAACTAGGATGACCCATAGTGAAATGCCGATTTTTTATGATGGCATAATGGGTAAAGATGGTGCCTATGCTGGTGTTGGTTTACTTGTGAATTCAGCCGAATTCAACCATGTTGAATCAGATACTGCTCGTCTAAAAATTGCTGAGAAGTTTGGTAGAAAAGTTATTAAATATAAACTTCGTGATTGGGTATTCTCACGACAGCGCTATTGGGGTGAACCAATTCCTGTAATCAGGAAGCCGGATGGTACAGTGTTGCCATTAAAGGAAAGTGCATTGCCGTTAGAGCTTCCGAAAGTTAAATCATATGAACCAACAGGGACAGGTGAGTCTCCACTTGCTGGAATTTCAAATTGGATAAATGTAAAAATGGGTAAGGAAATTTGGAAAAGAGAATCAAACACAATGCCACAATGGGCTGGATCAAGTTGGTATTACTTGCGTTATATGGATCCAAAAAACGGTAAGGCTTTAGTTGATAAGAAGAAAGAAAAATATTGGAACGAAGTTGATCTATATGTTGGTGGAGCAGAGCATGCTACAAGACATCTTATATATGCTCGTTTTTGGCATAAATTCCTTTATGATATTGGAGTTGTTTCTACCAAGGAACCTTTTAGAAAGCTTCAAAATGTAGGACTTATAATGGCAGAAGACGGTCGTAAAATGTCTAAACGATGGGGAAATGTAGTAAATCCTGATGATGTGATAAGTCGTTTTGGGGCTGATACTATGCGTGTTTATGAAATGTTTATGGGTCCATTTGATCAGGCTATTTCATGGAATACAGATAGCATGATTGGATCTAGAAGATTCATTGAGCGTATATGGAATTTACAGTCAAAGGTGAGTTCAAAGAAAATTCCTCAAAATAAAGATTTGGAAATTTCATTCAATCAGGCGATCAAGAAGGTTGGAGAGGATATTGAGAGTATGTCATTTAATACTGCAATTTCTACGCTTATGATACTACTTAATAAATTGGAAAAAGAGGTACAAATAAATAAAGATCACTTTCAAACTCTTTTAAAGATCATTGCCCCGTTCGCTCCACACGTTGCAGATGAATTATGGAGCATTCTTGGTGCTAGAAAGTCAATTCATATAGAAAAATGGCCATCATTTGACCCTAAGTTACTCGTATCAGATGAAGTTAAAATCGCTGTACAGGTGAATGGGAAAGTGAGGGGGACTATCACAATTTCTCATGATTTAGATGAAAAAAGTATATTTGATTTGGCTAAAAATAATCCCGATGTATCAAAATGGATAGATGGTAAGAATGTTAATAAAGAAATCTATGTAAAAGGGCGTCTTGTGAGCATAGTAGTTGACTAAAGCTCTCTTTAGTGATAATCTCTTTAGTATAAAAAGTTTGCCAAATTTAATATTTTTAAAGGTTAATTCATGAACACAGTAACAATTACTTTCAAACCGAAGCAGGTTGTAAAGAGACTCTTAGGAGCTCTACCTGTTCGTGCCAGAGATATACTAACTTCAAGATATGGGTTAGGTACTGACACTAAAAAGGTTACTCTAGAAGCTATTGGTAAGAAGTATGGAATCACAAGGGAGCGTGTTCGTCAGATCGAGGAGTATGCTCTAGCAAATATCCGCAAGTCAGAAGCCTATAAAAAGGAATCTTCTATTTTTGGTGAGCTTTCCCTAGTAATAAAAAAGCTTGGTGCAGTTATTGCTGAACATGAACTTTTGAATTTACTTGCAAAAGATAAGGCAACTCAAAACGCTATACATTTCTTGCTGGTACTTGCTCCAGAATTCAAGAAGATAAAGGAGGATGATTCGTTCGAACACAGATGGCATGTTGACGAAGATATGTCTAAGAAGATTCATGGTGCTCTTAAGAAGATTTACGAAAACCTTCATGATGAAGATATCGTTCCTGAAGCTGAGATAATCAAGCAGTTTTTGAATCATGTTAAAGATGTTTCTGATGAATACAAGAACGAGGAGATGATTAAGCGCTGGTTAAATATTTCAAAATCAATTGGTAAGAATCCTCTTGGTGAATGGGGTAAATCAACTTCTCCAAATATCCGTTTAAAGGGTATGCGTGATTATGCATTCTTAGTAATTCGTCGTCATGGATCTCCGATTCATTTCCGAGAAGTGGCAAAGGCTATTGGTGAAATCTTTGGCAAGAAAGCTCATGTTGCCACAACTCACAATGAATTAATCAAAGATAAGCGTTTTGTACTTGTAGGACGAGGACTTTATGCTCTAGCTGAATGGGGTTATGCATCAGGTGTTGTAAAGGATGTGATCAAGTCAGTTTTGAACAAGAATGGTGCTATGTCTAAGGAGGAAATTATCGATAAGGTAATGAAGGAGCGTTACGTAAAGGAGAACACTATTTTGGTTAATCTTCAGAATCCGAAGCATTTCAAGAAAAACAAGGACGGTACATATTCTATTGTCTAATACTTTTGTGCTAGAATATCTAGCATGAGTTCGTCGCTTGTAGATTACATACCTCAAATACTTGATTTCATTTTCTTTGCTTTAACTATTGGTTTGCCAATAGTTTTCTGGAATCTATTTTTCGAGGCGTGGGTAGATATGCGAAGGCAAATATTTTGGAATAAACAAACTCCAGTCTTGTTAGAAATCGTTTTACCAAAGGAGGTTTTGAAGACACCATCATCAATGGAAGTTTTCCTATTAAACATCAATCAAACTGGTGGTGAGGGAACTTGGTACGATAGGAATTTTCTAGGAAAGACTAGACCTCAGTTCTCACTTGAGATGGTGTCTATTGAGGGAACGGTACATTTTTATATTTGGACATGGAAGCAGTGGAAGAAATTTATTGAGACTCAAATATATGCGCAGTATCCGGGTATTGAGGTTACTGAGGTAAAAGATTACACAAAAAATTGGAACTTCGATCCGGAAAGGAACGGGTTATGGGGATGTGAATTTAGTTTAGGTAAAGCAGATCCTTTTCCGATTAAAACATATAGAGATTATGGTATTGGTGATGACAAGTTGACTGAGGAGGATGTGAAGGTTGATCCGATTACCCCAATAGTCGAGCTCCTTGGTTCTGTGGATCAGAAACAACAAATGTGGATACAGATAATTTGTCGTGGAAAGAAGGAGGATGATCCGATTCCTTTTTCAGATAGATGGAAAAAGTTTAAGGACAAACTAGTCTCAGATAATTTTAATGAAGCATGGAAGGAGCTTTGGAAAGGTCATGAGGCATGGAAGACAGAAGCCCAAAAGCAGATTGAAGAAATAAAAAAGAAGGCTACCCCAATGATTAAGGGCCCAGATGGAAAGGAGTCACCTGGTTTTCCTAATTATGTAAAATCACAAATAGAGCAAATAGAAGCACTAGGAAGAAGTGTTAGTAAACCAGGTTTTGAGGTAGGTATCAGATGTTTGTATCTTGCAGAGAATGAATTTTTTGACGGTATGAATGGTCCAGCACTTCTATCTGTGTTCAAGCAATTTGGAAGTTCAAATTTAAATGGTTTTAAGCCAAAGAATGTAACATCTATCGATTATCCATGGCAGGATTTCTTTGGTACTGGAATTATAAAGAAAAGAACTGATCTTATAACTGCATATAAGGCTAGAGGATATTTCTTTGAGCCATATAAGGAAAAACCAATGATATTAAATACAGAGGAGCTTGCTACTATCTTCCACTTCCCAGGAAAGGTTGTTGGTACTCCTACATTTGAGCGTATTGGCTCAAAGAAGTCAGAACCACCAGCAAACCTGCCAATATAAGTATTATGCATTTCTCCCAAAAATATCGAACATACATAGTGTCCGGTTTAGCAATTTTGTCGTTAGTGATTTATGCTGTTTTACCCCCGTGGAATTTTGTTCAAGACACTGTGGTCTCTATAAAAGATAAGTCTTCATCAATTCAGGCTACATATAAATTTGGTGAACAGAATATTGTTCGATCAACCTTACTTTTACATACAATGATAAAAATATTTGGTGGTGAGAAAAAAGTTAAAGCTGGAGATTATTTATTTGAAAAACCACAAAGTGTTTGGAGAGTTGCCTGGAGACTTACCCACGGTGAATATGGATTTGCACCAAGGAAGATAACTTTACCAGAAGGTCTATCAAGCAAGGAAATGGCAGAAATATTACAAGATAAGCTAATCAATTTTAATTCTCAGGATTTTATCAATCAAGCATCAAGTAGTGAGGGGTACTTATTTCCAGATACATATCTACTTATGCCAACATCAAAACCAGATGAAATTATCAAATTGATGACCGAGACATTTGATAAAAGAATCAAGGAAATTGATCAACAAATCGTTGCTTTCAATAAGCCACTTAGAGATATTGTAAATATGGCATCAATTGTAGAGGAGGAAGCGAATGATGAAAAATCAAGGAGGATCGTGGCGGGTATTTTATGGAAGAGGCTTAAGCTTGGTATGCCACTCCAGGTTGATTCTAGTTTCAGATATATAAATGGTAAAACAACAGAAGATTTAACTAAGGATGATTTGAGAATTGATTCTCCTTATAACACGTATAGGTATAAAGGTTTGCCACCAACGCCAATAACTAATCCAGGATTACTTGCAATATCAGCAACAGTGACACCCATAGATACTCCTTACTTCTATTTCTTAACTGGTAAGGATGGTGAAATGTATTATGCAAAAACCTATTCAGAACACTTGGCTCTAAAAGCAAAATATCTTGACCAAAATAAATAAACAGGTTAGCGTGAGGATATGAAAAAGGTCTATGTAGGAATATCTGGAGGAGTAGATTCGTCGGTGAGTGCCCTATTACTCAAGAAAGCCGGTTATGACGTAACCGGAGTTTTTATCCGTGGATGGCAACCACCGTTTCTAGAGTGCTCTGTTAAGGAGGATAGACACAGTGCGATGCGTGTTTGTGCTGAACTCGGTATACCTTATCTAGAATGTGATGGTGCCCTAGCTTATAAAAAATGGGTGGTTGATTATATGATTGATTCATACAGTAAGGGATTCGTGCCTAATCCAGATGTGATGTGTAACAAATATGTGAAGTTTGGAATTTTCTATGATTTTGCTATAAAAAATGGTGCAGACTTTGTAGCAACTGGACATTACGCTCAGGTTGAAAATGGGATTTTGAAAAAAGGAATTGATCAAGACAAAGATCAAAGCTATTTCCTTTGGGCTGTGCCAAAGGATAAATTAGAGAAAACGATTTTTCCAATAGGGGGAATGAAGAAAGACGAAGTGAGGAAAATTGCTGAGAGGAATAAATTATTTACAGCTACAAAGAAGGATAGTCAGGGATTATGTTTTTTAGGTAAACTCGATGTAAAAGATTTTCTTAAAGAATGTATAGATGTTGAACCTGGGAATGTTCTAAATGAAAATGGTGAAATTGTTGGATCACACGACGGAGCAATGCTTTATGCACTGGGTGAGAGACATGGTTTTACTATCACTAAAAAGACAACGGATGATCATAGGTTATATATAATTTCTAAGGATATAACAAAAAACACAATTACAGTTTCGAATAATATTTCTCAAAATAATGCCGTAAAAAATGAGATCACAATCAATAATGTGAATATTATAAATGAAGAAATCTGGAGTAATAATGAAATTAAAAAGGTATTAGCGTATAGATATCATGGTAAAGAAATTGAAGTTAGTACAATTTCCAGGGCAAGTGAATACTATTTAATCCAAACAACTGGTTTATCCGAAGTATTGTCTAAAGGGCAATCTTGTGTCCTGTACTCTGGAGATTTGTGCTTAGGTGGTGGAATTATATCCTAATTTAATTCATGCTATAATTTATAGGCTTAATATTAAGCCTATAATATGGAAACATCTAAAAAGGTTGTTAATTTTGTTGTCACAATAATTATTTTGGTTGCTCTTGGTTTTGGTATTTATTATCTAATTGGTGGCAGTGGTTCTAAGGCTCCCGCACCAAAGGTTTCTGGAAATGATTATTATGTATCTCAGATAGACGTAAAACATCAGTATAAGGATGGTAAGCATATTTATGTAGGTTCTGTTGATTTACCAAATGCATGTTATAAGCTCGAATCAAATATTTCTAAAACTTCAAACACAGAAGGGCTTCTAACACTTAGTACATCAGTAAACAACGAGGAATTTTGTGCTGAAGTAGTAAGTACAAAAGTATTCCGTACAGAAATTTCAGCAGAAAGTACATTTAATTTGAAGGGCGTACTCAATGGTAAAGAATTACAATTAAACATATTTGAGGTTCCTGTTGGTATGGATATTGATGGGTTTCAAATTAATGTAAAAGGATAATATAAATTAATGGAACATTTGATTACAAAAACTGACGGATCTACAGAACCATTTGATCCAATGAAATTGAAACTCTCGCTTGAAAAAGCGGGAGCTTCGGTTATAACGGCAGAAGAAGTAGCAAAGGAGATTACAGATTGGATTGTTGAACCTGTAACAACAAATGCTATTTATAAAAAGGCTTTTAAACTCTTGCATGAAAAGGAGGGCAAGGCTCCAGCACTTAGATACTCATTACGTAGATCAATAACCGAACTTGGACCGACTGGTTTTCCTTTCGAGCAGTTCATTGCAGCGATTTTACGTAAGAAGGGTTATGCAGTAGAAACAGGATCAATGGTGCAAGGTAAATGTGTTGATCATGAAGTAGATATTGTCGCATGGAATCAGAAGGAGTTACTGTTAGGTGAAGTGAAATTCCACAGTGATCTTGGTGCAAAGTCTGACCTAAAAGTTGCTTTGTATATTAAATCTCGTTTTGATGATTTAAAAACTGCAAAAGTTGTAACCCCAGATGCAGAAAGGCAAATGACAGATGGCATGCTTATAACAAATACAAAATTTACACAAAAAGCAATTGAGTATGGAAACTGTGCTGGTGTTAATATGATTGGTTGGAACTACCCAGCTAAAGGAAGTTTACATGATCTTATAAATGAAACAGGTATTCACCCAGTTACATGTTTACCATCACTTGATCAAACAGAGAAGCAGTTTATAATCGGTCAGAAAATTGTTGATTGTGAGACATTTATAAATAGTCCTGGAATATTTGATATGATGCCGTCTCTTGCAAAAAAGAAAACTGAAATTATTGCAGATGCAGAGAGTATCTGTGGTTTATAGATGAAATCTTTTAAGGAAAAAGTTTTAGAGGTTGTAAAGAAGATTCCTAGTAGTAAAACATTGAGCTATAAGGCAGTTGCAAGGAAGGCTGGTAATGAAAAGGCCTCAAGAGCAGTCGGGATGATTATGTCTAAAAATAAAGATAAGACCATTCCATGTCATAGGGTGATAAGGTCTGATGGGAAGCTTGGAGGATATAATGGCTTGCGAGCTGTAAGTAAAGAATCTATACTTAAGCATGAAGTTAGTTTATCTAAAAAGACCTGAGGATTTTAATCCCAAAATGGAAGTAGTTAGTTGTTTTATTGAGTTAAATGGTAAGATTTTATTATTACACAGACAGGATCATAAGCCCCAGGGAGGTACATGGGGCAGGCCATCAGGAAAGATCGATGCTGGTGAGAATTGTAATCTGGCCATGGAGAGAGAACTTTTCGAAGAGGTTGGTTTGTCAGTAGAAAAAACCGACCTTAAGTATCATTATAGGCTGTTTGTTAGATACCCTAATTTTGACTTTATCTATCATATATTTTCTCTTACTATTAGAAGAAAATTTAATATTATTTTAAGTTCAAATGAACACAAGAATTGGAAATGGGTAAAACCAGATGAAGCACTAAAATATAATTTAATTCCTGGCGAGGATGAGTGCATTAAACTTTTCTACAAACTAAAATAAAAAGCCAGAATTAAGGTATGTATTTCTCCCAATCATCTGGTAAATAAGCAATGCTTATGCCAAGTCTTTTTGCCTCGCTATGTTCCCATTTGGTCCCTGTAGATTGATACCAATTCGGCATAAAGACCAAACAATCAATAAAACCTGATTCAAATATTGGCCGATATACCTCATGTAGAAGTTCCCAGCAATAATTGTCAGATTTTCTTTCTTGTTTGGCTTGCCATTCATGCCAGAGTCTTCCTAGTGCAACCTCGGTTGGCAGTTGGTTGAACACAACTTTTTGCCTCGATCGTAACAGTTTTATAGCTCTTTCGAATCGCCCTAGTTTGTCATCAACTGTTCCTGGACCTGTTGTTATTGGTCCACACACTTGATGAAATACCTCACCGGGATATTTTACCCTCATTCCATGGATAACATCTAAGGCAATTTTTGCCACCTGGCTAAAATCAATGCAGCGCTCAAGTTCTGGTAAGTGTCTTTTCGGGCAATAGTGGTCATCAAGAAATTTTCTTCTGGAGTTCATCTGATGTATAATATACATTAAAAATTGATATAATCAATCATATGCTGAATTCTATAGATAGTATAAGAAATGATCTGTTTAGAAATACAAAACTGCCACTCTATAAATATCGTAATGAAAATGACTATTTGCCGGTTATAGGCTACGGCAATCAGAAGGCTAGTATTGTATTTATAGGCGAAGCTCCAGGGAAAAATGAGGCAAAGACCGGTAAACCTTTTTGTGGTAGAGCTGGTCAAATACTTGATGAATTGCTAGGCTCCGTTGGTATTAAAAGGGAAGATGTTTACATTACAAATATAGTAAAGGATCGTCCGCCAGAGAATCGTGATCCAAGTCCAGAGGAAATAAAAATGTATGGACCATATCTAGATCGAGAGCTGGAAATAATTAAGCCCAAAGTTATTGCTACGCTAGGTAGGTATTCAATGGATTACATAATGCGTAAATTTGGCTTAGAGGATAAATTAGAAATAATCTCATCTGCACACGGCAAGCTTTTTAAGGCAAATCCGGCTTGGGGTAAAGTAAATATTATTCCTTTGTATCACCCGGCCGCATCTATCTATAACCAAAAGCTAAAAGAAACACTAAAGTCTGATTTTGAAATTTTGAAGAAATTTGCTAAAACTAGGTAATGAAAAATACTAAAAAAGCTGTATATAAGACTGAGTGGAATTTTAAATTGTTTTATAAAAATGAGAAGGATCCTCAGATTGAACAGGATGTTTTAAAGGCTGAGAAGGCTTATACGGATTTTGCTAA
>CAYYLG010000003.1:10812-16722 GCA_964472605.1 uncultured Candidatus Saccharibacteria bacterium | reverse complement strand
CTCAGATTGAACAGGATGTTTTAAAGGCTGAGAAGGCTTATACGGATTTTGCTAATAAATATAAAGATACAGACAAATATTTGACCGATTCAGGGGCGCTTCTTAATGCACTAAACGATTATGAAAAATTGGAAGAAAATGCGACCAACAAGCCACTTATGTATTTTAACTATTTGAAGGATATAAATTCTTCTAATTCATACGCTGAAGCACAGCTCAATAAACTTATTGCTAGGTACACGAACTCAGCCAATCAGATTATATTCTTCGGTCTTAAAATCGGGAAAATCACAAAGGAGAAGCAATTTGAGTTTTTAAATGATAAGTCACTCTCGCATTATCATTATTTTCTTAAAACAATTTTCGATACAGCAAAGTATGACTTAAGTGAGGCAGAGGAAAAGATTCTTAACATCACATCTCAAACTTCTAGAAATATGTGGATCGATGGTTTCGATAAATTGCTTTCCAAACAAGTCCTGAAACATAAAGGCAAAGAGATTCCGCTTCAAGAAGCTTTGGGTATCATACCCGGACTAGGAACTAAAGATAGGAGAGATTTGCACAACAAAGCTGTAGCAAAAATGAGAGAAGTAAGTGATTTTGCTGAAGCCGAGATAAACGCAGTCTATACAGATAAAAAGATTCGTGACGAGCTTCGTGGGTTCAAAGAGCCATATGAATCTACGGTTCTCAGGTATCAGAATGATCCAGAGGTAGTAAGGAATCTTGTTGAGACTGTTACCAAATTTTTCACTATAAGTCAGAGATTCTTTAGGGTTAAAGCCAAGATTCTAAAAGATAAAAAACTTACTTATGCTGATCGTAGTGCAAGTGCAGGCAAGATTAATAAGAAATTTGATCTTGAAACATCTATTAATTTGGTTTCAAATGCCTTTGCAAAAGTTGATTCTAAATATGTGGAAATGTTTAAGTCTTTTCTAAAGAATGGTCAGGTAGATGTCTATCCAAGGAAGGGTAAAACAGGTGGTGCGTACTGTAGTCACAATTTGCATACCCCAACATTAGTGCTCCTGAACCATACCGATGATCTAAGAGCTGTATCAACTATCGCACATGAATTCGGTCACGCATTCCATAGTGAATTATCTAAATCTCAATCACCAATATATCAGGATTACACTATCTCTGTTGCAGAAGTTGCTTCAACATTGTTTGAAAATTTCGTCTTTGATGAATTGTTTGAGACTTTGAGTGAAAAGGAAAAAATTATTGCGCTTCACAATCAAATCAACGATGATGTTTCTACAATCTTTAGACAAATAGCATGTTTTAACTTTGAATATGAATTGCATAAGAAGATTCGTACAGAGGGCGCTGTGTCAAAGGAGGAAATTGCCAAACTTATGAATAAACATATGTCTGCATACCTAGGACCAGTATTCAAAATGCAGGAAAATGATGGATACTTCTTTGTGAACTGGTCACATATTCGTAATTTCTTTTATGTTTACTCATACGCATTCGGACAGATAATTTCCAAAGCACTTTATGCAGAGTATAAAAAAGATAGAAAATTCTTGCTGAAGATAGAGGAGTTTTTAAAGGCTGGCGGTAGTACCTCACCTGAAACTATATTTAAAAATATTGGTATAGATGTTAGAGACCCATCATTCTTTGAGTCTGGACTCAGGTCTATCGAGGAAGATATAAAACGATTGGAGAAACTGATTAAATAAATTATAATTAAGGAATGTTCGATAGTCTTGTATATATTCTATTTTCAATCATTGCAGTAGTTTTCGTATTTCTTTTTGCGGTAGAGAAATTTAGCCATCAAGTACAAAGACTTGCTGGAGATAAGTTCAAGTATGTCCTTGAGAAGATGACCAAGAGTCCAACAGTTGGGACGCTTGTTGGAACATGTGTTACAGCCATAATGCAGTCATCCACAGCAACTACTGTTATGGCCGTGAGTTTGGTGCATGGTGGAGTTTTGTCATTTACAAACAGTCTTGGAATAATTTTTGGTGCGAATATTGGAACTACAATCACAACTCATCTAATTGCTTTTCAATTATTGGATCTCGCTCCGTTTATATTGGTCTTTGGCTTTATTCTCTCAAAAGTTGGGACAAGATTTCAGTATTTAGGTAAACCAATATTTTATTTCGGTTTGATATTCTCTTCATTATTTATTATTTCAGTTTTGGTAGATCCTCTTAAGTCAAATCCACTTATTATTGATTTACTTGCGAAGTCATCTGGGATATTTGTATCAATTCTTGTTGGCATAGTACTCTCAACAATATTTCAGGCCAGTGCGGTTATATCTGCGCTTGCTGTGATCTTGGCTGGAGGAGGGCTCATTGGGTTTACGCAGGCATTTTCAATAATCCTTGGTGCAAATATTGGCACAACAACCACAGCACTAATTGCATCATCTGTTATGGATAGGTCTGCAAAGAGGGCGGCAATGGCACATTTCATGTTTAATGTAATAGGTGTGATTTTGGTAATCCCACTACTTGATCAGTTCACTTGGCTCATAACTAGTCTTGCTTCAAATATTGAGGTTCAGGTATCCCTGGCCCAAATGTTGTTTAATATATTGTCAGCAATATTAGGATTGATATTTATAAAACAATTTGAGAGGCTGATTGTTATAATGGTTAGATAATTTGACAAGACAATTCATAGGAGTAATCTTTTAAGTGGAATTACATTCATATGAGTAAATTGATTCTTTCTGAAAGAAGAGTTGAACCTGTTCAGGTTGATCCAGATGTTAAAGCAAAGCTTGTAAGGATAAAGGCACGAAGAGGCGATACTTACCTTATTGGTGGGGGACTAATATTTGGATCCTTGATAATGTGCCCAGCGTCTATCCTAAACAATAGGAGCAATGTCTTAGTAGAATACTTCACGGAGTATCACGGTAAGATAGAAACATGGGGTTGTAGGATCGATGATGATCATGTATATGGACTAGCTACGCTTTGTGTAGGATATGTTCCTAGGACTGCTTCAATAGTCGCTTCAATCGCTTCGAATCATGAGGTAATGAAACTGGTTCAGCACAGTGCAAATGCAGAATGGGAATCGATAAGCGTTAGGGTGGATAAAATTGTTACAAAATTTTTCACTAGCGCTGATATAGGTGATCCAATGAAACATCCTGGTTCGATTGGTGGATTGGTATTTGATTCCTTTGATAGACTTGCGGGCATAGTAGATGGAAGATCAAATGGTAGTGCTGGAAACATTTACGTTACACCCATAACCACTATGTGTAGCTACATGAGCTCTCTTGAGTATCAAGGGATAATTCTTACAGGCTGACACATTTTTATTTTTGCTATAATCTAGGGATGCAAAAAACATCATTTATTTATTGGCTTTTAGGAATATATGCAGTTTTGTTCACTGTATTAGCTTTCAATCCCATCGATCGAGCGACATGGTTTGTAGAGAACCTTACGGTTTGGATAATCCTTGCGGTTATCATGATTCTCTATGCTTGCAAAATCAGGTTCTCAAATACCGCTTATGCATTAATGTTTGTACTTGTTTACCTACATACAATTGGCGGGCACTATACATTTGCTCTAGTGCCATTTGATTATGTAACAAACTTTTTTGGATTTGCACGAAATCATTTCGATAGAATTGCACATTTCTCAGTTGGGTTCTATGCCTTTGCTTTAGCTGAGTGGTTATATAGCAAAAAGATGGTAAGTAATAAATTCCTATTATTTACCTATCCAGTATTTTTCATCGCTACAATTGCGATGAGTTATGAGCTCATAGAGTGGATATATGCTGCTAATTCTGCCCCAGAAGCTGGTTTGGCGTATCTCGGTAGTCAGGGTGACATTTGGGACGCCCAGAAGGATATGATGGCTGATACTCTAGGAGCAATCTCAGCTACAATACTTTTCTTCATTCTCCGTAAGCCAAAACTCGATAAATAAAAAGCAGAACTTTACTAGGGCCTTTGCCGAAGTTCAGATACTGTTTGTAAGGTGATTTTTCCTTCCTTCACCACAGCGTAGTAAGCGAATGGGGCGATCTTGGGATCGACTTGATCACCAGGTATTTCCACAAGGATGAATTCACCAATTGGTTTGCCTTCAATGATCCCACGTTCGGCTTTGACAATCTCGGTGAGCTGGATCACACCAAGCCATTTGTCGGCCTTTTTGAAGACGACTTGGACTTGGTAGAATCCGTCAGTGGGCTTGTCGAGTTTGACGGCGTCTTCCGGCATTTCCTTGACCGTTTTGGTCACGTATTGGATGCGCGAGCGACTATAGCCACCAGATCTGCCTCGAGCGAAGAGGTCATTGGGGAGCAGGGCGATTGCGATGAGCAGGAGTAGCAGTATTTTTTTCACAGCCTAAATTATACCATGTTTATCAATGTATTGCAATGATATGTTTAATTTGCTGTGATAAGATAAATATATGAAAATTACTAAATTTGAACAGTCTGGGTTCATTATTGAAACGGAGTCTGGTTATAAATTGGCGATAGATATTGGTGCATATACTCAAGTAGAAAAGCTGGAGGGAATTGCAGTAGATGCAATGCTAGTGTCACATATTCACGGAGATCATTTCTCAATTGAACAAATTAAAAAACTGGTGCCAAAGAAATTGTATCTAAATTACGAATGTATTGAACTTCTGGGTGAAGAAAAGCTACTGTCAGAAATAGTTGAAGTGAAAGTCGGAGATAAAATTGATGACGATAAAATCAAAGTAGAATTCTTTGATGTTGACCATGGGCCAAATGTGAAAGTAAGACCAAAAGAGAATTTTGGATTATTAATTGAAGTAGATAACCAGAAAATATATTTTGCTGGAGATATGTATTATGAGTCAGGAATTGATGTAACCAATCTTGAAGTGGATTATGCTTTGATTCCGGTAGGAGGATTCTACACTTTTGGTCCTACCGAGGCTTTAGAATTTGTTAAAAAGTTTAAGAAAATTGAAAAAGTAATCCCAATGCATTATCAAAAGTCCCCAGAGACTGAAATTGAATTTTTAAATTTACTGAATAAATTATAATTAAACTATATGGAAACTTCACCAAAATTTAATATTGAAAGTAGTCCAATGAGGGAAGCATATTTATTACTAAATGCTCATACACCACTCGAGCTTTCTAATAGATATACTGAGGAAGATCAAAAGCTAATGGCCACTGCTAAATGGGACTATAATAATCCAGATTTAATTACCAATAAAGTAAAAGAGCTATTGGAAAACATTGATCCAATAAATCTTACAGGCGCAGAAAATGAATGGAGAAATGAGATACTTTGGTTTTGGTATCATCACGCCATCAGTTGTGCTATTTATAGATATAAGGATAAGTTAACCGCGAGATCTTGCGCAAAAAAAGCTTTGTTGTGGCAAGACAGTAATCACCCAAATAAAATAACTCGCCTTTTTGATTTTTTGCTTAATGATGATTTAGTTGGAGCGGAGGATTGGGCTGGTTTAATAAATAAAGAACCAGAGAGATCTACCGCGAGAAAATTAATTGATGGATACAAGAGAGGAGAATGGTTTCAGTATTCTCAATAGAAAACCTCTTGGTTTTATGCTAAATTAGTGAAATGCAATCAACTGAGATTCGTAAACGATTTTTGGAATTTTTTAAGGCAAGGGGACACGCCATTATCCCTTCTGCACCTCTCGTGCCCGAGAATGACCCCACAGTGCTTTTTAACACCGCTGGTATGCAGCCTCTTGTACCATATCTCATGGGGCGTCCTCATCCACAGGGAGACAAATTAGCTGATATACAGAAATGTGTTCGTACGAACGACATTGATGAAGTAGGAGACAATACTCACCTAACTTTCTTTGAAATGATGGGTAACTGGTCACTTGGAAGTTATTTCAAGGAAGATGCTATCAAATGGTCTTATGAATT
>CAYYLG010000003.1:0-10712 GCA_964472605.1 uncultured Candidatus Saccharibacteria bacterium | reverse complement strand
AGGATTGGGAGATTTGTCTCCGGAAGGATATGACAAAGCCGATGATGAACAGAAAGTTGTAGAGATTTGGAATGATGTATTCATGGAATACGAAAAGAAGGATGGAAAGATTGTTGCAAAGCTTGAAAAGAAGAATGTAGACACCGGTGCCGGTTTCGAACGCCTGCTTACCGTGATACAGGGCAAGACTAATGTATTTGATACAGATATTTTTTCTAAGATTGTTGGCAAGATTGATGAATTCACTACAAATCAAAACGAGAAATCCCGCAGAATTGTGGCGGACCATATACGTTCATCTGTAATGCTCATCTCTGATGGTGTGGTGCCAGCAAATGCAGACCAAGGATACATACTTCGCAGACTACTCCGTCGTGCTGTGCGTCATGCAGATACACTTGGAATGAAGCCTGCCTCATCGGCAGGTGAACATGGATCACTCTTTTGGATTGCAGAGAGCGTTATAGAAACTTATAAAGATATCTATCAGAATGTTGGAGAAAAAGCTGAACATATTAAGAAGACTATTGATGAAGAGGAACAAAAGTTTAGAAAAACTTTATCAGAAGGAATGAAAAGATTTGAAAAAATTCAGACATTTTCTCCAGAAGAGGTTTTTGATCTATATCAATCATATGGATTTCCAATCGAGCTTACGATGGAAATGGCTAAGGAGAAATCAGTAGACATTAATCAAAGTGAAGTTGAGGTGCTGATAAAGAAACATCAAGACCTTTCTCGTGCTGGAGCAGAGCAGAAGTTTAAAGGTGGACTTGGAGACACTTCAGAAATGTCAGTGAAGTATCACACTGCTACACATTTGCTTCATCAGGCACTGCGACAAGTTCTCGGGACTCATGTATCACAGAAGGGAAGTAACATAACTCCAGAGAGACTTCGTTTCGACTTTACTCATCCTGCAAAGATGACAGATGAGGAAAAGAAAAAGGTTGAGGACATAGTAAATGCACAAATAGAAGCTAAACTTCCTGTTCAGGTTGTAAGTCTATCTAAAGAAGAGGCAGAGAAAACAGGTGCATTACACTTCTTTGGCGATAAATACGGAGATACGGTCACTGTTTACTATATTGGTAATGATCTAGACCACGCTTTCTCAAAGGAATTCTGTGGCGGACCACATGTTACAAATACGGGAGACTTAGGTAAGTTTAGAATCGCAAAGGAGGAGGCAGTTGCCCAAGGAATTCGTAGAATTAAAGCAATTCTGGAGTAAGTCAGTACAGGACTTGACAGTATTTTTATATATGCTACACTGTATATCTCTGGTTCGTTGAGTCAATAACGAATAAGGTATTTGATAGAGAAATTCTCTTGATTAACCTTGTGTAGGTGTTCTGCTCTTGGGTTTACCCAGGTGGCTTCCTAGCAAAAACGTAAAACATTTCTCAGTGAGCCAGCAAAGCCTAGAAATGATCAGGGAAATAATAATCCTGATACGTTTAACACCAAAACACAAAGCTTGAACCAACACCAATTGGTGGTATGGATGCAGTGGATGCACCCCTGCTAGAGCAACCGGTTTCAAATCCCATCCCGCAAGGATGCTCCTCTCGGATAAACAGTTACAGTAATGTAGCTACCGAGCGAGGGAAAATTGATGACCTGGATAAAGATCGTATTCGAATCTGCCAGGTAAGAGAGTCGCGAAAGTGAACTCATTGTTAGCTCGGGATAGCGTAAGCCTACGGCCCCCGAGACAAGTTAACAGAGGTCATTCCTTTAAGTAAGTTAGTCTTGTGTCCCGTGAGAAGCGGGCAAATGACTGAAGGAGTGTGTAAACAAGACTCAGCGCATAGCCTTGCGCTACCAAATATGGTGAAGTAGCACTCAAGAGGTGTTATCGGTCAGAGATTCGGTTCAACTCCGGACTCTCGTGTCCCCGGCGATCCTACAAATCGCCGGGGCATTTTCTTTTATTTTAGATACAGAAATTTCATAGTTGACTATACTAAACCATGTGTTAATATGGTTCTTCACATGAAAAACATGTACGCACAAAAGAATACAAGAGAGACACAGATTCATTCTGTGGCTCATTTTGTGCCTGCATATTTTGCCGGTAAACCACAAGGGGTGGCTCCATGTTCTGAAGATTTGAGTAACTAAACCTCGAATAATCACAACATCGCGCCACAAGCGTGATGTTGTATGTTCTTTTGTATCGTAAGCTCTTTAAAATAAACACAAACAAACAAAAACCAAAACATAGATAAATCATGAATAAATCGGTCGAATTGGATAGAGAATTGCCAAACACAGTCAATGAGTATCTTCGTCCACTTAAGGACATCGGAAATGTCATGAAATGGATGTGGGAAAACATAACCACAAAGGAAAGTAGAATTTGGATTAGGCGAGTTATATTTGGTTCATTTATGCTCATAGCAATGAGCTCTGTGATGCCATATATAACAAGTTATATATTCAAAGGACTAGTCTTAAAAGATAAACAAATGGTTATTTATGCACTCATAGCATTTCTTACAAGTGTCCTTGTTAAGAAATATTTTGAGCGTAGTAAAGATAAGGCTAGAGAATGGATTATTGGTCTACATTGGACAAGGATGAACCGTAGAATAATGGAACTTTTTTATGAAAAGTCTCCAGCACAACATGTTTTGCATGCAGATAGATTGTCAGTGAATTTTATTGACAAAGCTAAAAGTAAAATTCTGCATCTGCAGCAAGTTGTGTTATTTGATGGTTTACCAACTATTTTCAACCTAATAATTCCAATGATCGGTTTGCTCTTTTTGAGTCAGGTCGCTGGGCTTATTGTTGTGGCAGTTGTATTGCATTATGTGGTTTGGTCAATTTATCTTAGCTCTAAAACAATGAAGGTCTGCAAACCATTGTCTGAGTGCTTTAGGGAAATTGGCAACAGAACAACAGAAAGCATGGAGACGGTCACATTTATCAGATCTATAGCTAAAGATCATTTTGAAATCGAGGATATCGATGAGAAATTTAGTTCAGTAATGAACGAAGATAGGAAATTTTGGGTATGGTATATAAATATTTGCAAATACCGTAGTACAGTAAACGCAATTGGGCTCGTGCTTATTATGGCATGGGGAGCATACCAGGTCTGGATTGGTAGTTGGAATATCGGTCTTTTATACCCACTGTATTCATGGGCAAATAGTGTCTGTGACAATATCTGGCGATTAGGTGATATTGAGTTTCAAGTTAATTGGAATCTTCCAGTTATTAGCTCAGGAATAAGGTATTTATCGATAAAGCCGGAATACAATGGTGAAAACGGTAAAACTATTATAATGCCAAATGATGGTATAAGAATAGACTTACGCGACGTAAGTTATACTCATCCATGCAGGAAAAATGATGCACTACGCCAACCAGCTATTCAGAAAGTAACATTCTCGATACTTCCTGGTGAGAAAGTAGCACTTATTGGTTCATCTGGTGCAGGTAAATCAACAATTATGAATCTGGTTCTTAGACATTCTGATCCTTCATCTGGAGAAATCCTAATAAATGGAACAAATCTAAAGGATGTAAAGCTGAGATCGTTTCTTTGTAATGTGGGTTATATTCCACAGGAACCTGTCGTGTTCAATGGAAGTATTCGGATGAATCTTACCTATGGTTTGTCCGATGAAAGACAAAAAACAATCACTGATGATGAGCTATGGGAAACCATGAGGCTACTCCAGATTGATTTTGGAGACAGGCTTACTCATGGTCTCGATACCATTGTCGGTGAAAAGGGTATAGAACTCTCTGGGGGTCAGCGTCAGCGTTTAGCTATAGGTAGAGCAGTAATTGCAAACCCAAGGTTACTTATTGTTGATGAAGCTACTTCTGCACTTGATTCTGTTACTGAACGCGAAGTTCAGCTGGGTCTCGAGCAAGCCTTGTCACATAGCACAAGTGCACTTGTGGTGGCACACAGGTTAAATACCGTTGAGAAACTATGCAACAAGTTTGTGTTTTTGAAGCCGGTTAGCTCGATTGCTTCTGATGAAAGTCAGGTTGCTTTCGTCGCTAGCTCACTCAAAGAACTTTATGACAATTCCTTTGAATTCCGTGCTCTTGCGGATGCTCAAGGAATGAGGTTCTGAAAGTTTGCGTATGTGTAGAAATACACATACGCTTTTTATTTTGTGGTTTTATTCGTGATACAATTTAGACATGGGTCTTTTTTCATCGCGCAAAGTTAAAGAGCCGGCGTACATTGTCTGCACCGTTGAAGCACATTCTGTTTCTTGTGCTATCTATTTGCGTAAGGAAAAACCAGAAATAATCTTTGCAGTTCGTGATAATTTAATTTACAAGAGACATCCAAGTGCAAAAAGAATTTTTGATAAGGTGAATACTCTATTCAAAAACCTACTTGTAAATAGTGTTTTACCATTTATCAGGGAGAATGGTGAGCTATATGAATTTGTACACGCAACAATAGTACATTCATTACTTTGGTCGCATGAGGAGTCTAAATATATTTCTCATAGAGGTGAAAAGGAATTCATTTTAACTGAGGAGTACGTAAATAACATAATTGACACTGAGCATAATAAGGTTGGCAAGGAGGATAATTTTAAAGTTGTTGCAAGTCGCATATCAAATATGCACATAAACGGTTATGTAACCCCAAATATGTTTGGTAAATCTGCCAAGTTTTTCTCATGCAGGTTGCAAAGAACCTTAGTGGATAAAACTTTCTTGGAAAAAATAGAGGAAAGCTTACATAGTGTTGTTAAAACAGATGTTATACACGCAACAGAATTTGATCTATTTGATGTATTCATACCTTTTGTGGGTGCTGAATCTAAAATGTTTGCAATTTCTTTCGGTAGTGAGACCGTTGAGATTGCTATATATAACCATATTGAACGTAAGGATTCTGTTTCTGTACCGGTTGGTATTGAGACATTGGTCAGGGGCATTGCGTTAAAGGTACACGAGAATGAATCAGTTGCTTTTTCTCATATACTTTCATTATCTAGAGGAGAACGTGTTCCAACAAAGACCGAACTAGATACCATCAATAACTCAATGAAGTCTCTGAGATTAAAAGTGAATAAAGCTTTATTCGATATTGGTGAATCAATAGAAGGTATTAAATCTATTATATGCATATATCCAGAATCATACAGGGATATAAGTATTTATTTTTTAAAGAATTTTCTCTGTAATAATTCAATATCTGTTATTGATCCTTATACAGCAAAGGGCTATAGAGATTCAATTAAAATTAGGCAACCAATAAATTATATTGATCCTTTGGTGGAAATCTCTGTTCTTTCAGCAAATAAAAAATGATAAGATAAGCTAAAATAAGCAAAAATATGAAAAATAAATTTAACGACATAATTCCACCAGAACGAAAACGCTCGATTAGAGATATACCAGTTCCTGATAAGCATATTGCACCACGACTAAGCCGTGCTCACACCAGACAACATCACGAGGAACCCGCTGAGCCAGCAGATAATACAAAGGCGGAAATATTTGTTAAGACAAAAAAGGCGATAGACGAGCATGAGGAGTCACATATCCCAGATGGGTATTTCGAATCATTGGGACATATTCGTGGCAAGAAAAAGAGTAAATTGCCAGCAATAATTATATTTTTCGCATTACTTATAGGTGCTGGGTTTGTTTTGAGCAAGACACTACATAGTGCGATAGTGACTATAAGCCCAAAGCAATCTGAGACTGATCTTAGTTATAGTTTTATAGCAAAAGGTAAACCTGCACCAGACGAGATAATGTACGATGTTGTTAACTATGACACATCAGTATCGAAGGAGGTTAAAGCAACTGGAGAAAAGACAGTTACAACCAAGGCCTCTGGCAAGATAATTATATACAACAATTTCAGTACAGCTTCTCAAGAACTGGTGGCCAATACAAGATTTGAGGCAACAAATGGTAAGATTTATCGAATTAGTAAAGCGGTTATTGTTCCGGGTCAAAAGACCATTGATGGCAAGCTTACACCTGGGTCAGTAGAAGC
Organism: uncultured Candidatus Saccharibacteria bacterium; assembly: GCA_964472605.1. Classification (GTDB taxonomy): domain Bacteria; phylum Patescibacteriota; class Minisyncoccia; order Phycocordibacterales; family CAIZIN01; genus JANNXY01. Next base: position 4,708 of record CAYYLG010000003.1, on the reverse strand, counting down.
AATTGTTACTGCTGATGTTCCTGGTGAAGCGTATAATAGTAAAGAGACTGATTTTACCATTCCAGGGTTCAAGGGCTCTCCAAAATTTTCAGGATTTTACGCACGAAGTTCAACTCCTATTGAGGGTGGATCTTCAGGTATAAGGAAGGTTCCTTCTGATGCAGACCTAAGTAAGATATCAAAGGATCTCGAATCAGAGCTAAAAGCGAAACTAATTGCAGATGTTTCAGCAAGGGTGCCTAAGGACTTTGTCTTAATAAAAGGAGCCGAGCAATTTGAACTTAAGCAGATAGAAATAAAAGATTCATCGAACAAGGAAATGGCTTTGGTTGCATTATCTGGAAGCATCAAGACCTATATATTCCAAAGACAGGATATTGAGAGGAATATTACAAAGAAACTATCTGACCCAATTAGCCAGAATATAGAGATCACTTCTTATGATGGGCTATCTCTTGCGTCTTTTAAAGAGAATGCTAGTTCATCTGTTAGTGCGAATTTGATTGGAAAAACAACCATAAAAGCAAAAATAGATACAGAAAAATTGGCTAATGCAATTGCGGGGCAATCTAAGAAAAATATCGTTCCAATTATCTCTGATTTCACAGATATTCAAAAGGCTGAGGTGGTTGTTAAACCAATTTGGATGCCAAGTTTACCTGTTGATACAGAAAGGATTAGAGTTATAGTTGATTAATTCTGACTTTACTGTTATTCTATATATCCACATGTCAGAAGACTTACAAGCGGGAAATAAAGGAGGAATGGAGGCAGCTACCGGTAAGGTAATAGAGGCGCTACCAAATACACTATTTCGCGTTGAGTTAGAGGACGGTAGGGTTATCCTTTCTTACTTGGCTGGTAAGATGAGAATCAATAAAATCAAGGTCCTTATTGGTGATACAGTAACAATTCAGATCGATCCATACGGTGGACGAGGAAGAATTATAAAAAGAGCTTGATACTTTTTTAGCCCTGTGCTAGAATGCCAAAACTTTATTAAACATGAAGGTCAAATCATCTGTCAAAAAAAGATGTGCTAACTGCAAAGTAGTCCGACGTAAGGGCTACTTATATGTGGTATGCAAAGACTCTCGTCACAAGGAACGTCAAGGTTAATTAATTTATATTTACATGCGAGTATTCGGTATTACCATCCCAGATGAAAAAAGACTAGAAATTGCACTTACAACGCTTTATGGTGTTGGTCGTTCAAGGGCTCAAAGTATTCTAAAGGAAGTTGGTGTTGATTTTGGTGCAAAAGCAAAGGATCTATCTACAGAAAAGGAAAATGAAATTCGTCGCATACTAGAAGTCCTAAAGCTTGAGGGTGATCTAAAGCGTGAAATTGCTGCAAACGTTAAGCGTCTAAAGGATATCAAAGCTTATCGTGGTAATAGACACGCTCGTCGTCTACCAGTAAATGGCCAGAGAACAAAGACTAACTCTAGAACAGTTCGTGGAAATGTTAGAAAGACTATGGGATCAGGACGTAAGGCAGCTGATAAGAAATAATAAATAATATGGGAAAAATTCGTATAGCAAAAACAGAGGGAGATGCAGTAGTTAAGGAAAAGGCAACTACAGGATCAAAGAGAAAGGTAGAGACCGGTATTTTGAATGTTCAATCTACATATAACAACACTATGGTTACTCTTGCCGATCTAAAGGGTAACACTCTTGGCTGGGCAACATCTGGTTCTATGGGATTCAAAGGTGCAAAAAAAGGAACTCCATTTGCTTCTGCTAAAATTGGTGAAACTCTTGCTGCTAAGGCGCATCTTATGGGTATGAAAGAGGTTGCAGTAGTAGTGAAGGGTGTAGGTTCAGGTCGTGAAGCGGCTATTCGTTCATTTGTTGCAAAGGGGATTACCATTATTTCAATTAAGGACGAAACACCAGTTCCTCATAACGGACCGAAGCCTAAAAAGCCTCGTCGCGTATAGTAATAATATTTATATATCATGAAAGTAGGACCAAAATACAAAATAGCAAGACGTCTCGGTGCTCAAGTGTTCGAAAAAACACAGGGTAAGAAGTATGCAATAAGAGAATCAAATAAGACCGCTAGCAAGGGTGCAGGTCGTCCTAAGACAGACTTTGCAGTTCAGCGTCTTGAAAAGCAAAAGGTTCGTTTCACTTATGTTGTAAGTGAGAGACAATTTAAGAACTATATCAATGAGGTACTAAAGGCTGCTTCTGCTAAGCCTGAAGAAAAACTTTGGTCCCTTCTAGAATCTCGTCTAGATAACGCTGTGCTTCGTGGTGGTCTTGCTCATACTCGATTCCTAGCTCGTCAGCTTGTATCTCATGGTCACATAACACTAAACGGTGTTAAGACAGATGTTCCATCTTGCCGTGTTAAGAAGGGTGATGTTATAGCAGTTCGTGATGGAAGTAAGGATAAAGCTCCATTCCAAAATCTTGTTGAAAAGACAAAAGATACAACTATCCCAGCTTGGCTCAAACTTGATCCAGAAAAGAAACTCATAAATGTTGTTGCTGCGCCAGCATACAATCCGGTTGAGGTGCCTTTCAGTTTGACTTCAGTTTTGGAATATTACAAGAGATAGACGGAGTTTATATTGCCAATATATAATTATTAAGGTAGAATATTAACTTGCATTAATTTAACAAAAATCACATGGCTGACATCAACGTATCATTACCATCAAAACCAAGAATCGTTAAAGAGGAAAATAACTTTGGATCATTTGAAATAGATGCTCTATATCCTGGTTATGGACACACACTAGGCAACTCACTTCGTCGCATAATTCTGTCATCTCTACCAGGTGCTTCTATTACAAAGGTTAAAATTGCTGGTGTTAGTCATGAATTTTCTACTCTTTCTGGAGTAAAGGAGGATGTTATAACCATTCTTCTGAATCTAAAGAAGATTCGTATCAAGCTACTTACAGATGAGCCTCAGACAATCACCATCAAGGTAAAGGGTATAAAGGATGTTACAGCAGCAGATATCAAGGCTCCGGGTCAAGTTGAGGTAATAAATCTAGATCAGCACATTGCTTCAGTTACAGACAAATCTACAGAATTCGACGTTGAAATGCTTGTAGAACAAGGAATCGGTTATGTTCCAAAGGAAGTTATACAAAAGGAACGTGTTGATGTAGGTGCTATCACACTAGATGCATCATTTACACCTATCAAGCGTGTAAGTTACGAAGTTGAGAACATGCGTGTTGGAGACAGAACAGACTTCAATCGTCTTAGTATTTCAATCGAAACAGATGGAACAATTACACCAAAAGAAGCTCTAGAAAAATCAATAAGTATCATGATTTCTCAGCTCAAGGCTATCGTTGGTTTCAAGGAAGAGGTTGAGCAAATCCACGCTCCAGAGGTTAAGGTTGAGGATGAGTCTTCAGTTTCTAAGGAAGATATGGATGAGGTTATGAAAACTCGTGTTGAATCCCTTGATCTTTCACCACGAACAATCAACGCTCTTACAAATGCAAATATCCGTACAGCTGGTGGTCTAGCAAGAAAGAAGGAAGAAGATATCCTAGATATAGAGGGTCTTGGAACAAAGGGTATCCAGGAGATTAAAAAGGCTCTTGCAAAGCTAAACTTGTCACTAAGACAATAAAACTTGATAAGAAAAGAAATTTCAGGTAAAGTAACAATCCACTAAAGAAATGAGACATCATAATGCAAACAGAAAACTAGGTCGCGAAAAGAAGCAGAGACTTGCTCTACTTAGAACTCTTGCTGTGTCTCTAATTGATAAGGAAACTATCAAGACAACTGACGCTAAGGCTCGTGAACTACGTCCATTCGTAGAAAAACTAATCACAAAGGCAAAGGCTGACACTATAGGAAACAGGAAGCATGCTGTATCAGTTATTGGTCACAACGGTAAGGCTGTAGCTAAACTATTTAAGGAGATTGGTCCACGTTATGAAAAACGTTCTGGTGGCTACACTCGTATTATAAAGACAGATCCACGTAAGAATGATGCTAGTAAGATGGCTTATATTCAATTTGTATAATTTTATGAAACACACTATAGACGCACAAGGAAAGAAGTTGGGTAGAGTAGCAAGTGAGGCTGCAAAGATTCTTGTTGGAAAAAATTCTGTAGAATTTGCTCGAAACAAAGCCCCTCAGGTTACAGTTGAGGTTATAAATGCAGGAAAGCTTTCTGTAACAGAAGCTAAACTTCGTGACAAGACATACAAGAACTACTCAGGATTTCCAAGTGGTCTAAACATTCAGACTCTATCAAAGATCAAGGAGACAAAGGGTATGTCTGAGGCTATCCGTCGCGCTGTAAAAGGCATGCTTCCAAAAAACAAATTGCAGGCAATAATGATCAAGAACCTAAAAGTTACTGAATAATTTATTTATATATGACAACAAAAGCTAAACATACATATACAGAGGCAGTGGGACGAAGAAAGACAAGTACTTCACGTGTTCGTATCGAGGACGGTAAGTATTCTATTTCAATCAATGGCAAGGATCTTGCTACATACTTCCCAACAAAGGAACTACAGCATGTTATAGAATCTGTATTTGTTGAGGCCAAGATCGATAAGAAGGGTAAGATTACAGTAATGGTAAAGGGTGGTGGTATACATTCTCAAGCTGAGGCTGTGCGTCATGGTCTTGCGAGACTACTTGTTAAAACTGACGAGACTTTGAAAAAAATCGTTAAGAAGGCTGGAATGCTAAAGCGTGATCC
>CAYYLG010000002.1:19627-47442 GCA_964472605.1 uncultured Candidatus Saccharibacteria bacterium | reverse complement strand
TCACAAAATTTCGTAAGTAAATTTTGTGATGAAAAGACACACTTATCCAGTGTGTCTTTTCAGAATCGAAAGCCGGAGTGCGACGGCGCGAGGCGGGGTCGCGAACAAAACCTGCGGGTTTTGATTTGTGACCGATTCCCTTTTGACGGAAAGCAAATTATTGTGGCTCACAAAATTTCATCAAATATTTATCCCCGACCGATTCCACACTTCCTAAAACTATTTTATTACACCTAATGCGGTATAGATTACATAGCTGCTTTCATCTGAGCTAAATAACTTACTTTCTTTTATATCCAAGTATTTTTCAAGATATTCCACTATTTCAGATTCACTTTGAAACACTGAGTGATGGGAAGGAATCTTTGGACCAATTGGTAAACTAAGTATTAAATGGTCACCCTTAAAATGACTAATTTCTTCCCAAAATAATTCAGGCCTATCAAAATGTTCAATTGTCTCAAATGCAGTAAATAATCTTTTCCTATCAGAAACAATTTTCTTTATGTCATTCCAAGTACCATTATCTTGTGCATCCCCTACAACAAATTGAGCCTCAATATTCAATGCTTCTAAAATGATCCTCGCCATCTTTTCTGAAGTTTTATTTCCATCAACATATATGAGTCGTGGAAGTTTATGCATATCATTTATGTTAAGTAAATATATTGGTAGATACGGCACACTAAAACCAATATCAACTATTTCACCATAATTATAAAAATCTCTCCAAAGAAAATAAAAACGATTATTCCAAAAATTACCCTTTAGAAAATTATCTAAATGAACTAAACGTACTTTTATATCCTCGTACACTTCATTACCATAGGCATTATAATCATCATTGTAATAGCCAGAGAAATCCTCTAGTTCTTTTGCGGATATGTTTAGTCTATTCAATATTAAATCCATTATACTGTCGTTTATCATTAGTAGAAGACTACCAAACATTCGTTATATTTACTATCAGAATAAGACATGTGAAGTACGACAAAACCACCATCCTAGTGTTATAATAACCTCATGAAATTGAATCCTTATTTAAGTGCCCTAAGTGCTACCGCATATATTTGCTTAATTGCATTGTTCTTTAATTATCTTGAAAAGGTTCGCGGAAATACCCCAGACTCTTTCGTTGATCCAATTGGAGCACTTTCATTACTAGTATTTTCTGTTGCCTTCATGGCTTTGATTTTCTTTTATAAGCCAGTCGTGCTTCTGATTGAGAACAAAAAAACCGAGGCTATATCTTATTTTACTAAAACACTTGTAACTTTTGGATTATTAACATTCGTCGTATTTGCTTCGATAATTTTCATTAACTAAACCTTACTTCCTTTCCCAAATATCTTCTTGCCTTACAAGTAACTCCTTTGCCCTAGCCGGTTCTGCCATAATCTTCTTAACAATCTTTTCCATACGAGCACCTTGAGAGCCTTTCACTAACACTATATCCCCCTTTGCAATTTTCTTATGCACATAATCTCCCGCTTCATCTGTATGCTTATACATATGAATTTTTCCATGATGCATATGAGCTTCCTTAGCTCCATGAGCAAAGTCTTCTGCACGCAATCCAACGGTGATGAGCGCATCGCAAATCATTGATGCCTTTGCCCCCAATCTTTTATGCTCACTCTCGGTAAATTTACCTAGCTCAAGCATATCGCCTAGTATACAAATCTTTTTACCAACTGTTTGTACACTCTCTAGTGCATTAAGAGCCTCCTCAAGTGCTACCGGCGAAGCGTTGTATGTATCATCTATGATTAGACTATGATGAATTCCTGGAATTAAATTCATTCTTCCCTTCGGAGAAATATTTTTCTTCAAATTATCTACTGCGTTTTGCACTGAGAAACCGAGGCTTTTTGCCACAGCAACTCCAGCAAGTATTGGATACGCATGATGCTTACCTAATATATGATTAACATTCATCTCATATTTCTCTCCACCACCCTGGATTAAAAACTTAAATCCTTTTGGTAAATTATCTTCATACACATATTCAAGTTCGCTGGCCTTTATCTCCGCATTATCATCAAAACCATAGGTTAAGACCTTGCCTTCTACTCTACCTACATAATCAGATATTATCTCATCATCCTTATTCATAATTGCTACACCATCCTTTTTTAAGGACTTAATTATTTTCAAGTCTTCTTCATTTAATTCATGTGGATTTTTAAAATATTCAACATGTACAGGAATCTCCGGACATCGAGTCATGACAACAATATCTACAGAAAGCCATTTAATGATTCTGTCTATATCCCCAGGTCTATCTGAACCAACTTCGAGAATCAAAACCTTTGGATACAACTTATAGCCAAAAATTATTCTTTGTGCTATTTCAAAAAAGTTTTTGCTCCAACCTATTGGGCTCGACCAAGCAGTAGGTAAATCCAAAATAGTTAACGGCAAACCAATTTCACTATTGAAACTTTTTTGACTTTTACGAGTTGGGACAAATGAATGTATTGCCTGATATATAGCATCCTTTGTTGATGATTTACCAACACTACCTGAGACAGCAATAATCTTTGGCTTATATCGTTTTAGAACTATCTTTGAAGCGACTTTAAGTTTCCAAACTATTATTTTCTTAAGTAAATTCTTCATATGATTATCGATCTGGCGGGATATTGTAATAGCTTATAAGAAAGTCCGTTATCTTGGCAAATGGCTCTGTAAGCGAATGTGAGGCATATTCTACACCTTTTGGGTTAACTGTATACATAAATACCAAGAAGCGTGGGTTATAAGCTGGGAAATAGCCAAAAAATGAATGCAGATATCTATCCTCATAATACCCTCCATTTGGGCTGGCAATCTGGGCAGTTCCAGTCTTGGCGGCTATGGCATACCTATCATGCTTAATCTTTCCTTCAAGAAGGGCCTTATCCACGACGGTTACAAGCATTCTAGTTATCTCTTCACTGGTTTCTGGTTTTATAACTTGCTCGCCTTTTTCTGTACCAATATCTTTTGTTGTTCCAATATTATATTTAATTTGTTTTACAACATGAGGAGTGATCATGTAACCGCCGTTTGCAAGTATAGAAAGTGATCTAGCGATACCTACGGGTGTAAGAGCGATTCCCTGACCGAAAGATGCAGTTACGTGTTCAATCATACGAGAACTATCGAGGTTATTTGCTAGTGGTGAAGATTCATATGGTAAATCAATATTTGTCTTTGAGCTTATTCCAAACTTCTTGAAATATTCAGTGAAATTATCTTTACCCATTTTCTCAACAATAAATGCCATACCAGTATTTAGTGAATTGTTTAACGCAACCTGCATATTTACTACACCACGACCTTTTTTGTCATAGTTATAAATCGTTGCCTTATCATAGACTGCAAAACCTTTGTCATTATATGTTGTATCTTTATTTATGACCCCAGCATCGATACCGGACGCAACAGTGATTGGTTTCAAAATTGATCCCATTTCATACACATTCTCTACAAGCTTGTTTGCAAAGACACTAGCACTAGATGTATCCTTGGTGTTATTTGGATCAAAGTCTGGTGCAAGTGCCATAGCAACTATTTCTCCAGTTTTTGGATCTATAACCACAGCTCCTGTTTCATCGGAAGAAAATTTGTTTCTGACTTCTCTAACCTGATCCTCAACATAACCCTCCACAGTTGGTTCTATGGTAAGTACAATATCCCCCTCTAGACTCTGTTTCTGCAAAACTGTTTTATTTATACCGTGAAGGATTTCCGTAAAGAAATTTGCATACATTTCATGACTATCTCGTGAAAGAACATCATCATATTTATTCTCTAGTCCATAATAAGCACCAAGCTTATCTCCTTTAAATGATAAAAAACCTATAGTATGCGAAGCGGTTTTGTCACCTGGATAATACCTCCATCTCTCCTTGTACAAATCAACTCCAGGAATCTTGGCCTCTGTTATTTTATCTGCAATTTCTTTATCTATCCTTCTTTCAATTTCTTCATAAGGATCCTTCTTTTTATTTGCCTTCTCCAAAAACTCTTTCTCATCGATTTCTATAAACTTAGATAACTCCTTATACGCTACTTCTGGATACTGAACTCTGGTTGGATTAATTGATACTGTATAACCAGTTTTAAGTCCCGCTGCAGCAATCAAGTCACCATCACGAGTTTGGAAAAATATTGATCCACGATCAAATAGATTTGTATACGGTCTTACGTACTGCCTATCGGCACGCTCTGTATATGAACTACCGCTTACAACCTGAACAAAATAAAGTCTACCAACAATAACGAGTGCAACTAAAATAATCGGAAATGATAGAAATCTAATGCGACTCTCTGTAACATGCGACATATGAATACTCTACAACAATTTTATCTATTCAGCGATACTGTAGAGTTGCCTGACAACGCAACGAATTCTGGTTCAGCAACATTTACGAAACCAAGTTCAATAGCACGCTCCAAAGTTACTGATTGCTTAAGTGAAATATATTCGAATTCTAGTTCAGCCAAATCACTAGTTGTCTTTGAGATTGATTGTGAGATAGAAGTATACTCACCAGCATTCTTCATTATGGTTCCAATCATTAGTCCGTACATGCAAACACATACACAACACAAGATTCCCAATCCTTTCACGATGTTTTCTTGGTTTGTGTATAGGCTCAATGTTCTTATCATATTTTTAAATTATTTTTTGTACTGCTCTTAATTTGGCACTTCTTGATCTCGGATTAGTCCTAACCTCATCCTCAGTCGGGACTAAAGGCTTTTTCGATAGTGCCTTACCCTCTTCCCTCTCTACCTTTTCTCCAACGAATCTTTTGACAATTCTGTCTTCCAAACTATGGAAACTTATTACTGATAAAATCCCATCCTTCTCTAGCAATTCAAATCCTGTCTCCAAGCCCTCAGAAAGCGCTCCAAGCTCATCGTTAACTGCGATTCGTATAGCTTGAAATGTTTTTGTAGCAGGATGTGTTTTACCGAAGCGACTTGCAGCAGGCACGGCTCTCTTTACTATCTCTGCTAAGGAACCTGAAGTTTCTATTGGACTTAATTCACGCGCGGTAACAATCGCTCGTGCTATCCTCCTAGAAAATCTCTCCTCACCAAAGCCGTAGATAATATCTGCAAGACTCTCCTCAGCCCAAGTATTTACTACATCGTATGCAGTAAGTGACTGTGAACCATCTAGGGTCATCTTGAGTGGCTCATTCTTCATGAAGCTAAAACCCAAACCTCGGTCATAGGTATGACTTCCAACTCCCAAGTCCATGAAGATTTTGTTTACACTCTCTATACCGAGCTGATTTACATTTTCTTTAAGATTTCTAAAGTTATCATTTATAAAAAATTTCTTTCCTTTAAATGATTTCAGATTTTCCTCAGCTCTTAGGAGTGCTTCATTATCTGCATCAAAGCAAATAAGTGTTCCACTATCCCCTATGGCCTCTGCAATTGCTTTAGAATGTCCAGCTTCGCCAACTGTGGCATCTATAACAATGTCACCTTTCATTAGGTGTAAACTGTCAATTGATTCATGTAAAAGTACTGGTATATGCATAGACTAGATGGCGCCGATTTCTCCAAGCTTCTCTGCTAGAGAATCAGCTTCTTTAGAAATCTTATCTTTGTATGATTTCCAAGCAGATTCATTCCAAACTTCGACTCTAGGACCAACACCTGCGAACACAACCTTCTCCGTTAGTGTCGCAAATTCCCTCAAGTGATCAGGAATTAGGATGCGTCCGTTAGAGTCGACCTCGCACTCTGTAGCTGAGGCGAGCATGAATCTGTTGAAACCCCTTGAAGCAGAATCGAGCATTCCTAAGTTTGAAAGCTTCTCGGAAATCTTATTCCATTCCTTGGGACTATATGCAAAGAGACAACGATCTAATCCGTGGGTGATAACAAGTTTCTTTCCAAAATCCTTTCTCCACTTTGACGGTAGAGAGATTCTTTTTTTGTCATCTGATTTGTGTGTATATTCGCCGATAAACATATTTTTGATTTATTTTGAGTATACCACTCTTTCCCACCTCGTACCATTTTATACCACCCCCTCCCTCTCGCCAACACACTTATCCACCTTTTTCCCTCTAGAATTACATTACAAAATAAAAATAGTAAAAGTAAATGAACCTTTACAAAAGTAAGTAAAAGTGTAATGTGGATTACAGAAAAACTATGCAAAGAACATCCGCTCCTTTAACTATTCGGCCTTCCCAAATCGATACCAAACAGGTCTTCCTAAGTGCGTTTGGCAAAAGCCAAGCTGAATCAGCCGCCAGTGGGATTATTGGCCTTCTTGTAGAACTTGGGGATACGTGGCAAGGGTTCACTTACCGAGAATATTTTCTCTATACAAACACAAAGAAAATGTCTGACAATGGAGAAGAGTGGCTCGCATTCCTTACTGAACGAGGGCATCTGATTCTTGGTGGCCGTATGTATACCCCAACAACATCCTTTCTTGAGCGTGTCGCTCCGTTTGTCAAGATGTGACAGACGAATTTTTATTTATATAACCTCTTTAAATCTTTTTATGAGAAAATCACGGTCTAGGACAGAGAGGAACCAGCCAGCTTTTGGACCAGAAGTTTTGTTCAAAATTGATAGATAAATTGCAGAGAAAAATTCCTTCGGATCAATTTGCAAACTTTCTTTTATCTCATGAAGTTTAGTATGGAAAGCTTGTCCATCAATTTGTTGATTTGCTTCGATATAATTAACTAATTCTACTAAAGCCTTTTTCTGTATTTCATTAAAATTCTTTGCACTTTCTGGAACTTCTTTTTGTATTTCAAATTTATATTCATCCGGTGCAAATCCCGATATCCATCTTTTTACATATTCTATGCGATAAGCTAATTCTTTTTTATCATCATCAGTCAGTGTAATTTCCTGAAGCTTTTCAATTTCCTTTGCGGGATCCAAGTGTGGCATCTGTGACACAAAGGCTACTGTAGAAAATCTTGGCAAATGCCTCACGGTTATATTTCCCCTATCTTCCTCTTTGTGAGCAAGAATCCAGGCGCGGATGAAGTCATCCCCTGCTTTGTTTTCTTTATCTGCAAAATATTTCTTAGCGTAACTATCGAAATTATCGAAAAGTACTGGAACAGTATCACCGTTCGGATCAAATTCTAGAACTTTGTTTGGCTCTTTTTGTATGAGGAGGAAACGGAAAAGTTCTGCTGGGAGCAAATCCGCAATTTCCTTTGACGATGAACCAGCCCCCTTCGATGAAGACATTTTCTTGCCTCCAACCTGGAAAAATTCATATGGAATGTTAAGCGGTGGTTCAATATCAAAAACCTGCCTCGCTATAGCATCAGCAATTTCTCTTGCACCACCTTTCGTTGAATGGTCTTTACCTCCGCCCTCAATATCAACTTTTAAGACCAAAAACTTAGCAGCCCACTCTACCTTCCAAGGTAAAATACCTCTACCATCAAAAGGAGATACTCTTCCATTTTTACCACATCCACTTGCCCACTTAACAAAATTTCCGCAGGTATATTCAACAGTTTGTCCATCAAAGTTTCGCGCTCTCGTTGTTCCCATTTTTCCGCATTGTTCGCAGACAATAGATATAGGAAGCCAATCATCATTCTTAACTGATCCAGATATATCCTTATAAATCTTTCTTATCAGATCTGCTTTCTCTAAAGATAGACGAATCGCTTCATTAAATTTTCCTTCTTTGTAATAATCCCCAGAACGGTAGTATGTCGGATTGAATCCAGTAGCCTCAATTACACCCATAAATTCTTCTGCAAAATATTCTGCAAAATTCTTTGCCTTACCATCTGGTGACGGAACATCATATAGAGGTTTACCCATATGTTCTAGGTACACTTTTTCATCAAGATATACTGGTAACCCATCCATCGGTGCAGAATCATTTATCTCATATAAAAATTCGTGATTCACATTTTGCTCCTTCAAAATCTCGTCAACGATTCCATGTATAGCAACACCGCGCATAGAGCCAACATGAACTCTACCCGAAGCAGTTTTCTCATCACGTACAACAAGCTTCTTTCCTGAAGCTATTTCTTTTGCATATTTATTTTTTATTTCGCTTACAATGCGATCTCCCCAAAACATATATTTTATTGTAACACGTAGCGATTACGCTATATCAACAATTTTATAATTTACAGAGCCCTTTGGAGTTGAAAAGCTGAATGATTCACCCTTTTTCTTTCCCATAAGAGCACTGCCAAGCGGAGAAACATAAGAAATCTTACCTTGAAGAGTATCAGCTTCTTCTGAGCCCACAATCTTGAAATTCTTCTTTTCTTTATCACCTTCTTTTACGACAGTTACAATTGAACCAATTTCAACTTTATCACTATGATGCAAAGCGACAATTACTGCAGATTTAAGGATAGATTCAAGCTTTGCAATACGTTCTTCTGTAGTAGCCTGCATTTCACGAGCTTGCTGATACTCAGCATTTTCAGATAGATCTCCAAGTTGTTTTGCATACTCAAGACTATCCGCTATTTCCTTGCGTTTTGTGCTTTTAAGGTTATCAAGCTCTTGCTTTAGTTCCTCGAATTTTTCTTTTGTAAGATATTCACCTGAAGTCATATTTATAAAAAATTTTGATAAGTTTAGCAGAAAAATGCCACAAAGTCAAAGTAACTATTTTAGGTATTCTGGGGTGTAAATATTCATCCAATCTAGGAGTTGTCGCATGATATAAACCGAACCAATAGTATTTGTTCTATACCCTTGCTCCATCATTACCACAAAGGCATATTTAGGGTCTTTATAAGGCCAAAATCCCTCATTTGAGGAGTTAACCTTGGCCTTAGATACTCCGAGCTCAGCCGTACCTGTCTTAACCGCTACTTCGACATATGGGACACCGAGAGCCTTACCAGTCCCCTCGACAGCCCCCTGTCTCATACCTTCATGAATTACTTGGAAGTTTTCTTTATCAATTGGTAAATCAATTCCTTCTGCTACATATCCTGGATCTTGTGCAAAGATTGTAGGCTCGATAAGTCTACCTTTGTTTGCAATAGCAGATACACCCCTTAGTGCTTGCATTGGAGTAAGCTGGAATCCGTACTGACCGATTGATGTAAAGTATGTGTCTCCCAACCTCCAATCATCTCCGTTGAAATTTTCTTTTTTCCATTCTGGATTTGGAACTATACCAGCCTTGCCTTCGAAAAATCCTGTAAGAGGAGTTCCAAATCCAAATAGACGGAAATATTTTTCAAGCCTGGTGATACCGAGTCCAGTTATATCACCAAATCCACCACCAACTTCATAAAAATAAATGTTCGAAGAAACAGCAATAGCTCTCCTCATATCTACCGGACCATGAGCCTTCCAGTCTGTAAAAACCGAAGGATTCTTTGGATCATATTTATTTGGAACTTCGAGTTTGCCAGTACTTACTATTACTTTGTTCGGACTTACGGTTTTTTCCTGCAAAGCACCGAGTGCAACATACGGCTTCATTATAGATCCTGGTGTATACAGACCTTGAGATAAACGATTCAAAAAAACGTTTCTTTTGTCAGATAAATAATTTTTAATTAAAGCTGTATCATCTCCGTCTGTCATAACCTGTGGATTGTATTCTGGATAACTCGTATAAGCTAAGAGCTCGCCAGTTTTAACATTCATAATCGCTGCCGATGCACCCTTGAATCCAACTCTCTCTGCAAGACCCTTCATCTCCTCATATAGTTTTGCTTGAACCCTGGCGTCTATGGACAACTTGATAGCATTACCATGCTCAGGTGGACGAAGAATGCTTTCTGAAACAACTTTGTTCAAAGCGTCAGTTTCAGTAATTTTCAAACCGTTTTTACCCTGTAGAAGACTATCGTAATACCCCTCAACCCCCTCCTTACCAACTAACTCTTCGTCATAGTAAAATCCTTTTTTATCCTTCTTTGGATAACTTACATAGCCAAGTAAATGAGCAAAGCCTGATGTGGCGGTATATGTTCTCTTAGAAAAATCTTCTGTGTCGTCTGGAGAATTCCATGCTAGTAAACTTCCATTTCTATCATAAATAATTCCTCGATCCGCGAAAACTACTTTGTGATCTAACCTGTTATTTTCTGCACGCTTAGCATTTACATCACCGTTTGCAACCTGTAGGCCCCAAGATTTCCAAATAAAAATCATGAAAACTAAAACGAAGAATATAGCTGTTCCATATATTGTCCTTGTGCCAATACTCTTTTCGATCCTTCCTTCAAATTGATGTGTATCAAATTGGGGTAGATTTTTTGAATCAAGAAATATCTCATCGGGAAACACTTCCTGATTTAAACATCTTTTTCTTCTTCTAAATAGATTTGGAAACATGGGTCAATTCTACCTATAAATATTCCTTCTGACAATTTGAGCCGACAAATATAAAAGAATCATGGATGTAAAATATAAAATATGATATTTACTCCAGCTTCCGTAAAGCAAATAAACAAATGCAAATACGGAAATATATAAGCCCTCCAACCAATCAGAAAAAATTATCAACCCCAGTATTGAAAGTATTATAGTCAGCCAAACAGACCCAAAAACTACAGAGATTAGAAAAAATAATCCATAAATTATCCTAGGGATAATTACCTTAAGGTCTATTTTATCTTTATCTCTACCCATGATTCTTTATAAATATTAAACGGACTATCAATAAAAACTCTACGATATACACTGCCTTCCTGGTCTTCTATATGATCAATCACACCATAGAGTGTCGCATTTCTATCGGTACCGGTAACTAGGTCTCCTTTATTAATGATTGTATCCTTAGGAATAGCTGCCTCAAATGCACCATTACCAATTCCTTTTATTTCTGAGGTAATATTTCCAGGAAAAATCGCCTCGAGGATATTTCCAGGGAATGTTATGAGTTCAACTGATGCTGTATTTTCAAAAACCTCCTTAACATTACCCAAAAGTGTATTATGTATATAAACCTGCATACCCTGATCTACCCCATCGATTCTACCCCTATCTATAAGCAAAGTATCAAAAAGTGTATATGGTGGACGCTTCAAAACTTTTGCTACCAATCTATCGTTTGAAACATTATTAACACTTGCAGTATAAATACCATAAGCATCTACCTGTGCACGAAGCTCTAGAACCTCTCTCTGTAACCTTGAATTTTCCTCAATTAATTTTTCGGACTCTTTTGAACTGAATGAAAAATTATTCTCAAATGAAAAGACTGGCATCAATGAATCGTAAAGTGAAGGAACAAAAATATACGACATCAAAGCAACCACAATAACACCCAGGATAATTTTTCCTAAGTTACTTTTTTTATTTCTTTTAGACGCGGACAGGTAAGTCATCTTCGTTCTGTATTAATACATCCCTATATGCTTCCACATTCTCTAATATAATACCGGTACCCCTTGCTACAGCCGTAAGCGGATCCTCAGCAATATAAACAGGTATTTGCAAATGTTCTTGTAGTAGTTCATCAAGGCCTTTAATAAGCGCACCCCCACCTGTAAGGTATACCCCACGCTTCATGATATCTCCCAATATTTCTGGTGGGGTGGTTTCCAAAACTTCTTTTGATGCATCAACCAAAGTAAACACAGATACTCCGATAGCTTCTCGTATATCCGAGTCTGTAACTACAACTTCTTTTGGTAAACCTGTTACCAAGTCTCTTCCACGAATAGCAATTTCCATATGTTCAGACTTTGGTACAACACGACCAACCTCTATTTTGATCTGTTCAGCGGTTCTCTCTCCAATCAAAATCTTTAATTCACTTCTAATATAAGAAATGATATCACTATTGAATCTGTCCCCTGCTATCTTCAAATTTTTTGATTTAACAATTCCACCAAGTGAGATCACTGCAATATCTGTAGTTCCTCCACCAATATCGATAATCATATTTCCTACAGGTTCTTTAATTGGAAGTCTGATACCGATAGCGGCTGCCATCGGCTCCTCAACAATGTGGACCTCGCGTGCGCCAGCACTACGAGTAGCATCACGCACCGCTCGTGTCTCAACGTTTGTCACACCACTTGGCACACCAACCACAACCCTAGGACCAAAAAACTTTTTCTGCCCTTCTTGTACCTTATTTAAAAGATAGGCCATCATTTCTTCTGTCACTTCATAGTCAGAGATAACACCATCAACAAGCGGTCGCACTGCGACAATATGCCCAGGTGTTCTACCAAGCATCATTTTGGCTTCATTACCAACAGCCACAACTCTACCAGTCTTTTGATTCACAGCCACAACAGAAGGTTCGTTTATGACTACGCCCTTACCGGGTATGTATACGAGTGTATTTGCAGTTCCCAAATCTATCCCAATATCATTTGAAAACTTTTTGTATATATTTTGTAAAAAATTGTTTAACATTTAGCTCTTTAACCAATCAATAATTTCTGTAATAGATTTGATCTCTACTGCACCAGTCTTACGATTCTTTACTTCAACAGCATCCTCACTTGATTTCTTACCAATAATTATCTGATACGGGATACCGATAAGGTCCGCATCAGCGAACTTCTCTCCTGCACGAACATCCCTCCTGTCATCATATAGAATTTTATTATCAAGCTCTCTGTACATGTCTTCCGTAAGTGAAAGTATTGCCTCATCATCTGTCACACAAACCAAATGAGCCTTAAATGGTGATACTGCCTCTGGCCAAACGATACCCTTATCATCTGACAGTACTTCTACGATTGTACCCATAAGGCGACCAAGACCAATACCATATGAGCCCATGATAACTGGAGATTTCTCACCTTTATCGTTTTTAAAATTTAACTCGAGTGGCTCTGAAAACTTTGTTCCAAGTGAGAAAATATTTCCAACTTCAATAGATTTTTTCTCGGTTAGAGAATTTTTATCTAGACCAAGACTGTTTAAAACTTCATCGTTATAAACTTCCTTGTTTACAGCCACTTTTTTAGATTCATCTATATAGATTGTATCTTCTCCCGCATCACTTAAAGTCTGGAACTCATCTGAAAACTTAGAAAAAATTCCACCAGATGCATAGGTTCTATATGTTACATCTCCTAATCCGCATTTGTTAAAAATATTTATATATGAATTCGCAACCTTTTCATAAAAAGACTTGTGCTCATCCTCATCTTTAGAAAAAGAATAAAGATCCTTCATAAGGAATTCTCTACCACGCATTATTCCAGACTTAGCACGTGCTTCATTTCTAAATTTATTTTGAAATTGATACGCATATGTTGGTAAATCACGGTATGAAGAGATATATTCACTCATTATTGCTGTAAGTGGCTCCTCGTGAGTTATACCTAAACCTGTTTCTCCACCATTTTTTATATTTGTCTTAAACCAATTATCAACCTTCGCATCATCCCAACGATCTGTCTTTTCCCACAACTCTTTGTTTTGAAGTGTTGAGAGGTGAAGTTCACTTGCGCCGAGTATATTCATTTCGCTACGGATAATTCCTTCAATATTATTTAGAACCTTAAGCCCTAGTGGTAGGTAAGAATACACCCCCGCCATTTCCTTGTGAATAAACCCTGCACGTATAAGAAGCTCCGCATTCTTTGCCACCTCATCTGCCGGAGCTTCCTTACGAGTCTTTGTAAATAGTTTTGATTGTCTCATGATTTGCCTATTCTACCCCGAAAATCCTTTTGGACCAATGTATTGACAAATGAATTCGATATTGTAATCTTCAAATCAGCATGAGTACAACAACAGAGCGTGATTTTGAAACCAAAGTGGATGAGTGGCTTGGTGCAAAACTAAATACAATTGCCTACCACCATCATCTTTTCACTTCGAATTCTGAGGTGGAGACAATGGACAGAGCGACTACAGGAATCAAAGCTGCACAAGATTTCATTGATAGAGAAATTGCCTTCGGCTATAAACTTACCCGAGGATCGTCTGCACAAGCGAGAATAGACCTTCTAAAAGAAGCCCACTGCATACTTTTAGAAAAAGTCATTTATCCTTCAGGCTTATTTTCCAAAGAAGAAAAACTGAAGTTACTTGATTTCTGGTCAAGACAATTTGTAAGCCCATTTGCGGTGAGCTTTTTGAATAAGCTATTTGAACTTACAAATATCAATCTCCACCCTTTCCCCGACATTTTTGATGTAAAGGAAGGTAAAGAAATTGAAGCAATAATCTTTTTCCAAAGACATCTTCTCGAAACAAAACAAATTTGAGCGTCGTGAAGTTTTTATCTAAAACAACTTTCCAATATCGCGGATAGTTACAAGAACCATAAGTCCGATAAGGATGAGGAATCCTCCAATATTTACATAGGCTTGAATCTTTGCAGGAATTTTACGACGAGAAATTGTTTCAATTAAAATCACAAATATCCTTCCACCATCAAGTGCTGGAAATGGCACAAGGTTAATCACCGCAAGATTGATAGAAATAAATGCAGTGAAACCAAGAAGGTACGCGAATCCAAAATCACTCGCATCCCCTATCATGCCCGCTATCCCAACTGGACCAGTAACTGCACCAAGTGAACCATTACCCATTACAGAATCTTTTATTAACTTTGCTAAACCTACTATTGTTCCCTTTGTTACTTCAAATGTAGTTTTTAGTCCCTCCCACGGAGCTTGCCAGAAAGGATAATTGAGCAGATCAACTACAGTCATTGATATACCTATCATAGGAGTTTTGTCTGAATTATTTGTTTCTGGAGTTATAACTGAGGTTTTTGTCTCTCCTTTATGAACATAATTTAAAGTAATTTCACTACCCTGACTCGCCTTTATAATACTTCTGACTTCTTCAACTGATTTTGGCTCTATAAATTTATCTCCCAAGGAAATTGAGACTATATAGTCACCTGTGCTGATGCCGGCCTTCTCTGCTGGACTATCTTTAGCCACAGAGACGATAGAGATACTAGAATCACCTGTTACTTTTTCGCTTGCGGTTGGATAACCAATCATATATGCAGTAGTGATAAGCATCCACGCAAAGATGATATTAAAAGCGATTCCAGCGATGAGAACTGCGATTTGTGTATACCAAGGTTTGTTAACCATGCTTCTACCGGCGTCTGGATCATTCTCTGGTAATTCATCAGGATTTTCACCGTGAATCTTTACAAATCCACCAAAGGGCACGATGTTCAAGGTGTATTCAGTCTCACCAACCTTCTTGCCCCAGATCTTTGGTGGGAAACCGAGCGCAAACTCATGAACTTTTATTTTTGATAATTTAGCAACTAAAAAATGTCCCAACTCGTGAACGAAAATAAGTATAAGTAAAACTAATATAAATAATATTGCTGTCATGAAGAATAGTTTAGCATAAGATTTTAATAATAAAATCTTATTTGACTTTACATACTATACATGATATAATTAGAAAAGACTGGATAGTAGGTTGTGAAAGGCAACCCGGGTGTTCCAGAACAATACACCGAATAATAAAACATGAAAGTGCTCCTCCACACCGCTCCAACAAGCGGAACCACGGTTTCAAGTCATACACCGTCACCAAATGAAGCAGGTGTGCTCACTATCAACCTGTTCCGTCTCATCGAAGAAATCGAGAGGCAAAGGGACTTTGGTTCCCAACTCGAGTTCACCGGATGGTTTCTCCGTGGAGACGAAATCTGCCTGAATGTCGAGATCGAAAAGCTGATCCGGATGGAACTCTCCCACATGTCGGAAGTCGCATCTGGTTTGAGCGGCAGTGTTGCAACCCGATTCAGGAGTGCCAGCGTAACTCTGTTCCTTAGCATGAGCGATGAAAGCATCGTCTCCACCGCGAAGGCTATCATCGAGAAGCTCAAGGAATAATTCGACCCACCAATCAAACACAGAGACCCTCTGTCGTGAGATGGTGGGTTTTCTGTTATCTGTTTTTATCTAACTAGAAATTTCTTTTTCCTTCTTTGCGAAATGTTCATCAAACTTTTTATTTGCATCCTGAACGAGCTTATCAAGTTCTGTTCCATTTCTCTTTGCCTCATCCTCACTCATTTCTCCATCCTTTTTCTTCTGATCTATATCACTATTTGTTTTATTTCTTTCCTTACGAAGTTCTATACGTGCATTCTCGAGTTGTTCCTTTGCAACCTTAAGGAGCTCTGCTCTACGTTCACCAGTAAGCTCAGGAAAAAATAGTCTAAGTCCCTTGTCATCCACCGCAGCAGAAAGACCGAGATTTGAAGATGTGATTGCCTTTTCAATATTTTTAGTAAGTCCTGCGTCCCAAGGTACGATGCGTAGAGTTCGTGGATCCTCGTTTGTTATGTTTGCCACCTGGTTTATTGGCATATAGCTACCATATGCCTCAACTTGTAATGTATCCAAAATTGCAGAAGTAGCTCTGCCAGTGCGAATACCCGAAAACTCCTTCACGAGCCATGCTTCTATATCCACAACGCGTTTTTTAATTGGTGAAAAATCGTATGCCATATAAGGACAGTATAAATTAAAAAACTAAAAAGACAATGCTACCGCTGTCTCGAGAATTTGTTTAGACGAAGCCGATGAATCATCTAGATATGAAAATAATTTCAAGAGTTTTGATTTAATTTCAATATTTTTCTCCTCTATCATAAGATTTGTTATAAAAGCTTTCGCGCTTTCATTATTACCATCTTTTTTCATATCTCTCAAAATCTTTTCAACCTGTTTCAAAGCCTCACCGATATTTTCTGCATTCTTTTTGGATTCTTTCTTGATTTCAAAATCAAAACTTCTTTCAATCATTCTGGACCTAACTGTCCGGATCAACTTCTCCGGAAGTGATGTGACAAAAATTATAGAAGTGTCGCAAGAAGGTTCTTCGAGAGTCTTCAGCATTGCATTCTGGGCATCAAGTCCAAGAATATTGAAACCGATTACCGCAAACCTCTTTTCTTTATTTGGTTTTGTGTTTAGAGACTCCATAATTTGCCTTGCTGTCTCTATCTTCATCTTGTCCTCATACCAAAAAACTATTTCCGAATCAGAAAAATCTTTTTTTAGACTTTCTATAATTAAATCAAAAACTTCCTTATTACCTTTTATATATGATGATTGCGAGAGCCAAGAAATACTCGTCATATTATTACCTCTTTGTGATAATACTTCTCTTGTAAGTGTCTAGATGTTCTAAAGCAATACCCGTACCCTTGGCTACACAAAATAGTGGGTCTTCTGCCAAAGTCGCCTTAACACCAGTTCTCCTATAAACAAGTTCTGGGAAATTTCGAAGTTGAGATGAGCCACCGGTCATTATGATTCCATGATCGATAATGTCTGAAGCGAGCTCCGGCGGAGTTTCTTGAAGTACATCCTTGATCGCTTTGATCATTTCTCTAAGCTCTTTTGAAATAGCCTTAACTATCTCATTGGTTTTTATCTCTGCACTTCTTGGAAGTCCTGTAAGAAAATCTCTACCCTTCACTGTTACAGTCAATTCCTCATCCATAAATACCGCTGAACCAATCTCTATCTTTATTCTCTCTGAAGTTTTATCACCAATGGCTAAATTAAAATTCTTTTTTATGTAATCAGCAATCGCTGTATCAATTCTGTTACCTGCACACTTCACAGAAGTTGAGGCTACTATTCCTCCTAAGGAAATCACCGCAACATCTGTTGTGCCTCCACCAATATCAACTACCATATGACCCTTCGGTTCATAGATAGGAATTCCAGCACCAATAGCTGCCAGGATTGGCTCCTTAACAACGAAGGCATTTTTAGCACCAGCTTTCATTGCAGCTTCTATCACTGCACGACGTTCAGTTGAGGTTACGCCAGCAGGAACAGAAACCATAACTTCTGGTTTCCATAAATTCCATTTACCAAGTGCCTTATTTATATAATAACGAAGCATAGCCTCGGTTACCCTATAATCAGCTATTACCCCATCCTTAAGCGGTCTATAGGCAATAATGCTATCTGGAGTCCTACCTATCATTGCTTTTGCCTGTAGACCCACAGCCAAGATTCTATTGTCCTGCTCAGACACCGCTACTACAGAGGGTTCGTTTAATACAATCCCTCTACCAGGAGCAAATACCAAGGTGTTTGCCGTGCCTAGGTCTATTCCAAGCTTTGGAGCAGTGAAGAATTTCATAATGATTATCGTTGTGGCTCAATAGTAATATCTTTCATGTTTAATTACAATGTAGACATGTATCTAATCCGTGTAGCACCAATAGAACGCGGTATGGGACTTGAAGTGCTAACATATTATTCCAAAACACATTTTGCATTTGGAGATTTAGTAGACATAACCATACGTAGCCGAAAGACAAAAGGACTGGTGGTTGATAGCGAGCTACTGTCAAATGAAAAAGCTGGGGTTAAAAAATTACCCTACTCAATTCGAAAATTGTCACCCCAAAGCCCTAAGAAAATATTTTCAAATAATTTCATAAAGTCAGTTAAAAATATTTCTAATTGGCATGCATGTAGTAGTGGTAGTGTAATAGAATCGCTTACGCCAAAAACAATTTTAGAAAACCCAATTTCACTTGAGTTCGATAATTCAAATATAACAAAAGAAAATAAACCAACATTAATACTACAAGCAGATAAGGAAACCAGAATTTCAAGATTTAAGAACATTGTCAGAGAATCATTTGCAAGGAAAGAATCTGTGCTGATTATTGTACCAACAACAACACTTGCAGATGAATTATTTTCATATTTATCAAAGGGTATCGAGGATAAATCATGGAAACTCTATGGATCAATGACAAAGAAACAAATCATAAATGCATGGACTCATATAACAGGATCTACTCAACCAACCTTTCTGATTGCGACACCACTCTTCCTCTCACTACCAAAAAGCTGGGATACGATAATAGTTGAAGAAGAATCATCAAAGCATTACAAAATAAATCAGAGACCATACCTAGATACCCGTACTTGTATCAAGTTTTTTGCAAAAGAATCAGGCTCAACACTTATTCTTGCTGACTCAATGTTAAAAATTGAAACGATATATGATTTTGAAAATGGAAAAAACAATGAACTCACAACACCAGCATGGAGACAGATACATCAAAATGAATCAACTCTTGTTGATATGAAAAGGTACAATACAGAATCAAAAGAATTCAAAACTGTAAGTAGAGAGTTACATGAACTTATAGTAGAGACCAAAAATCTTGGTAGAAATTTATTTATCTATACAGGTAGAAGAGGTCTCTCCCCTCATATAGTATGTCGTGATTGTGGTACAGTAGTTGTTTGTAAGATATGTAGTACGCCCGTAACACTACATTCTGGTGCATTTACTAAAGCTGGTGAGCCACTACGCTTCTTTCTTTGTCATACCTGTGGGGAGAAAAGATCTGCAGACGAATCATGCAGTAAGTGTGCAAGCTGGAATCTCCTACCACTTGGTGTTGGAATCGAATCAATTATCGAAGAAATAAAAAACAGTCACCCAAAGATAAAAATATTTCAGCTTGATTCTGACACTGCAACAACAAAAACTAAAACAAATTCAATTGTGGA
The DNA here is from genome assembly GCA_964472605.1 of uncultured Candidatus Saccharibacteria bacterium. Classification (GTDB taxonomy): domain Bacteria; phylum Patescibacteriota; class Minisyncoccia; order Phycocordibacterales; family CAIZIN01; genus JANNXY01. The sequence continues at coordinate 27,985 of CAYYLG010000002.1, read as the reverse complement.
GGAATTTTATGATACACCAGGTAGCATAATGGTTGGAACTGAACTTGCACTTTCAGTATTAGATAAGCCAATTGAGCATATTGCTATAGGATCCATCGATGGATTATTTTCTATACCTGACTTTAGAATCACAGAGAAAATATTTCATACTCTACTTAAAATAAGATCTCTATCAACTCATAAATTCATAATTCAGACTCGTAGAACAGAATTATCATTATTTACACTTGCAATACAAGGTAACTTAGCGGAATTTTATAGGGAAGAAATTGTACAAAGAAAAAATTTTAACTACCCACCATTTGCCCATCTGATAAAGATAACCTACACAGGAACTCCAGAAAATGTTAGAAAAGAAATGAAATTTCTAGAATCACACATGTCTCCGCTAGAAATCTCTATATTTCCAGCGTTTATTGAAACAAAAAAAGGCAAATTCGTTATGCATGGACTAATCAGACTGGTTGATCACACTTGGCCCGATATGAAAATTGTTGAAAAATTACGAACCCTTCCCCCTGCCTTTGCGGTTAATGTAGATCCCGAAAATCTGCTATAATCCCCTCAATGGTAAAAAAGATAGTTCAAAAGGACACCCCGGTACTAAGACAAGTAGCAGAAGCATTGGAAGCTAAGGATTTTGGTAGTAAAAAACTAATTAAAATACTTGGAGAAATGGCGGAGTCTCTGGATAAAGAAGATGATGGCGTAGCTATCGCTGCTCCCCAGATTGGGTACTCACTTAGAATCTTCCTAGTATCTCCAAAAGTTAAGGAAATTGCTAAAGCCCCAGAACTTCCACTTGTCTACATCAATCCGAAAATAATTAAAACCTCAAAGGACAGAAAAAACATGGAAGAGGGGTGTTTGTCTGTACGTGGATTGTATGGAAACACAAAAAGAGCAACACGTGTAACCATAGAAGCGCAAGATATAGATGGTAATAAATTTACCTGGGGCGGGTCTGGACTTGTTGCACAAATTTTTCAACATGAGACTGATCATCTGAATGGAATCTTGTTTATCGACCATGCAACTGACATCCGTGAACTTGATATAGCAGTAGAAAAATAAATCAAAATAAAATGATTAATAAAATCAATTGGGTATTCTTTGGTACAGACGAATTCGCAGTAACAGTTTTAAATACTCTGGCTATAAAAGGCATAGTTCCTTCACTTGTTATAACAACTCCAGATGCACCTAAGGGTAGACATCTGACCTTAACTCCTCCACCAGTAAAAGATTGGGCAAATGAAAGACAAATCAAGGTAATTCAACCCGAAAAACTTAAGGATGAGTTACTAAAGTCTGAACTTGAAAAAAGTAATTTTGATTTATTTATTGTAGCAAGCTATGGCAAAATTATTCCGGAAATGATTTTTAATATTCCTAAACATAAAACCCTAAACATCCACCCATCATTACTTCCAAAGTTTCGCGGTGCATCCCCTGTCTCTACGGCAATACTAGAAGATACAAAAGATACTGGCGTTACCATAATGCAGATAGATGAGGGGGTGGATCATGGACCAATTGTGGCACAAGAAAAATATCATGTTGGAGAGTGGTTACCTCGTGAAGAGATTGAGACCACGCTTGCTACAATTGGTGCGAACCTCCTAGCCAAAACTATCCCTGACTATATAAATGGCAAAATAAAACCAGCTCCCCAAGATGACTCTAAAGCAAGCTATACAAAAATGGTGGAAAAAAGTGATGCAGAAATCAACCTTAACGACGATCCATATCTAAATTTCCGCAAGATAATGGCGTACTCAGGTTGGCCAAAGGCATTTACCTTCTTTGAAACAGCCAACACAAAAGTTCGTGCCCAGATCACTGAAGCAAACTTCGTTAACGGAGAATTAATTATTGAGAAAGTTATACCTGAGGGGAAAAAAGAAATGAACTATGAAGACTTCAAAAGAGGTTTACGCTAGTTTGATCCGTCTATAACGTCTATAACGTAAATATCCCCAACCCAGCTTTCTGCCAGCTCTTCTGATTCACGAACAGCATACAAAAGTATGATCATGATCAAAGTACAACCAAGAAGAGTTATCTGAGATACCCACTGTGAAGCCTTTCTTTGAAAATAAGGTGTTTTTTCTACTTTTTCCATATACCCTTAATAAAGTTTTTAACCTGACGAGCACCTCTCTTATAAAGTGAATTTGCCTTATCCTTCTCTGACTTTACCTTCTCCATAATTTCATCTCTCATCTCATCTATCGCTGCATATAGATCATCTTTTGTTATAACAGTATGATAATCCTTGCCTCGAGCATTTACTCTAACTTCTGCTTTGAAAATATCACCTTTATTGTGATGTTGAGAATCCTTACCTACCTCAACGGAAATAAAGGCACCATCAACATCTGACAAAACTTTTTTAAGTGAATCTAATTTGTCATGTACATAATTTGTAATCGCCGGGGTAAGTTCAATGTGTGTACCTTTGATGTTTATGTTCATATTTTTGGATTAGTTCTAATACTTATATTATATCACTTTAGAATTTACTGTCTTCGGGGATAACTAGGAGCTTACTTGGGCTCTGGTGTCCCGAGGCAATACGCACCTGTTTTCTGTTTATACCAAGGTATGAGGCCATAAGTTCGCATACCCTCTCATTTGCGAGCCCTCTCTCTGGAGGTACTTTAACAGCAACTTGGAATCGATTATCCCCAACCTTTTTTATATATTCTACTTTAGACTTTGCTGAGACTTTGACACTTATGTACATAAAAATATTATAGCAGAATAGACTATTTAAATTTGTGATAAAATAAACCCATGTCACAATCAAAGAAAAATTGGAATGCGTCTAAAGCACAAAAAAGACTAGCAGATGCCACCAAGAAAAATATTAAAGAAAAACTTGCTGAAGCAAAGGAGGCCAAGAGAAGGGTCGCAAAAGGTAAAGCTTAAAATAAAAGGCTCTTTCGGGATTTAATGAGCGCCTCCAATAATTATTAAAACAATAATAATGATATAACCAATCGGTAACACTATTCCTGTTACTGAATTTATTAACATACCAAAAATAGCGAGGTTTCTATTTTTATTGAATTTCATTTCTTTAATGCCATTTATAAAACCAATTATTCCCAATATCACAGAAATTATACCCAATACAAAAAATAAGTAATATTTCATTAATAATCCTTCTGGAATAAAAAAATACATTATTAGAAATAGAGTAATTGATAAGAGACCGAATACCGGTGATTTATTCATACTAAAATTATATCACTTTTCTAAACCTTATTTAAGCAATACAAAAACCACCTTTCAAAAGGTGGTTTTTCTACAAGTCACTTCTAAGCTCCGCGAGTAGGATTCGAACCTACGACCAACCCGTTAACAGCGGGCCGCTCTACCAGCTGAGCTATCGCGGAATGTGTGTCTATATTACCAAAAAAATGGAGATTGTAAATAAACAAAAGACTCTCAGGAATCTGAGAGTCTTTTGTTTATTCTTTCTTTAGATTATGAAAGATGCTTTGAAACAAGCTTTGTCATCTCAAACATACTTACTGTAGCCTTACCACCAAACACTTTCTTTAGGTTAGCATCAGCGTTGATGTTTCGCTTATTCTTTGCATCCTGAAGATTGTTCTTCTTGATGTATACCCATAGAGCCTTTACAACCTCTGATCGAGGCATAGGACCCTTGCCTACAACTGCTGCAAGGTCTGCGCTTATAGTCATCGGCTTCATAAATGCTGAATTTTCTTTTGCCATATTGTTATGATTGTTTAGACTTTAAATTAATAGTCTTAGGATATATTATACCAAATATGGCTTATTTTGCTAGTTTATCCACAATTTCCCACAAAGCCTGATCTTCTTTGTTATCTATCTTGAAAACCGAAACCCCATATAAACCCAATGATTTAGCTAGCTCGAGCTTTTGTTTTATGGCTTCTGCATCACTCCACCAAACAAGATTAAACTTAATATCCTTACCAGTCTTCCCTGCATAAGCCAAGGCCTTATAGGCAGTAGTCATCCCAGATGATGCTTTACTTGGTATTTTCAAATTGCTTGGGAAAACTACATCAGAGGTTGTAGCTACATAAGCGTAACTGATCTCACCTGCCCTATTCCTACTGGGTTCTACTCCCAGACCATTTGCTAAATCGTTTGCATAAGAATGACTTACAGACCAGAGCCTCTTGTAAGAAAATGAATCCTTTGAAGCTGTGACCTCATACTCTCTTCCATAAGTTGCAACACCCAATGTTATCTTTTCTTTTGGTATGGTTTTCTTTGTTAACTCAACAACCTTCTTTACCCAATCAATATCTGAGATAGGATAATATGGCTCACCAGATTTTGATTCGTTTAATTTCAAATCTGCACGCATCTGGTCGTATGCCATAATGTTTACCCTATCGCAAACTTTACCTATAACATTATAATCATTTACATAATCAAGTTTTTCCGGAATTTTTTTATAAAGTGATGAGGGTGGTGTTCTGGGCTCAATGGTACAACTCAAAACTTTATCACCTATCTCATTCTTTAATTCTGATAAAAATTTGCTGAAATATTCTCTTGTTTCAACTTTTTTGCCTTCATAGTCAATATCTATCCCATCAAACTTACCTTTATCAATTATTTTTACAATTTCTCTTATATGCTTTGCCCTGAGCTTATCACTACTCAAAATATTATGAATTCCCTCGGTATCACTCGTCATAACAGTTGGTATAATATTTACACCTTTTGACCTAGCCTCCTTTATAAGTTTTTTCCAACCACTTTTCTTAAGCTCAGCCAAATCATTTAATGTTCCATCTTTCTTAACCACATAGCCAAATGGATGGATAACATCAAGCTTATCCAAATTTTTCCTAGCATCATTTATCCCTTCTTTTATTGACCAATACGGTATCCAACCAGAAATATTCAACTCCCCTGCCAAAGCCAGGTTCGGGGCAAGAAAGGCTAAATACAGGATTGAGATTATTAAAAGTTTTTTCATATTGGCATTATACTATAGTTATGATGGTAAATAATTTTGGATTAAATAAAGAGGAAATAAAGATTCTAAAAAGGCTCAATACACCAATCAAGATTCAGGACTTTCTGGATTCATTGCCATTTAACTTCGAGAAAAAAGGTGAGACCTATAATTCACCTAGATTAGTGTTGAAAACCAATAAGGCACATTGTATGGAGGGAGCTTTGCTTGCTGCTACGGCACTATGGATAAATGGTGAGGAGCCAATAATTCTTGACCTCCGAGTAATACATCCTGACACTGACCATATTGTGACACTTTATAAACGCAACGGACTTTGGGGTGCTATCTCTAAAACAAATCATGCAACGGTCAGATTCCGTGATCCTATATACAAAACGATTCGGGAATTAGCACTCTCCTACTTCCATGAATACTTTTGGGACTTAGATGGCAAGAAGGTTTTAAGACAATACTCTAAACCCTTTAACTTGAGACGACTGGGAACGAACTGGATTACATCTACTGAAAATTTGCACTATATAGCGCAAGCTATAGATGATTCCTACCACTATGACCTGTACCCCAAAAGCCAGCAAAAATTCATAAGAAATGCAGACAAAATGGAACGTCTAGCCGGCAGCTTAAAGGAGTGGCAAAAATCTGACCCTCGGACATAATTGTGATAGAATTCTCCCTATGAACTTAGAACGATTTCTAGCTAGAGACTACATCGCGACAACCATTTCCATTGTAGTAATAGCTGTATCAGGATTCACTTTTATTAATCTCCATCAAAACAATAAGCAGAATTTAGCAAAAATTGAAGAATTGGAATTAAATCTCAAACTATCTAGCGAGAGTATATACAATCTTCAAACTGAGAACGCTTCTTTGACTGAGAAAGTGAAAATCGCTGAAGAAAATATTGTTTCCTTGGAAAATAAAAACAAAAAACTTGATGATAAAAACGATGAATTGAAAAAAATTGTTTCAACCGATCCAGAATTATTAAAGAAATATTCTAAAGTTTATTTCCTGAATGAAAATTATGAACCAGAGGACCTTTCAACTCTTGATTCAGATTTTGTATACCCAAGTACAAAAGAAATAGAATTTCTTGACCAAGCAAAAGGATTCATTGACGACCTCATGGAAGATGCCAAAGATGATGATATAAATATTCTTATCTCATCTGGTTACAGATCATTTAAGGAGCAAACTTCCCTAAAGGGTGGCTACAGAGTTACGTATGGGGCCGGTACAGCAAACTCTTTCTCTGCTGAGCAGGGTTACTCAGAACATCAGCTTGGAACTGCGGTGGATTTCGTCACAAGTGAAAACAGTTACTATCTAACAACGAATTTTGAAAACACTAAAGCATTTAAATGGTTACAGGAAAATGCATATAAGTATGGATTCATACTCTCATACCCTAAGGGTAATACTTACTATCAGTATGAACCATGGCATTGGAGATTTGTCGGTAAAGATTTAGCCAGAAAACTCCATCGCAATGAAATGAATTTCTACGACATGGAGCAACGCGACATCGACCGCTATATAGGTGAACTGTTTGATTAATTAACTTCTCCTAAAAACGGTATTGGTAGATATTTCCTACCCTTATACAAAAGATAAGGAGAAAAAGCATTGTTATCCGACCTACGATCATAGGCAAGTAGGCTCGAACCAAACATCATAACTTCTTCACCAAAGCGTTTTATAACATCCTGCATCACATGATACGATTCTTCCTTCTTTGAATATTCACCTCCATTACCAAACAAATCCGATTCATAAGAAAGTGTATGTAGATCAGACAAGATAATTCCCGTTGCTCTATACAGAACCCCAACTGACATCAACTCTTTGGCCTTAGGAATTACTTTAGCCATAATCTCATCTGGGGAATGAGTATTTCTGGGGAGCTCTACTTCACCTCTGCGGTAAATAAATGATTGGGTTTTAAGAAAAAAATAAACCCTAGAAGTTCCTCTGCCTTGATTCCATAAAGTACTGCATGCGATTTCAATATTTCTAGATAATTCAGAAAGTATCATTTCCTGATTATTTGTCGGGGTTCCAAATGATCCTGAACGCATGATAGAAGCCTGATCATCATGATCATTTGAAACAGGGTTAACTGATACACCATTTAACTCATACCAAATATCTCGATGGGGTTTACTACAAGTTGATTCTACTTCTGACAAACCAAGGCTGGTAAAATCAAGTGCGGTCTTTATACCTTGTTTATACAAACTCTGAGAAGACTTCGGTCCTATTCCCCAGATCTTAGAGATGGCAGTATCAGAAAGAATTTGCCTTCTATTTTCTTCATAAATAAAAGTAAGACCATTTGGTTTCTTTAACTTGGAAGCAATCTTCGCTAAGACTTTTGTAGGAGCGACACCAACAGAAAATGTCATACCAAGTTCTGTGTGCAAATCTTTTTGTAAAGAAGTGGCGATATCCTCAAATGATTTACCTAGCTTAATATCCATTCCACCCAAATCCGCGAAGCACTCATCGATACTGTAAGCCTCAACCATATTCGCATATCGAGAAACTATATGATTCATTCGATTAGAATAGATTCTATATATATTATAATTCGATTCCAATATCACAATGTTCTTATCGATTTTTCTAACTTGATATATTGGCATACCACGTATAACCCCGAGCTTTTTTGCCTCTGGAGTAAGTGCAGTTATAATACCTCTCTCCTTACCCACAACAACAGGTTTACCGCGAAGGTCTGGTCTTCTGGCTATTTCGCACCCAGCAAAAAAGTAGTCTCCATCTACATGCAGGATCATATTTAGATTTATTAATTAATATTTACGAATTACAGCTCTAACCACAGCAACTATACGCAACTCCTCTTCTGGATAAATTGGTTTCAATCTGCTATTTGCTGGTTCGAGATAAGGTTTACCATTTTTCATTTTGTAATACTTCATAGTGAAACCACCGTCAACTTCAGCAATTACAATCTGATCTATCTTCGCCTGATTACTCCTCTCAACCAAAACCATATCACCCTCTTGAATCCCAGCCTCAATCATTGAATCCCCCTTTACCTTGAGCATATAGGTTGCATCTTTATTACCGATGAGAAATTCATCCAAAGTTAATGTATCTCCCATTACATCCTCTTCTGCAATTGTTGGAAATCCCGCTTCTACAACTCCAAGCATACGCACCTCACCGAATAATTTGTTAGGAATAAGTTTTCCAGAACTATCTTTATCTACAATTCCTTCGCCTATTAATTTATCAATTAATTTGAATACAGCATTCTTGGACTTAAAACCAAAAACCTTCATCATCTCACTGTATGAAGGCATTCGTTTATATTCCTTGTAGAAATTATA
>CAYYLG010000002.1:13052-19527 GCA_964472605.1 uncultured Candidatus Saccharibacteria bacterium | reverse complement strand
AGTGTGCGAGTGAAAGTCATATCTCTGTATATTCTGTCTATCTTTCCTGTTACGACTTTATGGGCACGAGATAAATGAGTATAAGATTTACCTCTTACGATGCAAGAATCAATTTGCTGGTTGATCTGTGATAATTCTTTGCGCAGATCACTAATAGATTTGAATGTATTCATAGGACTTTGTTTATTTATTAATAAATATATTATAGGTGAACAACTGTTCACCTGTCAAAGTCCTCCTTGTGGATAACTATTTCTCTAGCTCTTTTTTGATGACTATATGGGTTAAAAACAGCGTAAATACTGACATGAAAAGAGGAGCAACCGGAGAAAATTTGGTTGCTATTAAACCCGCTACAAGTGGTGGGATTATCTCTCCAGCAGATTGCATACTGGCATTAAGTCCGAAGACTTCGCCTTGTGCCCTGTCCCCAGCACGCTTAGAAAGTAGACTCATAAAGTTTGCCATTGTAAGTCCGATCCACAAAGCAGCAAACGGCGGGAGCAGATAAAGCATCCAAACTTTTGAAACAGATAAATAAAGTGATACTGAAAATGCAATCATTAAAAAAGAAACACCAAGAACTGTTGTATCAGGATACTTCTTTGCAACTTGTCTTGTGACAAGTGCCTGCATGAGTGCGATAAATATTCCACTATAAGCAAAGAACAATCCTATTCCCTTTTCCGACAAATCAAACTTATCCGCAAGATAAAGCGCAAAGAAAGACGTGTAGAAACCAAATCCGATTGTAAACAAAAACGAAACTATAAATAATCTACCGAGATGGACATCTCTCACTGCTTTACCAATATGCTCCAAAGGTTTCCTAATTGTGAATTTGAAAACCTTTTCTGTGAAAGGTGCGGTCTCTGGTAAGAAAGTTAATGTCATAATCATCGAACCGATAGACATTAGCCCAGCAAAGATAAATGGTATTTTAGGATTAAACCATGACACCACAGTTGGATCAGATAATATCCCCCCAAGAAAAGGTCCTAGGATAAATCCTAGTCCAAACGCTGCACCGATCATACCGAAATTCTTTGCTCTATCTTCTGGCTTCGAAACATCACCTATCACCGCTTGGGCAGTAGAAATATTTCCGCCAGTTATACCATCAAGTAATCTTGATATAAATAATATTTCTAGTGACTGCTTAAGTATCCCAAAGGCAAAAAGAAAATATCCAAAAGCCGTACCGATAAGTGAAAATATCAGAATCTTTTTTCTTCCATATACATCAGACAAGTCTCCCAAAATAGGTGCAGCAAAAAATCTTCCTATAGAATATAGTGCAATAAGGAGTCCATAAAATATATATTTAACTCCAACACTTATTTCATTACCAAGGAAAAGTAATGGATGAGCATCTTGATGTTCAAAAAGCGCCGGTAGAATGGGAATAATTATTCCTACCCCAAGTAAGTCGAGAAATATAATAAAGAAAATAGTTGAAAGAATTTTCTTCTGGGACATAGCAGATATTCTACAGTTATGTATTATATGTAGCAATGAACAAATTGGAACAAATATATAAAAATATAGAGAACTTCGACTCCGTCTTTGGTGACGATTTTATAGCACCTGAATATGCCAAGGCTTGGGAACTAAACAAAAATCATGGGATAAAACTAAACCACTTACCCAAAGAATCTGCGTTATACATTCAAAATTTGATTAAAGAAAACAAACCTAAAATAATTCTTGAGATTGGTACAAGTGGCGCTTACTCAACATTACATATGGCTAAAATAGCAAATGAATATGGTGGTAAAGTTATAACAATAGAAAAATCAGCTCCCAAAGCAGAAATTGCTAGAGTACACATAAGAGAATCTGGGTTAGATAATATTGAACTCATGGAAGAAAAAGCAGAAGAGGTTTTTAAAAAATGGGATAAGCCTTTAGATATGCTGTTTCTAGACGCAGATAGAAAGAAATATAAAGAATTTTTAATCACTCTAGAACCACACCTTTCACCTTCTGCAATCATCATCGCTGATAATGTGGAAAACTTTAAAGATGAGGTTCAGGATTTCCTAAATTATATAAAACAAAATCCCCAATATGCATCAGAGATTTTGCCATTACCAAATGGATTACTTATTGCAAAGTCTAGATGAACAAAACAACAAGCAATGTTGTAAGTCCAAAAATAACCCCACCCCAAAGTGTATCAATTATTGCAACAACGAGATCATATTTTTCAAACAGACCATAATTAGTGAAATTATAAAATCCGTAAATAAGCCAACCCAAAAGAGCACCCCAAAGGAAACCTTGCATAGCACCTCCAGATATACCTTTTGGTACTGCAAAGACAAGCACGAGAACAGTCATGAGAAGATATACAAAGAAAGCTGGAAGTAACTTTGGTGCCAGAGAACCATCAGAACCAAAACGAAGAAGGTCATGCAAACGTGTTTGGTAAAACTTCCCCATAAGCAACAAAAACCAGCCCATATCTAACGCCATTAAAACTGGTAAAGCAATCAAAAACGATTTTATATAATTCATACGCTAATTGTAGCGCTGTTATAGAAAATAAAAAAGTCCACACATTTTAATGTGCAGACGGATGAAGAAAGGCTTGACGTGAAACTTTCCCCATCACCTGAAAGGCGATATACATCGGCGTCGCCGTATCTGTGACTTGAATCGTCTTTATTGGCACATCCATGTGTCTTGCCCTCTCGATAACCGGAAGAGTCTGCTTAGTAAATGTAATCAGTCTCTCCTTCTCAGTTCCTGCATCGAGGCGAACTTCTCCGCCAGCATTCTGACTCATTCTTCGCATTAACGCTAGCTCATCCGAGATTTCAAAATGGATGAGCATGAGATGATAGTCGATGTCTGAAAAACCCGGAACGAGAACCTCGAGCTCTTCCACACTTCTCGGACTTCCATCCAAAAAGATCAGATCAGGGTGTTGCCGATGGGCGAGTTTATCGATGACAAGTTTTGCCATCTCACCTCCAGGAATCAAATTCCCGGCACATCGCATTCTGTTTAAATGATGCTCCACTGGTAATTCATCAAGAATACCACTCGAACGCTGAGTAGGAACCCCAGCATCACTGAGAATTTCTGCCTGCTTGCCTTTTCCGCATGCTGGCTTACCGATAAAACCCACCACCATCCTCCTCCCCTGACGACTGAGCTCTACAACTGTATGATCGTAGCAGGCTCTGAGATAATTTACTGCGTGGTTCAATGTTAACCTTTCTTTTTTTGTTTTTTGGAAGGAACGTAAAAGCCGGCTTCACTCGAAGACGGCACCATATTTTTACCAAATTTAAAGTGTTTGGTCAATGCTGGAACTTTTTTAAATCGGATATAATACAGGCTCAAAAATAATTAAAAACATATGGCAAAAATATTTAAAATCAAAAACATTATTGGACGCGAGATACTGGATTCAAGAGGCAACCCAACTGTTGAGGTTGATGTGACATTATCTGATGGATCATTCGGTCGTGCAGCTGTGCCAAGTGGAGCCTCAACTGGTTCACATGAGGCAGTAGAGCTTCGTGATGGAAATGTAAAAAAATACCTCGGTAAAGGTGTAGAAAAAGCAGTAAAGAATGTAAACGAGACTCTGCTCAAAGCTCTAAAGAACAAATCTTTTGATCAACGCTCTCTTGATGCAAAGATGATTGAAATCGATGGAACAGAAAACAAAGGTAAGCTAGGTGCTAACGCCATACTTGGTATCTCTCTTGCCTTCTCTCACGCGGCTGCTAAGTCTCTAAAGAAACCTCTTTACACATATTTCAAAGAAATTTCTAAAACCGGAAAAGCTGTATCTCTCCCACTACCGATGATGAACATTCTAAACGGAGGAAAGCATGCAGAAAATTCTACCGACTTCCAAGAGTTCATGGTGATGCCCGTTGGTGCTAAATCATTTAAGGAAGCACTTCGCATGGGTGCAGAAGTTTTCCATAATCTAAAGAAAATTCTTCATAGTAAAAAACTAAATACTTCAGTTGGTGATGAAGGAGGATTCGCACCATCTATCCCATCTAACGAATCAGCAATTGAATTAATCCTTGAAGCTATAGAAAAAGCTGGTTACAAAGCTGGTAAGGATATTGCTCTAGCGCTCGATGTAGCTGCGACAGAATTATACAAAGATGGAAAGTACCATCTGGAACGTGAAGGTAAATCCCTAACCTCAGAAGAGATGGTTGATTTCTATGCAAATTGGTGTGAGAAATACCCTATCGTATCTATCGAGGACGGTCTTGCAGAAGATGATTGGGAGGGTTATGCAATGCTTACAAAAAAACTTGGTAAGAAAGTTCAGATCGTGGGAGATGACCTCTTTGTAACAAACATCAAGAGACTTCAAATGGGTATTGATCAGAATGTTTCAAATTCAATCCTAGTTAAACTTAATCAAATCGGAACAGTATCAGAAACAATTGACGCCGTTAACCTTGCAAGAAAAAATGGTTACACAGCAATCATCTCTCACCGCTCAGGAGAAACAGAAGATACAACTATTGCAGACTTCGTTGTGGGAACTGGATCAAATCAGATCAAGACAGGATCACTTTGCAGATCTGACAGAGTTGCAAAATACAATCAACTCCTCCGCATCGAAGAAGCTCTGGGCAAGAAATCAGTATTTGCTGGAAAATCAGCCTTCAAAGCATAAAATCAAAAAACTCCCAATTGGGAGTTTTTTAAATAAAAAAGTTGCTCTCACTAGTCGAGAAGCCACCTTTGCCTTCTGTCACTTGGATCAACATATCCAAATCTATGTGAATGAACGGATCCTATTGATCCACCAACAAATGCTCTATAATCATCCTCAGCACTTTGTCTTCTGTGAGAAACTTTGCTAATGCAGGTCTCGCACATGTCAACACCTTGCGCATGAGGATAACCACAATCCAAGCATGAAGTTGCTCTCAGACGATTATTTTCGTCATTATCACCAGTTCCAGATGGTTCAATCCTAATAGCCAAGAGTCTCAGATTTTTTGTGCTCATTTTGCTATGCGCATATTGCCACTCTCAACCCCAAAAGTCAAAACATTGCAATTCACGAAATCTGTGTTAAGTTTTGGAAAGATATGGAACCTAAATTACGCATTCTCATTATTCGAGACAACACACCTCAACTATTGGTTCGTATTACCAATGAACCAATTGAGGAACTTGAGCAAACCTTATACGACAATCACGACCTTTTAGGTCCTTTCACACTCCTTGCTGAAATTGAGCTTGATGAAATGATTCATAAACACCTATCAACACTTATTTTGTTTGATTCAACGTTTTGTAAGGGTTGGATCAGAAACATTCTCCAACGACTAATATTGATGGGGATCGATTTTCAGAAAAAGCGCGATAATACAGACAGGATGAAAGATAATCGTGGGTGGTAGATTACCACTTTTTTTATTTTAAAATAATAAACTTTTTAGTAGCTCATCACACTCCTTATATAAATCATCCAAAGTTCCTAGATTTTGTATCTCATAATCAGCAAGAGCGATAACACCATTGATGTTTTGCTTTTTACTATCATCACTTGTGTACTCGCCTTCCTCATTCTTTTTCCATTCTTCAAATGAGACCCCATCATCAATTCTATTTCGCATTTTAGCCAGATCATACCTGCGTTCAGCTGGTGCTGTTACTGAGATCACAATTCCCCCTAATTCTTTAAATGTCATAACTTCATCTATAGTGCGTAAACCACTTAGAACGATATCTCCTTTATCATGAAGTTCTACGGCTAGCCTAACGAGAAAATCTCCGCCGAATTCCTGGCGGAGACTATTACCAACCTTTTTCAAATTTTCTCTTTCGAGTGTTCCAAGATTATTGTCAGTTACATATTTGCGAATCATATCACCTGACGAAACATTTGGAATAGATAACCTTTTGGAGACATAAAGAGCCAAGGTGTCCTTACCTACAGCTGCATGTCCCACGAAAGCTAGTCTCATGGGTATTTATTCTATCATGTGATTTTAAAAATAAAAAACACCACACCCCTAAGGATGCGATGCAACACGATCGATGATCTGATGAGGCTCGAAGAGAAAGCTCGAATTCACTCTTGACCGCTCGAAGATCCAATCAGAAAGAAACTTTCCAAATTTCTCTGGAACCCATAATCCTTGATTCCAGGAAATATTTTCTGGCACATTACCCAAACTCTCGAGTAGCGCGCGAATATTTTCATTCTGATTATCATATCCAAGAATCTCCCAAATCGCTGGCAACAGAGTGAACTGGATACTGACCAGAACCCTATCACCAAAACAAAGTGGAATGTTACTTGGATTATTTTGAGGTGCGAATTTTTGTTCAAACATGGCTCAAAGCAAATTAACATTTTTAAACAATAAGTCAATGTTTATTGATTTTAGTCAGAATATTCGGCACAATATGTATCTATGAAAAAACAAGTTGCACTTATAATTTTAGACGGATGGGGTTATAGAGAAGA
>CAYYLG010000002.1:0-12952 GCA_964472605.1 uncultured Candidatus Saccharibacteria bacterium | reverse complement strand
CTATGAAAAAACAAGTTGCACTTATAATTTTAGACGGATGGGGTTATAGAGAAGAAGTCAAAGATAACGCTATCGCAGAGGCCAAAACCCCTAATTTCGACAAATACTGGGCATCCTACCCACATGCTTGCCTAGAGGCATCTGGGCTTGCTGTAGGGCTCCCAGAAGGTCAAATGGGCAACTCTGAGATTGGTCACACTACTATAGGTGCTGGACGAGCACTCGATACCGAACTCGTTCGAATCGGTAAGGCAATAGATACTGGTGAGTACGAGAAAAACCCTGCATTTACAACACTTTTTGAACATGTTTTGAAAAATAATTCTACCCTACATGTACAAGGACTTATCGGCGATGGTGGAGTTCATGCTCACCAAGATCATCTCTTTGCATTTCTAAGAGCTGCTAAAAAAGCTGGGATCAAAAAAGTTGCGATACATGTATTCACAGATGGACGTGACACCGCCCCTCAAAGTGCTGGAAAATACCTAAAAGATCTTGAAGAAGTTTTGAAAGAAATTGACATAGCATTTATTGCCACAGTATCTGGTAGATTCTATGCAATGGATCGTGACAATAATTGGGATAGACTACAAAAGGTTGAACAAGCACTTTTTGAATGTCATGGAAATGTCTGTGCAATTAAACCATCAGAATTTATTGAGGGGTTATACAAAGATGGAAAACTCGACGAACATCTTGAGCCAATGGTTTGTAATACACCTGATGGAAAGGGTTGTAAAATTGAGAATGGTGACGGAATATTCTTCTTTAACTTCCGAGCAGACAGAGCCAGAATGATTACAAAAAAAATTCTTGAAAAAACTCAAGGGATGGATATTTGTTTTGCTACACTTACTGAGTATTCAGTAGAATTCAAATGCCTTGTCGCCTTCCCTCCTGTACAGATAGATACAACTCTGGCTAAAGAAATTTCAAATGCAGGTATGACTCAAGCTCATATCGCCGAGACAGAGAAATTCCCTCATGCTACATATTTCCTAAATGGTGGAGTTGAGAAACCGTATCCAGGCGAAAAACATATTCTCTTAGATAGTCGCAAGGATGTAAAAACTCATGACCAAGCTCCAAAAATGCGCGCTGAAGGAATTGCAGATAAGGCAGTAGAAGAAATTAAAGCTGGTACAAACTTCATCTTCATCAACTTCGCCAACCCTGACATGGTTGGACATACAGCTAATGTGCCGGCTATAGTAGAAGCATTAGAGGAAGTTGATAAACAGCTCGGTAGAGTTGTAGAAGCAATGAATTCTGTAGGTGGAGTAGTCTTTATCACCGCTGATCATGGTAATGCTGAATTAAACATTGATCCTGAGACAGGCAACAAACATACAGCTCACACCACAAACCCTGTACCAGCAATTCTGACATCAACGGACTATCATTTAAATTCTGGAACACTTGCCGATATTGCACCAACTATTCTAGAGATATTAGAAATCAAAAAACCAGACTTCATGACCGGAAAAAGTTTGATAGATTAAAACAAAAAGCCGACCAATTGGTCGGCTTTTTGTTTATTCAAATTTAGATTATGAATTTGAAACTCCACAAGTAGCGCCGTTTCCAGCTTCACAGCAAGAGCAAGGTTTAACTGCAAACTTTCCAGATCCAACTGCAGAAAGGATTAGGAATCCTGCAAAAAGCGCTAGCGGGTAACCAAACATCTGAGGACCACCAGCTCTTGTAACCCATACCGCAACGATCATAATGATCGCAAGGAGCATAGATGACTTCCTGGTCCAAAGACCAAGGACAACAAAGATACCTGCGATAAGTTCAGCATATGCTACGAAGTAAGCAAGGAATGCTGGGAAACCAATCTGTGCAAAGAATCCAATTGTAGAAGCAATATCAGAAACCTTCATCCAACCAGCTAGAGCCAAAAGTGCTCCAATAATAATTCTACCAACTAGCAAAGCCACATCTTTGTTAACCTTGCAACAATTCATAATACTATTCATAAGTTTAAAACTAATTAACAGCAAACTTTATAATGCAGACATTATACAACGGAAGCCAGTTTCTTGTCTCGACATTCTACACAATATACTCCACCTGACTTTACACATGAATCACATATCAATATATGCTTATGACAGAGCGGATCAGCACAGTTCTCATACCTCTCTGTATGATGTCTACAAACCTCACATCTTCCCACCACTTCATGTTGACCATCTGGACCAGCAACCACACGTCCATCAAACACATAGAGCTTACCTAGGAAATCCTTGTTACCAAACTTCTCCATATATCTATGCATTCCACCATTTAGTTGATAAACATTTTTAAATCCTTTTTTAACCAGATATCCTGACGCCTTCTCACACCTAACTCCACCTGTACATACTGTTACAACTTTTTTATCTTTTAGATTTTCAAGCTTTGGTAAAACCTTTGGAAGATCACGGAAGTTTTCCATTTCTGGATTTATAGAATTTCGGAAATGTCCTACCTTGAATTCATAATCATTACGCATATCTACCACAACGAAGTCATCGTTCTTTTCATATAATTCATTTAGCTCTTCTGGCTTTAGATATTTTCCAGTAGTTTCATTTGGATTGAAATCCTCTTCACCCAAATTTAGCGCTACAATTTCTTTGCGAACCTTTACAGAAAGCCTAGGAAAAGATTGTCCGCTTCCCTCACTTGTTTTCCAATCAACATTTCTGCCAATTCTCTTTACTAGAGGATCAGTCTTCATTGTATCTATGAATTTTTGAATATTTTCTGAAGTCCCTTCGAGGGTCATATTTACTCCCTCCTCGGCAATAATAGCTCTGCCTTTAAGGCCTAGACCTGTACACAGCCCACGCACAAAAACCATTACAGCCTGTGGGTCAGGAATCTTTACATATTTATAAAACAGAAGAATTGTGTATTTCATATGATATTTTTACTATATTATTTATTCTGTGTCTACACCTGAAATACAGCACTGTCACCAAATTATAAACACTATAATTACTTACATTTAAAGGGTGATTCATTCTCAGAATCATTACAAATATTATTTCCGCCATCTACAAATCCAGATTGAGGATAAAATATTGGTGCCGTTAATTCTCTACTAAAATCATTATTTTTAAAGACATTGTTTGATACAAAGAATTTCTTTGCTGTTGGCATAACTTCTCCTTCATTTACTGCTACTTCCCATTGAATACTAAAAACAGACGATAATTTCCGCCCCTCCTCTGGAATACGGGGATTAATAATCTTATTATTTGTAAAAACATTGTCTTTAAAATATATACCA
Source organism: uncultured Candidatus Saccharibacteria bacterium (assembly GCA_964472605.1). Lineage (GTDB taxonomy): Bacteria > Patescibacteriota > Minisyncoccia > Phycocordibacterales > CAIZIN01 > JANNXY01. The sequence continues at coordinate 9,666 of CAYYLG010000002.1, read as the reverse complement.
AAATCAGCAGGTAGTGGTGGTGTATCTCTATTAAATCCTTTCGGTCTTAAACCATACTGTCTTGTAAATTGAAATAGTTTAGGTACATTATCGAAAGTATTATTTGATACAATATTTCCAATCCAATTACTCCAATACCATCCACCAATACCACAGTATCCGGCATTCTTTATTATATTATTTTGCATGGTATTTTTTTGAATAGTGCCAATAGTTTCTATCCCACAGTCCCATATATTCTTTATATCATTATTGCTTACAACTGAGTTTTGCTCGTCATTTAACACAACACCATCATCTGCACCATTTCTATCTGTATATATACCTTTTGCATTACCGTCTATTGAATTGTTTCTAATAATATTTTTATTACCAAATTTTGATAAAATAACAGCCGCTGGGGCATCCAAATTATTGAATCCCGTAGCTACCACAAAAGTATTATTTGACAATATTGAATTATTTATATTATCTAATTCAATATATCCATTTACAACATTGTTATGAAAGTTCAAACCAGAAGTCTTATAAGCAACCGTAAAAAACTTACTGATCTCTGAATTAGCAATCTCTATATTTTTGCTATTATGAATTGATAGTGGTTTATCACTATGATCAACATTTAATATACAATGCTTTAAGGAAATATTTGTGGACTTGTCTATTTTTACACTTTCCTCACTAAAATTTATCTCGGTATTTAATGATTCAATCTTTTTACCCGCACACTCTACTAAAACATTTGAAACATTTTCTATTTTTATACAAGTTCCAACATTGGTCGAAATGTCATTTCTTAGCAAATAATTACCACTTTTGGGCTAAAAATCAAGTGTATAAATCTATAGGAAACAAATTGAAGTAAGTGTAAATATCGTTAAATTACTTACAATTCAAAGCTGCTTTACACTGATCCTTGGCTGCTCCAGCGGGTAGACTGTTACAAGTACTACATGCATTAGCTCCGGTATTTACATTAGCGTTTACATTAGCATTGGTACCCATCATCCCCTTACCTTGCATCATTTGGCTCATATCATAGAACTTCACGTCTGTAGGCAGAGTAAACTTTGATTCATCTCCGTCCCAATCCATACATGTATAGTCAACTTTTTGGTCCAAATTCACCTGACCACTTTGAGTTGGTGTTGTTGTGGCTGTATTGATATTTGAAATATTCATTTTTGCACCCTGAGCACCCATCCAAACATAGACATCATTATTTAGACGGATCATGTGAGAGTTAATGTTTCCAGTAGATCCATTAAGCACGAAATCCCCTCTCATTTTTGGATTATTTATATAGACTGTTCCAGATGTTGTACCAGCAGGTGTTGTCTGAGTAAACGTACAACTAACCTTCTTACCAAAAGAAAGGAAATCTCTGATAGTTCCCTTGTTACCCATATTTGATTTAACATCAACCGTTGTTGTAGCGTTTAGATTTTTATTTTCATTTTTAACCTTTGATGCTTTATATACTCCACCTCCAACGACTAGTCCAAGTGCAATAAGAACGATGATAGCAATAGGACCAAAACCACGATTTAATTTTTTCATAAATTTATAATTAAGATAATAATAGGCTCGAACTAACCATATTTACATTATATCAAACTTGATTTTGTAAAGTAGTAGTGGTTTGATTTGTTATCCACCAAGTTTTGCTACTTCTGCACAAGTTATACACAACTTCTCCACTGTTTTATCCGGAATTAGTATTTGACAGGCTCTGTAGGAAGCACAGAATGATAGTAGGTTTACTCTCAACTGGAGCTCCATTTAACACTTGCAGAGGGATGTCGCGTAGCCTTCACCTTGGTGCATGCTCAGACGTCCCAATATATACAAATGCAAACGAGCTTCCACTTATGGTAAGTCTTGCTAAACCAAAACCCTCCGAAAGGAGGGTTTTGGTTTTCTATATTTTCCTAGAGTCATAGGCCCAATGGAGTATTGCTTGTCTCTGACGTGGACGGCACATTATGTCTCCCTTTTTACATGAATAGGTCACCTGTGCAATATGCCTCCTTATAGCTTTCCATCTCTTGATCTGTCTTTCGTCCTCACCTTTAATCCTCCTACCCATATAGTAGCGACAATACCATTCAAACCAACCTCTTGGATCATCATTGTATATCCAACCCTTTCGTTTCCATTCAGAAAGTGGCTGTGAAGCATTCACACCGAAATAATTTAATTCCTTCAGATGCTTATTATCTTCCCTTTGCGATAACTTAGCCTTTATAAACCACTCCTTTGGATATTCATCCTGAGCATCTCTCATATATACCCCGCCGAAAACTCCGAGCTCCAGCATTTCTTTTGGTGTAAGTTCAGGTTTAAATTCTTTATCAAAATTTTTCCCAATAGGTTCAACAAGATCATACTCATAATCCTGTTGCATTTTGTTATTAACAACAATCCTTTTCATAAATTTAGTATAACAAATCGAATTGATTTTTGACCATAAAAAAGTTATTGTGTAAGCCTATTGCCAGATCGTCTAATGGTAGGACGGCGCCCTCTGGAGGCGTCTATCTTGGTTCGAGTCCAAGTCTGGCAGCAAAATAGACTAATGGTAGATGTTCTGTTATAGTCCTGCTCGGAACATGACCTACACAACCAGATACGTGCTAAACCTAGTAACGGGTGAACCTTTTGTTTTTGAAGTTGCCGACAGAATTATTGCTCGGCTCAATTATCAAAAAGAGCTTATTTTAAAAGGCAATACTATTCTTGGAACTACTGAGAGTCTGACAACGACTTATGAATTCACCTTTTTCCCTTCATACGAAGAAGTCATAAAAATATGGATGGAAAATGGATACACAGATGAGCTTATTACACAGATTCTAAAAGAATTTGGATTATCGGATGGAATAATTCTGAGACTTATTGAGGATAATAAGTTTGTTGAACATGTTAAGCCTTGGTTTGAAGGAATAACTCAAGACGGAGGTCGTGCATCAATGACACTCGAGATTGTTTACAGAGAAGCCAAAAAGCTATTCTCGTTGTAATACTTTCTTTTTTATATACTTTTTTAAAAAAACAAGCTATACTATATCCCTATGGCAAAAAGAGAAGCAACAAATACAAAAAACAAGACTTCACGTTCTAAAAAGACAAAGAAGCGCTTGGCAGTAAAATATGCAATGAAAGCTGCTAAGAAAACAAACAAAAAAAGAGCTTAAAGCTCTTTTTTTGTTATCAGTTTAGGAAAATAATTATTTTGTTGTAAATTCACCCTGACCAGAAACAACCACATTACCTGCTTTATCACTACTTTTTACAACATATTTGTATGTTGTTGATGCAGATAAATTATCCAGTTTTACTGTATGAAGTCTTTTATAATCATTGAGAGAAACACTAGACGTAGCATTTATATCTATAGTACTAGTACTGTACCAAAGATTACCGTTAGCTCTTTCATCTGTTGTCCAAACCACAACAGCTGAAGTACTCGCCACATCATTTACTTTTATAGACTTAATAATAGGACTAGTCACATCAGTTTTAAGATCATGTTTTGAGAACCAGTTAAACCAAGAGTCAAACCTCTCACCAATCTTCTTCCAAATACCATATGGGATACTTTTTCCATCTTCAATTCTTTTCTCAATCCCTTTTGGCAACCTCATGTCACCCGTTGAAGTCGAGGTTGTACCACGATCCTTTCTTAAATCAGATTTAGATTTTTCATCTCTATCATCATCTCTATCTTCAGCTTTTGCATTTACCTCCTGTCTAGATTCTACCCTATTTCCATCCAGCTTAAATCCTGTCTTGGTTGTACCATCAATTCCAACACCTAAAGCACTTGCACTAAGCGGAAGGACCGTAAGTGCAAGGAGCGCTGGCACGACAAATATTTTTTTGTAATTATATATCTTTTTCATAGTTTTAATTTAAGTCAAACTTATAACGATTCGGCCCACACTAATAAAGACGTCTGTGCCTATCTGATATTACTTACAAATCAATATCAACACTATCATCCAGATTGTCAATCTCATCAAAAATTTCTTTATGTTTTTTGATTATATCTTTTACCTTATCCTGTCTATCCTTTTTAGTTTCATCCTTTTTTTCATCCTGTTCATCATTTTTATCATTATTATTTTTAGACTTATACTCCACACTATCTTCGTCCTCAATCTCATTGTCTTCAACTTCTACCTCTCTCTCATCTTCGCTTGGAGCTAATTCCGCACTCATCATCATAATTGCAGGCTCAGAAATATTTACTTTAGATTTTGCAGATCTACCATTTTCCTTTTGATCCTCCTGCTCTATCTCATCCAGTACTTCCGGTGAAGCAATACTTAACTGTTTGAAAACATTTTCTCGCACCAAAATCTTAATTTCATCCTTTAATTCACCCTTATCACGAAGCTTTTTTGCCTCATCAAATCGTCTTTCAAGAATTGCTACCTCTGCATCTGTAGATGACACTTTACGTATAACAGACTCATTTACTTTAATTTTGATTGGATAAAGTATATCTCCTGGGAGTGCCCCTTCCGCTGCATAAGAAAGTGTACTTAGACCAAGGAATAGAACCAGGGTTGCATAAGATGCATACCTCTGCCATGAAAATACAAAATACTCAGAAACAATTGGCTTTGCCTCCATACCTGTTATACGAGAAAAATCAGCAAACATTTGATCCGCTTCTTCCTTAGACAATTTAATCTGTCTGAACTTTTTTATTTTGTTTATTGTTTTATTGAAAATCATTTTTTTATCATTATATCTCTAACTTTTTCTATAGCACGGTGTATGCGCACAGAAACAGTGTTTTCTCTTTCATTCAATACCTTAGCAATTTCGCTTACTGACATACCATCAATATATCTCATGGTAAGCGCATCAGAATCTTCCTTGGGGATGGATTTCATCGCAATCAAAACCGACTTCATATCAGAGTCTCTATATATATCGGAGACTGAATTTTGATCTGGTATATCATAACCATCCTCCTCGATCATTTTATCTAGTGAACTCTCCTTCTTTTTCCTATACCAATCAATTATGATATTTCTTGCTATCTGATAGAGAAATGCCTTTGGATTATCCAAGTCATTACCTTTATCTACGTAATCCCAAGCCTTGAGAAAAACTTGCTGGGAAAGGTCCTTGGCTTGCTCTCTATCACTTACACGAATATAGCAAAATCGAAATATATCATTAACATACTTCCTATAGATACCCGCGAAGTCATTTTGTTTTTTAATTTTATCCATTTATATAGACGTATCAGCAATCAATAGTATTACCCACTATTCTAACTCACTTATAGCCATTTCGACAGGTAATTCTGGTATGGGTGATATAGCCACCGTTGAATAAGCTTTAAGCAAAGCATCCAATGTTTTTGAATTAAATTCTTTCTTGTATCTATCTACAAGATTAATAAGGAAGTCAACATCCTCCCTGCTTGCGTGGTTAGATACAAACTCTTTACTAGTGGAGGAGATTTTCAAAAGTAATCCTAGTCTTATCATATGTAAAACCAATTTGAGAAAAAGTTTTGTATCAATACCCAACTCTCTGGACCTACGAAAAACATCTAGCGATTTCTTTGAATCTTTCTTGATAAAAACCTCAACAAACTCTCTTATCAAACTTTTCTTTGGAGTACCAAGAAGTCTCTCTACATCATCCTCTAGAATTTTATTATTTTCTATACCACTTACAACTTTCTGCAAAATGCTTAAAGTATCGCGAAATGAACCCTCGCCAAGTAATGCAATAAGCTCAGCTGTGCCAGAGTCAATTATATAACCCTCCTTTGTTGCCACATCTTTCACCACATCCTTAAGTGTCGTAGATGTCGGCTCCTTGAATGTATAAACCTCAGAACGAGAAATTATAGTATCTGGAACTTTGTGTAGCTCAGTTGTTGCAAGAACAAAGATCGCATGAGCCGGTGGTTCCTCTAGAGTCTTGAGTAAAGCATTCCAAGCCTCCTTGGTTAGCATATGAGCTTCATCGATTATATAGACTTTATACTTTGATTCGAAAGGTACAGTTCGAACACCTTCACGAAGTTCTCGTATATCATCTATACCTCTGTTTGATGCTGCATCTATCTCATACAAATCATTTAGTGTGGTTCCAAGTTCCTTAGCAAGAATCCTCGCCACAGAAGTCTTACCTGTACCACGTCCTCCATGAAATAGATAGGCATGAGAAATACTATTTTTACTTAATGCATTTTGGAGTACAGAAACAATATGTTCCTGGCCGATAACTTCATCAAACTTACTTGGGCGATACTTGCGATATAGGGTCTGACTCTGCTCTTTCTTAGACATACAAGCATTATACAGGACACCTAAAAAATACAAAGAGAAAAGCCACCCGTCGAAATCAGGTGGCTCCAGCGCTCAAATTTTTATCTAATACCTTGCAGGACCTCTACCTGCTACGTAATCAGAATGTGTTCCCAGAGTCGCTTAACTTCTGGATTCTGTTTTTATTTAATTTCCCACCAACATTCTCTTTCAGAGAAGCCTTTCGATGGCGCTATGGGGAATAAATAAGGTTTTAAAATGTGCTTGTTTGGGCTTGAAAGCCTACCAACCCGAAGGTAACGCAAAGAGATACATGACATACCCCTAATCTCTATCGGGCTTCTAGTTTTTCAAAAACTTTCGTTCGCTGTTTCGTGCGCCTGTCTGAGGTTTCAGCCTCCCAGGACTTTTCCTATCCGGGCCAAGGGAGTCTGCTCCCGGCCGATGGTCTGTTTACTGCTTATGTGCCTGATGCAACATAGACAAGTAATATAGCAGATATAAAAATATTGTCAAGCTTTCAAAAAGTCATCAACTATGGCCTTAATTTCAGTGGCATTTTCTGCCTCCATGAGCTTGGCACGGAGTTCGTACACTCCGTCGAACCCAGTCACATATGCTTTATAATGCTTTTTCATCAAAGCAAAACTTTTTATTCCACCTAAAAGCTCTTCAAATAAAAATGTATGCTCTACCATAACATTCAATCTCTCTTTTATACTTTCTGGCATCTTTCCAGAAAAAAGCCACGGATTACCGAATATTGCCCTCCCCAGCATCGCGCCATCAGCTCCAGTTTCTTCACATTTTTGTCTCGCATCGTTTATATCCTTCAAATCCCCATTACCGATTATGAGTGTTTTTGATCCAAGTTCATTTCTTATTTCTACTGCACGCTTCACATGCTCCCATCTTGCGGGAACCTTAGACATTTCTTTACGTGTTCTACAATGAATCGTTACCACGGCAGGTTCCGCCTCGAGAAGTTTTGGTAACCAAGTTTCTAATTCATTTTTATTGTATCCAATTCTGGTCTTCACAGAGATTGGAAGATTCGGTGCACCACGTTTTGCAGCAAGAATTATTTCTTTTGCTTTTTCAGGATTCTTTATCATTGCACTACCACAACCCTGCTTCTCTATCCCCTTATCCGGACATCCCATGTTTATATCTATTCCATCAAAGCCAAGATCCTGCACGATCTTTGAAGCTTGTTCCATATACTCTGGATTAGAAGAAAAAAGCTGTGCAACAATCGGTCTCTCACTTTCATCATATTCAAGATCCTTCATGAGTTTCTTCTTCCCTTCTTCTGTAGCACGTATAAGTCCATCTGCTGAGACAAATTCTGTCCACATTACATCCGGCCTACCGTACTTTGCAATCACACGGCGAAAAGCCACATCGGTCACATCCGCCATAGGCGCCAATACAAAAAAAGGTTTATTCAGTTTTAACCAAAAATTGTTCATATTATCGAACTGACAATCCTACACTATTTTTGATAAAGGTTAAGAGGCGAGCTACATCTTGCTCACGAGTATCAGTTTGGAGAAGGATGATGGCAATTGGTCTCTTCTCTACAGAAGCACCCGCTGTCCCAAGACCACGCTTTATAGGTAGCTCAAATATTGAGACTGTTGTTCTGCGCGCTTCATCCGTATAACCATTTTTTCCTCCAACAAAGGTGTCGTATTGTAGAAAATAATTATGATTAGTCCACGTATGCTTAAGGAGTGAAAATTGCTTTATACGAGTTGTATCAAGAAGGTGTGGCGCTTCCTTGTAAATGTATTGTGCAAGCTGGAAAAGATCATAAGAATTAGAAACATTATTTTTAGAAAGACCACTTGCCTCTTCGTATGAAGTGTTTTTCATACCAATGCTTTCTGCTTTCTCATTCATCTTTGCAGCAAATTCTCCTTCCCCCAATTGTTCCGACAAAAGCTCCGCAACATCATTTGATGATTCAAGAAGGAGTGGGTAGAGTAAATCTCCAACTCTTACTTCCTCACCTTGGAAAAGTCCTCCTGATGGACCATATGTAGCAAGAGCTTTTTTTGAAACTTTAGCAATTGTTTTCGGTGCTATAGCATCCTCTGTCACAAGCGCTGTCATAAGCTTTGACACAGAAGCTATCGGATAAATTGTATTTATATCTTTTTGCAAAATAATTTCTCCTGTATCCACATCACCAATTAAGTAACTCCCTGCATTTATGTATTGGGGCTTACCCACGACAGTATATTCGGTTATAGGAAATATCTCCGCTTTGTCATCACTCCCTTTTGCCTCTGTACTTGTAGCCCTATCAAAACCTATCGCGCTCTTTTCTACGACACTATCTACATCAACTTTTTTTATATAAGCTATTGTTTTGCCACCAAGTGATACCATTCCCTCTGTAAAACCAATACCGAAGAAAAGCGCTATAAAAATAGATAGTGCAATATGAGAATACTTAGCCAGCTTCTTTGAAGCAGACTCATGAGCTTTAGGAAACTTCGGTATAAATGAGTATCGATGAATTGGTTCCATGTCAGAATTATATACTAATTTTATTTTTCTTTCAGAAAGACTTTAGTATTTAATCTCAAATCGAGATACTTCAGTGATTCTAAAAACTTTTTTGCATCTTTATCTTTTGTTATGGCTTCAAACTTTGACTTAAATGATTCCAGATTGTCCTTATATGCTACATAAATCAATGCATCGCCAATATTAATTGTAAAATAAATAGAATCACTACCGAAGCTTATAGCATCAGAATTTATATCTTTGCTTGCCAGATAATCGACTACACTATGTGCAAAATCTATATCACTTTTATCTCTAACCGTTACCCCAACACTAGATGATGCAAATGTATTTATCTTTGCATAGAGCCTCAGGTATGGGTAATTATTGAATGCTGGAGATTTGAGAAAAACAAATCCCATTTCATCTGCAAAATAACATGTGTCATCCGTTGGATAATCACCCTCACAATACACATAGGACGGTACTCTCTCTTCAATCTGAAACTCAACCGTATTATCTGCTCTACTATATTTAACAGATTTTACTGGAGCTATTGATCGTATCTCATTTAAAATTTCAGCTTTAGGAAAAAACAAAATATTGGTATGCGGTATGAAACCTAATGTTTTTTCATTAATTTTTCTATCAATAATTTCCCTTATACTCACCTCCTCAACATAAGAATTACCCTTTATAACAGTTTCCTTAATCTGAAAAATATCTGCGTAAATAAACCAAAAGAAAAATCCAAGAAATGCTAATGTAGATATAGAAAAAACCCAGAAAAACATCTTTCTCTTTACTTTTTTCTTTTCTACAAATGACCTAGAACGAAATTTCA
>CAYYLG010000001.1:69905-120681 GCA_964472605.1 uncultured Candidatus Saccharibacteria bacterium | reverse complement strand
CAGTACCAGGAGGTCGGGGCGTTGAACCAAACTCCGTAAAAATGATATACAAACCCGAAGAATGGCCCTTAAAAGAAAAATATAAAGATATTTTTAAAGATTAACTTATATTAATATACTCATCACCAGTTTCATGAGCAAAATTAATCATTTCTTGTAAACGTATAATATATCTTTCTAACTGTTCAAATTTTGTTCCAAAATTATAAATCTCAACACCTTCATTTTCTTTTTCATGACTATCTTCTGTTGTATAGTTATTTAAAAAATCTGGGTCATTATTCAATGAATTAATTGCCAATTCTAATTGCTCAATAGAAATCCTACCCTCATTTTCACCAATTCCCTCAAGACCCATCTCAGTCAATAATTGAGCTAATTGAGCAAAATTTTCATTAGAAATATTTAATTCAGGATATTTTTTCATATCTTTTGTCTTATTGCTAATAATATCAAATTTCATTACCATATTTGGCGTTAATCCCAACTTTCCAAATTCAAAAAAACTAGAATTTCTATTCATAAAATCAAGAATAGCATCTTTTACTTCTTTTCCTCTAACCACTTTTGTATTTATTGGAATAAAAATAGTGCCTTCAAAAGCATTGTCGTCACTAGTTTGAATATCTTGATAGTGAATATCTATATTATTATCCATAAAGAAAAGATATAAATTATAGATAATTCTATCTAAATTCATTGGTTCGTCTGAATCGAACTGTGAAGGTAATGATAAGGTTACAGAAGCTATCTTTTGAATAGAAGTAACCTTAAACGGAATCTTATAACCCATCTTTTGTAAATGTATTGATAAAGAAGCAAAAAGCTCTTTTGAAGCTTTTGTTTTTTTACCATTCAAATGATTATTTATTATTTTAGAAAATTTTTTCATATTTATACTTTCAGAATTAAATACCTATAAGTCAGTACTTTTAAATCTTAAACTTCTTTCAATTTTGTACTTTCTTTCTCGGAAAAAATCCTCTTGTCAATTAAGTAAAAAATCAAAGCCCCAACAAACTGAGAAGCCATTAAACTAGCCCATATAGGCATTAACATCTTCTCCTGAAATAAATACATAGGAAACATCATAACCAAAGCAGATAACTGCCAACGTAAATGATAAATAAAATACCTCACGGAATTCCCCCAATATAAAAAATAACCCCTGAAAGGGGCTTTAAAATACTTCTAATAATTGTATTAAACTACCTTCAGATAAAGAAAACTCTGTCCGTAAGCAACACACCATTTATAGGACATCCCCACAACGGCCATCTCAAACTCCCTGAAATTATTAGAATAATCATCTGAATTAAACAATATAATACAATTATAAGCCCTCTGACCCCTCGACATATTTGATCCCGGCGAAGTAAAATCAACTCCTTTATAATCATTCCTATTGTAATAGCAATTTGGAATACCATGCTCTCTTGCCCAAGATTTTGCCCGATTTGCAAGATCTGCTGTTCTCTCGACAACTAAAATTCGATCAAATTCCTGATTTAATATAATTTTTCTAGCGAACGCCTCTGAACACTCATAATAATCAAATAGTTCAGGTTCACAACAATTTAAAACTTCTTTAATTAAACTCATGGCCAATAAAAAATCCTATTATATATTGTGTTATATTTTGGTTGAGGAGTAAATTTATGCTCAACTTTCTTTTATTCTTATATTTAGTAGTTTCATTTGGATTTATCCTTTTTTTCCTCCACGGCATTTATTTTGGAAAAAGAAAACATCCAGCCCGACAAATTCTTCAAGAAACTGGATTTGGCCCGTCATATGGATATGATGACTATGACGCTGGAGAGCTTTTCCTACTCTTTATACTGTGTCTTTTCGTTCCATTTCTTTGGCCACCAATATTGCTTGTCATTTCAATGGTTTTCCTATTCTTCTTAATTAGAAGAAAATAACTGAAATTTCAAGAATCTAAAATTTTCAAAAAAATTGAAAAATTATCAAAATTGAAAAATTCAAGCTCAAAATCCAAAAAATATTTTCCAGGAAAAAGCCGATTTAGGAGTCCCTACCCCTACCCCAAAAAAATACCCCACCCCCCACTTTCCTATCCTAAATAATTGCGCTCTTTAAACCCCTATTTATGGTATACCTAAGAGATCCCTTAAACTACCCCACCCACTTGTTTCCCTTGGAAGAATTTTTTTCAAACCACATTGGTTTTAAATTATCTAATGCCCAACATTTTTTAAAATCATAATCTTCATAAGAATTATAGTTAAAATAAGATTCAGGAATTATATGATCGATACACCATTTGCCTTTACCACTACCATAATTATCCCAAGACATCCCCTCTTCAAAAAGAGATTCTAAATGATTATAAAATTCTTGTAAAGTATACCCAAGATATTTTTCCATAATTTCACAAGTGCCTAAACCATTTTTGTTTATCTTTTCCCTAAATGTTTTAGATACATGAGTTCTTATTCTTTTCTGTGCTGTACCATATTTATAATATTTGACTTTGTTTGGATTTTTTTTAGCCCATTCTAACGCATACTGAACATCTCTTTTTTTCTGCTCATCAGATTTTTCATAATTTTTAGATCTTTCTAATAAAATTTCTCTATTCTCTTGATAATATTTTTTCATATAATTTTTTCTTTTGTTTTTTGCAAAATCTTTAGAATCAATTATTTTTTTTATAGCCTTTCTACAAGGATTACAATAAATGTGCAATCCATCTGTTCTACTTTTATCTTTAATGAAATTATTTATTTCTTTATATTCTTGACATTTACTACAAAATTTCATAATTACTCTCCTCAAAATATAATTTTGAGAGTATACGATTTTAACGGTTACTTTCGAAATTCAAAAAATTATATGTCGGGGAAAAGCGATTTTGGGGGAGGTAATACCCCCTGGTATGGCTCCAAAAGGTAACCCCCCTCCCCCTAGCTATAGCAAAATTGACCTCCAGGTTCCATTACATGCACATGCGATTTACCCCCTCCCCATAGGGGGGTAGCCCCTATGCTCCAGGTTCCACTATAAATATTAGCCCCTCCATAGGTATATCAGCAAGACAACAGGCTGACAATCTTCCAGACGAAAGGGTCTGAACAATGGCTGAACTGACCGCATGGGAACAATTGAGCGCCAAGGCGAAAGAAGAGGTTAAGGCTTTCTGCCAGAACCGCAAGAACGAACTCGCCGCCTTTGCCCTCCTCGCCACCATGAGCACTGAAGCCCTTGGCTTCATTCGGAAGTATAAGGACAACGCCCGCCTTCAGGTTGCCGCCTGATTCGCCGCCCTCGCTTTCGAGCGGGGGCTTTTTTTGTGGCTTGTCTCCAAACCTCCAGGTTCAGCTAATAACATTAGACTTCGCTTAGAGTTATCACACGAAAGGATTTCTCTCGCCATGTCTTACAAGACTCCTCGCACTCGGCAGGAAGCGGCGCAAGCCGTCTCAATCGAGGAAGCCCTTGAAATGGGTGTTCGTGTCCGGGTTCGAGCAAAGCGAAACGCCCGGAATCTGCCCAACGCCCATGACGATGTTCCTTGCAATGCGGAACGCAATTGGAAGCGTCACCGCCGCAAGCAATGGGAAGCGTCACCGCCGCAAGCAATGGGAAAAGCGGATCAAGAGTTAACCTCCAGGTTTCACTTACTATGGGGTTGTTGCCCTTTAGACATCGGCAAGAGAGAAAGCGCCGATAACACTTCAGACCAAAAGGGGTCTAACATGAACAAGGTCAACAAAACGCCGGAAGTCATCTGCGAGGGTGGCAAGAAATTCTTCAAGACCATCACCGTTGGCGGTGAAAAGGTTATCGTTGCCAAGAAGGGTGCGCCCGGCACCATGCGGCAGACCGTCCGCCAGAATTCCAGCAAGAAAATGCGCAACGGTCGCAAGACTGACAGCCGCAAGAACCACGTCGCTTTCCGGTGCGACAAGGACAAGGCGAAGGCGCTGGCGAAGGAATCCGGTATCCAGCAGCACTTTGTCGAAACCGATCCCAAGACCGGCGAAAAGAAGATCGTCGCCCGCAACTTGACCCCCAAGGAAGCGTGGAACCTCTTCCTGTAACGCCACCGCCCTCCGCCCTTCGGGGTGGGGGGCTTTTTTTTGTGCCCTGCGGTGCCAGCCACGTCTGTGCGCCCCAGGTTCGGCAACTGACCTTGCCCGCCCCTTTTATCGCCATTCTTAGGAGAACTATACCTATCGTTAAAAACTCCAGGTTTCACTAATAATCTTACCGTTGCCATAGGGACATCGGCAAGAGAGAACAAGCCGAACGGGCGAGCAAGCCCGACAAACTTTCGACACGAAAGGGTGTCAATCATGGCGTACAAGAACGAAGTTACGCAAGACCAACTTGACGGTTTCCTCCGCAACCTTGTGGAGCAGATTAAGCAGAGCATTGCTGACGGTTTCCGGCTTCCCTGGCAGGAGCCTTTCTTTGTCGGCTACTTGGCTTCTCTGGTCAACGCTCAGGACAAGACGGACTTTTCCGGTGCTCCTTGCCCTGCGGGTCGCCCTTACACGGGGCTGGTCAATCCGCTTTTCCTTCTCTACGGTGCGGAACGTGCCCGCAAGCGCAACGGCAACAAAAAGATGGACCCCAGGTTCATCCGCCGGTCGTCCCTTGTGTGCAAGCCTCAGTATGCGATTCACAAGGACGCTTACGTCAAGGGGCTTGAGCCTGTCAAGGAGCGCATCCCTTACAACGAATATGTGGAGCGCATCAAGCGGGTGATGGCAGAGAAGGCAATCCCTGTCTTTTTCCCCATCAAGTTCAAGCGGGAAAACCCTGACTTCAACCCCAGCAAGCCCGAAGGCAAGAATAACCCCAAGGAAATCTGGTTGTCCAGCGGCAAGTTTGGCATGGGTGAAGTGGTGAACGTTGCCGATACGAACCTTGTGGAAATCGGCGTCCTTCCCCCTCTGGACGAAACCACAGAGAAGGACAATCCGACTCTGGAAATCTTGGAGCGCACGGTGTGTGGTTATCCGCAGGACTACGAAGAAGCGGAATGCATCCCGCACTACAACTTGCGCACTAAGAAAATTATGACACCTGGTCTCCGCCATGCGAAGTCAGCAACGGCTTACTATTCCACTCGGTGTCATGAACTCGCCCATCAGCTTCAAGATATGATCGACGGCTGCAAGGGCGGTTGGGACCGTGAAAGTTACTCTCAGCAGGAACTTGAGGCGGAAATGGCTGCGGCATACGTCCTCGGCACCCTCGGCTTCGTGACTGAAGAGTCAGACGAATTCAAGAACTCTGCGAGCTATGTGCAGGGTTGGCTTGAGAAACTGGAGAATGACCCTCAGATGCTCTTCGACGCTGCCCACAAGGCAAAGCGCCTCGGGGACTTCATCCTGAAGGGAACACTGCCCGCCGTCATCAGGGAACGGGAGAAGTTTACTTTCCTTCCCGCTGAGGGCAACACTGAAATCGAGAGCGAAGAGCAGAGCGCTTGACACACGGCGAGGGGAGGGGGAAACCCCTTCCCCTTGTTGCCTCAAGCTGGCTGGCTCCAGGTTTCACTCTGGCCAATTCTCCAGGTTCGGTTGACAAGAGGCTAACTTTCTTAGAGATAGATGAGACGAAAGGACAGTGCGGTGAAGATAACGCCCCTTAAATTCTTCGCTCTTGCGCTCTTTAAGCCTGACTTACTGGAGCGAGCAACAAAGCCTAATAACTGTAACCCTCGGCGTCAAGAAACGCCAGAGGCGCAGTGTAACCTTCTCCTTAAGAAGTATGGGAGAGACCAGGCACTTATTGCTTGTCGTTCGATTCTCAAGCGAGCGAGCAACACTGACACCATTCGGTTTTGGGAACAAACACAGTCTTTGATTCAAAGGGCTCCAGGTTCCACAAACCGCTGCACAGTCTGCTAAGATTTATCAGCGAGAGAAAGACGCTGACAACATTCAGCACGAAAGGGTGCTAACAATGACTGAAACGGCAACTGAGATTGTCCAAATGACGCCCGATGAACTGGTGGAGCACGTCAAGAACCTCAAGGGTACGACTGCCATCAGTTTCGACGCCGTGACCGATGCCCGTCTGAAAAAGACCGGCAATCCGATTCCCCTTCCCTGCGCCAAGTGGTCCAAGGTCAACGGGATGATCGGTTACAACTACGAAAATTCCGTCAACAATCAGCGGGAACGTGAAGGGTCCGAACGGGACTTTGACGCCGCCCCCCGTCAGTGGGGAACTCGCATCCATCCGTGCGTGGTCGAGCACAAGGGCAACTTTTACCTTACGGTGAAGATTGAACGTGTCCTTGAACAGCCTCGTTACTTCGACGCCAACGGCAAGGAACGGGAAATCATGGAAGTCAAACCCTTCCTTCCCTCCAAAGGTGCGACCCGTCAAGGGGTGGAAAAGGAAGTCATCCATCGGGAGTATGGGATTGAAAATATCCGCAACCTCCGCATGGGCGGCAAGCGCATCGAAATCATCAACTTCCGCCTCTGACCAAAGGGGGACGAAAGTCCCCCTTCCCCACTCCATTCATCAGGAGGTTTTTTAATGAAGATTGACCTTTCGGACACCAGGTTCCACTCCGTTGAACTTACGTTCGCTAATGGTGTCACCTTGACGGTGGACCAAACAAGCGGAGGGGGAAGCGCTGGCATTGTGGTAAAGGCTGGCGAAGGAGATTTGCAGGACTTGAAAGACCTGCGGGAAGGAGACAGAAAGTTCTTCAATCCGCAAAACGCTCACGGCTTCATTCTCACCCGGAGGAATTAAACTCCAGGTTCCACCGTTAAACCGCTCTGCAACCTAGACCTATCAGCAGCAAGACAAACTTCCCAAACAAAGTGAGGACAACACATCATGGCTGAGAACACCGCAACTGAAACGCAGAACACCGAAACCACCAGCACCGGTCCGGGTCGTGGTCGTGTGGACCGTACCCCGAACAAAACGTTCCCCGATCAGAAGATCATGGACAATGGCGACGGCACCGCCGTGTACAAGGTCCGCTGGAACGACGAAAACGGCGACCGTCAGGAAAAGCTCGAAACCAAGGCTATCGCCAAGCGTGGCGGCAAGCGTGGCGACGAAGAGCCCAAGAAGGTCTTCACCGTGAAGCAGGAACGTCTCGGCGAGTCCAACGACATCCTCATCACCGCTCCGTTCAACGACGGCGACGGCACCCGCACGGAAGCCTTCGTGGTCCTGTCCGTCAACCAGAAGGGCAACCTGTCCGCCAAGGTTGTCAACGAACGCCCCGAGTAACCCGCCGCCGGTTGGGGGGGAGGGGAAACCCTCCCCCTTACCAACGCCACTGGCTGGCTGGCTCCAGGTTCCGTCCCCCACACCCTAAGTCTTTTAGAGATAGATCAGACGAAAGGGGCAAGTAAATGAGTTACGAAGACGTTGCACAAGAGGATTTGCTCTTTCCGTCGCTTGCGACGGATTGCATGGCGGACCATACCGAAGACCCTTCCTATGCTGACGGCATGGATTATGGGGTTGCTCCCGCTGAGTGTCTGGACTGCGGTGAAGAACTTGAAGTCATCGAACCGATTGACGAAGAGCAAGAGTATTGTTCTTCTTGTTGGGAGACACGGTGTAAAGAATAAACTCCAGGTTTCACTTTCACGGTGAATGATCCCATAAGGACATAGCCAAGAGGACAGGCTAACAATCTTAGACACGAAAGGGTGTCAACCATGCGCCGCTTTGACAACTGGACTCAGCGAACGGCTTCCTTTGAGGAGACTCCCAAGGGGTTTCACAATCCGCCCGAAATGATGGACTTTTCCTTTGGGCGCAAGAAATTTAGCGTTCAACTCAGCGCCGGTTCTTCAGACACGGTTGACGTTTACCGTGATGGTGATTCCCTTTTCGTCATGACTTCCAACAATCGCCTGAATTATGTGGGCTTGGAAGTGTTCGCCCTCAAGGGAGATTATGCGGGTGAAAAGATTGGGGAATTTTTTGAGCAGAACCCCGACGACAACGAAGCTTTGCGAGACTGGCAGGATCATTCTGTCCCCTTCGTCATCCGAGTGATGACGGATTACGTTGAAGTTTAGGTTCCAGGTTCCATAATAAACAATACCCTCTCCCTTTAATTATCTTAGGCAAGAAAGGTTGCCAACAATGGCTGGAACGGTTAAGTTTTACTCTTTGACTCATGCCCAAAGGCTCGCCCTTTATGGGATTATCGAGTCTTTTGGACTTCACCCTTCAAGTTTCTTTGAAACAAGTAAGTGTCGTGTCGAGTTTTATGCAGAACCGACCGAAGACGGAATTGGTTTCAACAAAGCAACTCGTGACTGCAAGGCGGCTCTTATGGCTGCTTGTGGTGGCAAAGATGCTGACGACTGGGTTTCCATAAAAGAGCCGTGCGGCGATGGCAAACCATTTAAAGATGGATACCGCCGCATTATCGCCGTGGACATTAAACAAGAACCGTTTCCTGCCCTCAGTCAATACGGGGCAAAAATCTAAACTCCAGGTTCTACGAAACATTAAACCTTCGCCCTAAAGTCATCAAGACAAGGAGATTTACCTCATGCACACGAACAGCAAGCGCACCGCCGATGTTTTCACCTCCACCGCCGGTCTCGTGGGGGTCAAGATGAAGTCCCATGGCTAAGTTCAAGAAAAACTTCTGGTCTGGATCTTCCCCCGAACCCGCTTGGTATGCTCAAGAGAAAGACCCTCTTGATCGTCTTGGTGGTTTTAAGGGAAGCGGAAATTCCCGCCCTGAAGGCGCTCGAATTCCAAAGGCTCTTGTTGGTGGAAAGGAAGTCACCATCAAGGAAGCTTTTGACATCTATAAGCTTCACCATACTGAAAGCTTTCGCCTTCCCTTTCCCCAATTCAAAACCGCCCTTATCAATGGCTCAACCTTCAAGACAACGAAGGGAGTTGTTTCCAAGCCATGATTAAGCCAATCGGAATCTATGCCATGTTTCAGCGGGATGATGGTTATCTTGCCCGTTTTTCCAGAAATAACGGTTGCGAGACCTCTCCCGATGGTGTTACTTGGTATTTCTCCCAGCGGTCCCCTTCTGAATTGCAGGGTGCTGGTTGGCAGGAAATCCAGGTTTCATCCGAAAGCGTATAAGCTTTTTAGATACATCAGCAACTTCCCGTTGAGAGGAACGGAACAATGGCTAAGAAAGACAAGAAAATGGTTATTAATACGAGGGACATCAAGGTCCGCCGTGGTTGGGGACAGGTGAAACCCTATTCCCGCACCCATAAAGACAAGAAGCGTGAAGCAGAACGCAACGCTTGCCGTGGAAAGGTGACAGAGGAATGAACTGCTCAATCTGCGGTGAAAAAATCGTTCTCAGTCCCTCAGCGGCTGAAAGGGCTCAGAAATTCGGAGGCAAACCCTCTGATTATACGGCTCTTTTTACAACGCATTCTGATTGCGCTATTAAGAAGCGCAAAAAGGACACTGCGAAACTCATGCGTCAAATTCGACGTGTGGACAATCGGAAATCGAATGAGCTTTGGAAGCCTGCTCCAGGTTCCATCTTCAACCTCAGCAACTGACTAAGGACATAGCCGAAAGGCAAACCTTCTGACCAAAAGGGGTCAAACAATGGCTGGTTACGGTACAATGGAATATGAAGCATGGGAAGAACTTCAAAAGAACGAGCTTGCCGCTTTGGCAATGACCGGTTCCGACGAACCCCGTCATGATTCCGTTTCTTCTTTCACCTTGGGAAAATCCAGCCGTCTTTTTATGCGGATTTGGTATGCCAAGGATGATTTCTTTTCCACCATCATGTTCAACACCATCGGCGGCAAGGCTCGCATTGACGTGGTTCATGGCGAGTATCCCGGAGGCAATCGTCCGTCCAAGGACGTTAAGCATAGCCTCAAGGTTCCTATCGAGATTTACCTTTCCCTCTTCGCTAATAATAATAACTACCATGCGATTTGTGAACTGGAAGGGGATAAGCTCGAAGAAGCCTTCGCCCTCTGCGGAAATGATCCCAGCACAGCGGAACAGTGGTATGATAAGATTGGTGCCCGTTCCCTTTCGGTGGGTGACATCGTGGAAGTCGTTCGTGGTGACAAGAGCACCTTTTACGCCTGCGCCCCTTACGGCTACAAGATTCTTCCCCACAATGACCTTGATACCTATCCCGTTCAGGAATACAGCTTCAAGAAGGGAAACCGTCTCTTCTCTGGTTCCTTGGGAAATGGTTTTACCTACTGCGACCGCTGGAATGAAGAGCACGGGGATTATGTCAAGTGGGCTCATTATCAGCCTGAAGACAACGCCGTGACCTTCTACAATTGCCCTGATCGTTATCGGGATATTATTCTCCGTGACATTCGGGCTTATTGTGCCAGCCAGCAAGTGACGGGGGAGGTCACAGTCAATGGACACTAAGATGAAGGAACGCTATCAGACAGCGGAAAAGGCACGGGTAGGGCAAGACATCAATTGCCCTGCCTGTAATAACAAAATTAAGAAGCGTTCCTATCAGCACAAGTTCTGTGGAACAAAGTGCAAGGATCGTTATTGGAATTCTCAATCTGATAGGCTTGAACGGGGAAAGGCTCTCGGATACATTAAGCCTGTTGAAGTAACAACAACACGGGTTGTTTCCGGCATTGAATTGCTTATCATGCGGAAAGGTGAGCCTCCGATTGATGGACAAGATTAATTCCACCGCAGAAATTCTTTCAATCTACCCTCAACTTCGCCGTGAAAAGGTTGGGGGTTACGACATCCATGCACAGACAAAGGAAGACTTTGAGCGTGAAACCTGCTCGGCTCCTTTGACTTCTGAACCCTTTCCCACTCGCAAAGCTGCGATTGAATGGGGAAAGCTCCAGGTTCGGTCTGGTGCTTTCAGTGAACTCTGGTATGAGAAGACAACAAAATGCACCAAGGACAAACCCGGTAAACGGGAATTGATCCAAGTTCTCTGAAAGGTTTATCCCGTGGAAAAATCACAGGTTGAAAAGCGTCTTGCCCGCATTTGGGAAGGTTTCCAAAATGAAATGAGGGTTGCGGGTGAGGAAATCCGGCATAAACTTATTAAGCCTTTCTGCAATAAGACTGGTTACAAGTTTATGTCTGCTTCACTTTGGGGATGGTCTTTCCTTGATGAAGACGGGAAAGTTTATCTTTCAGAGGTTCAACTTGATATTGAAAACCTTCCCGATGACGTTCCTCGTGAAATGATTGAAATCCTTAACATTATTCCCGAGGGCTATGGTGGACGTGAAAGCCTTGGTTCCTTTGTGGAAAACTACGATCCTCATGGTGGAGTTAAACCAATATGAATGCCGCCAACTTTGAGGAACTAGACAACCATGCTTTTGAAGCCTATGAAATTGCAATTGAAAAGGCTTTGAAGCGTGTCCAGTCTCAGAACGTAATTCCATTTTGTAAAGAAATGAATTGCCGTTTTGTTTCTGGAATGGGAATTTGGATGTTTATCAATAACGAAAACGATGAAGACTTTTCCGAGGAAGAAATTCCCAAACAACTTTATGACCTTCTTGCAACCGATATTAAAGGAAAAGATTGCAGTGTTGGCTGTCTCCTTGAAGATTACGACCCAAGGAAGGGTTGATCTCCAGGTTCGAGCGCTACCTGTCTAATCTTTTTAGGTACAGATACGAAACGAAAGGGTTTCAAACAATGGCTAAGAAAATTGCTCCTCACAATCAGGACGTTACAAACGCCCGTGTCCATCGCTTCCGTGACTTGGTTGCTCTCCTTGTCCAGCATGGGGATGGTGTCAATGATACCGTTTACCTTTCCGCCGATGAAGCGGATAAACTTGGCGATACTCTCAAGGAATTCGCTAAGGACGTGCGGGAGAAGGATTTTCAAGAAAGCAATCTTTCCGGCACAACGGTTGTGGGAGAAGAATGAAAGTTTTGCTCCGGTAGCTCAGTTGGTTAGAGCAGTAGCCTTTTAAGCTATTGGTCCTGGGTTCGAGTCCCAGCCGGAGTACCATTTTCTCCAGGTTCTAACTTTGCTGGTTTAATCTTTTTAGATTTATCAGCAAGACACTTTCCCGATAAAAGGATCGGAACTCATGAATAATCTTTTCCTTCTTCAGATTTTCAACACAAAATTGGGCGCTGTGATGATGACCAGCGTTCTGAATGGTGAGGCGATTCTGCCTAACATTCTTACCCCTGTTGAAGGGCATGAGATTCGTATCCAGACGCCCTTTTCCCTTTATGAGGAAAATATCAGTAAGGGAATAGAAATCGAGGAAGCCATTGAAAACGTAACCTCTGAATTTTGCTCCTTTGGTGTGAGTAATCAGGGGAACAATCTGGTTGCAAGTCAGATTCGTTTTGAATTGCACAAGTATGCTGCCAACAAGAAGAAAACGGCTGAAAAGATTGAGACCGCTGCCAAGGATGCGGTTGCTCTTTCTTATCCTGAACGTCGCCCTATTCTTTGCGTCAAAATGATTCGTGCCGTCTCTGGTTGCGGCATTCGTGAAGCCAAGGAAGCCTTTGAGAAGGCTTTTGCTGATCGTGAAGCCAACAGACAGGAACGGTTCAACCAACCTGCTGCCTTGGTAGAATAACACTCCAGGTTCCGGCCAAAAAGTCTTGACACTCTTAGGGTATAGAGGCAAGAAAGAAACACTTCTGATCGAAAGGGATCACAAAACATGGCAAAGCCGCTTAACATCAATTCCGTCACTCCCGTTTCACTCTGCCTGAAGGAACTCCTCAAGCGTTCCCTTCATATCAAATTCAAGAAGAGGGCGCTTTTTTACAACGTCTCTTCTGCAATCGACACCGCTTCCAGCGCCACCAAAAGCGATGAAGCCTGTGGGCAGGATTTCACTTTCAAGACTTCCAAGACTTCGCACCACGGTCTTGTGCTGATTCGTGACAAGCGAACTCAGGTCTTGGACGGAACCGCCAAGGTTGTCGAGGATGGCGAGAAAGCTCCCGGCAAGTGCTTTGACTGGCGCACCATCATCTTTTTCCGCTTCCCAATGGAGTTGAATATTGAAGAGGTTCAGGGCTACGTCCCCGGTTTGGGATGGCAGACTGTGGACCTTCGCAACCGTCGCTTCTGGGCTCCCGCTCCTCAGGATGAAGAAGGCATTGACGAGTTTAATTTTCTTATGCACCGTCTTGCCCAGGTTCGTGAAGAGCGCAAGCAGGTCAAGAATGCTCGTGACAACGGCAAGAAGCGGAAGTTTATGGAAGGCGTCAACCGCATCGAAGGTGTCTGGAATGACCGGCGTTTCGTTTACGAAAACAAGTCCGGCATGACTGACAAGCTCTTTGACAAGGAAACGGGCGAGGAAGTTAAGAAGGATCGTATCCTTCAGCCCAACAAGAAAATCTTCCTTTCCGCCAATTTTGACCTTACTCCGGTTAAGATTGACCGTGCCGAAACTCCCGAAGACGTTGCGAACCTTGCCGCTCGGTTTGAAGTGCTCGGCGAAGTCGAGAAGGAACTTAACAATTCCATCCGTGAAATCGAACTCGGCTTGATCGAAGACTGGATGATCGGGCAGAACATTGATGACTTGGACATCAAGAGTGAACCCCTTCAGTATGGCGGGATCACCTACAAGATCACGGTGTTGGATGATAACACCTACGATTATCCCGAGGGCACTGCCGAACTCTGGAAGGCGGACAAGCTGGAAATGAAGTCCGTCGAGACACGCTCTCAGTGGAGGGCAAGCGAAGTCGGCAAGGAAGAGAAGGAAGCCAACGAACTGGAACTCGCCGAAGCCTAACAAAAAAAAGGTCTGTGAAGCACTGTGTATCGGTGACATGGGAATGAAAACAGACTGTGCAATGTGACTTCCCAATCCTTTGCATTTCTTCTGAGAGAAAGGTCTCAAATGAATTATTCCGATTCCATCAAGCTCGTTCGTTTTGGTTGCGGTTGTGTGGGCTTTGCTCCGATTCAAGAGGGCAAGGCTCTGGTTCTTGAATACTGTAATAATGAATGGTATGACAACCCTCTTTGCATTAACTTTGCCGGAGTAAATGAAACCAACACTCCAGGTTCCCCTCTCAGTGAAGAAGAAACAAAGAAATATATCGACGAGTTGAATGCATTGCTTGCCGATGGTTACAGATTCCGCACAATCAAAGGACTCCTCAAATGAGCCGTTATCGAAATGAATACAAGACCCCGTGGAAGGTTCGCATTGTGGCTTTCCTTTTCGCCTGTATCTGGACCTTTGCCCTCTTTTATCTGTGCTTTGGGATTCTTCAGCCCAAGCTAACGGATGCCATCAAGGGATACGCTGTGCTTGTTAATTCGTGATGTGCTGGCTGGCATAAGCTCCAGGTTCCATGAATAAGAACTAAGACTTTTAGGAAACAGATCACAAGGAGCAAGTCAAATGACTGACACCACTGGCACCCCGCTTACCGAAATCAATTTTGATGAAACGGGTCCGATCACCCTTGACGCTTTTATTGCGGAGCACAAGGGTCTTTCCATGACCTGTGAACGGGTTCAGTCCCGCCCTGATGGAATCGAATGGGATAAGGGCGCACGGCATTTCAAGTGTCTCCTCAAGAATGAGGGACGCCAAGCAACCATTTACTTCTCCCAAGGTTCGGCTCACAAGGAAGATCCTACCCTTGAGGATGTCTTGTCTGCAATGGCAAGTGACGCCCATGTTATCCTCAATTGCGAGGATGCTGCGGACGTTATGAAGGAATTTGGTTATGAAGACGCCAAGGAAGCCCGTCGTGTCTTCAAGGGATGCCAGAAGGCAAAGGAAGACCTTGAACGCCTTTTCCCTGAAACCGCCAAGATTCTGATCGAACACACGGAGCATGGATAATGAGCAAATACCATTGTCCTGAATGTGGAGCAATGAAAACAAACCAAATGGTTTGCGCTTGTGGACATGACTTCAACCAGCAACCAAAAGAAGAAATGTACACAACAGCTTATTCCCCATTGTTTGAATGCTTTGTGAAGATTGACAAGGCACGAAAAGATGATCGTGGGGAATGGATTTTCCATTGCTCGAATGAAGAAAAAGGTTTGAGCAATCATCTTTTCCGCAAGTGTGAACTCGAACGTTTCACCATCTAAGGAGAAACCAAATGATTTTCTTTTTGTATGGGGATGAAATGATACGACCTTAAAGGAGGCGTATCATGAACAATCCCGGCAAGAAGTGGCAACACCGTAAGTTTGGGTATGAATGCCCTGGCAAATTCGGAACTGGAACTAAGAAAAGCGCAACCAAGAAACGCATTATTCGGCAAAACAAAAGGCGTTCTAAACACCTTCTGAACAAATACTTTAAGGAGTAAGTACAATGGAAGTACCGGACAAGATTACAAGTGAGAATTTGTTTCTTGATTCGGAACGATACACAAATGCCGATCCAAAGAAGAAGTTTCATCGTGGAATTATCCAATCTCACGCAAAGGTGATGTTTCATCCAAGTGACTTTAACCTTCAAGATCAATGTTTCCAATTCCATGAATTTCTTTCGGCTTTTATTCTGGTTCGTCTTGTTTATTATCGGGATCATTGTCCTTCTACTCTTATTCATGCGGTTCCATTCTCCCTTAACCACACGCCAGAAGAGATTGACAATGCAGAAGAAAAGGCACGAGAAACTTTTGATTACATCATCAAAGGTTTCTGGATTGGAATAAACATTGATGATCCAACTCCCGAGCAAAAGGAACACTTTAAGAAGGCTCGTCACCTTCTTGCTGAACACTGGGAACAACTTTGGTTCTAAAATCCAGGTTCCACCTCTGATTGTCTAATCTTCTTAGATATAGATGAGACGAAAGGACAAGTCAAATGCCAAGAGCAATGCCGATGAACAAACGTTTCCAGATTGGGGACAAGGTAACCCTCAAGTCGGGAGAGAGGGAAGCTTACGGTTCCCAATATGGGAAGTTTAAGGACGCCGATGGGAACTGGAAACCTTTCCCAAAGGTTGTTTTCAAGGCGGGCATGGTGGGAACTGTGGCAACGAATGACACTGCGGTTGTTCGTGGTCCCGAGGGTGCATGGTTTTACTGTGTTGACTTTCATTCTGAAACAACCGGCAAGAAAGAACGTGTCGCCCTTTACCATAAGGAAATCAAGCAGGCTCCAGGTTCCACTTCCGAATAACCAAGTCCTTTAGGTTTATCAGCAAGACACCTTCCCGTTGAAAGGAACGGACATGAAAGATTGCGAATTCTTTCCAACTGAAACAATCAATGGTGTGGAAATTGACAATTTTACCCGCCATTATATCTTTTGCGCCCTTTGGTCCTCCACTGACAATTCGGATGAATCTGGTGGGGAACCTTTGGACCGCAACCATAACATTCATGATCTTCCTACCGAAACTTTGAAACAAATGAAGGAAGATTGTGACAACTTCCGCCAGCATGAAGGGGTTCCCGAACTTATTGAACAGGCGGGAGAAATGCGAGACTATCCCGAAGCGGCGGCGGGTCACGATTTCTGGCTCACCCGAAATGGGCACGGGGCTGGATTTTGGGGCCGTGATCTTGGCGAAGTAGGGGACAAGCTTTCTAATATCGCTAAGACTTTCGGAAGTGCTGACCTTTACATTGGAGACGATGGGAAGGTTTATCACTTCTAATCCAGGTTCCACAAACAATCCTCTTGTCCTCTTGAATATATCAGGGGGGACAACTTCCTGACTAAACTTTTCCCGATGAAAGGATCGGACATCATGGCTCGTGAATTCAAGTACGCTGAAGCATGGCGCTCTCTCATCATTCCCGCTTACAAGAACCTTGTTCCTGAACTGCGGGAGGCTCTCAATAAAGCGGCTGTCCTGCTCAAGGACTCCAAGCAGGATTCCAACACACTTGACATTCCCATGACTCCCGAAGTCAAGGCAGTCCTTGATCCGTTCAACGTGGACGCCCTTTCCCTCGCATCTTATGTGATTTATTTCCTTGGTCACTGGCGAGACTCCGGCAACCTCAGCACGGTGGCAATGCTTCTGGACATCGAACCCGAAGTTTTCAACGGCGGTTCGTGGAAGGTTTCCAACGTCATCGACCAGATTCTTTCTCATCGTCTGGGTCTGCCCCGTGAACGCCGGAACTCCAAACATCCCAATGGGGTTTACTTTTACAACGGTGTCCATGAAGGACGCTTGCGCATCGCCCTTTCCACCCGCAACATGTGGGTTTGGCATGAAGTCTGTTGGGCTACGCACAAGCCCGCCCTTCCTCACATGCCCAAGGGAGACCGCCGCTTTGCCAACTACTATTGGGAAGCTGCCAAGCATCTTGAAAAGTGGGCTAAGGAAATTAGCTCCATCGCTTTTCGGGACATGGACACAGAACCCTTTTACCATGACCCGGATGCTTTCAAAGTTCCGAGTCCTGAACGCTTTGCCAAAACCTCCGATAAGAAGTTTGCTGATGTCGGGGTTGGTGTGGATCATCTGCGTGAATATCTCCGCAACAAACACCTGTTGGCAAAGGGTGTGATTGAAGAGATTCCTTCACGGCTTAACTATGTCCGTGAATCTCTCAACAAAGCGGGCGTTACTCGGGTGAGTTACTGGGTTTATCCCAAGCGCCTTCCCAGCACCCTCAACAAAAACGCTGCGGTTAATACTCATGGAACTGGACACGACGCTTACCGTGGTTCCCAACTAATCGAAATGTGTTTGAACAACACAGTGCCTCAGCGCATTGTGAATCGTTCAATGTTTGGAATCATCGGCTTTGAAGTCTTTGAAGTCTGGTTCAAGGATGGTGGACGCCGAGTCATCATCACTGATGGGACTGAAGGAAATCCTCAGGGTGTCCAGATCAAGACCAGTATTCCCGATGAAGTTTGGAAGAAGATCAAAACCTTCAACAAACACATGGAAGAACTGAAGCGCACGGGTAGTGTTACTCAGACTTCCAAGGATGAAAAACTTGTGCAGGTTGAATACTAAAAGAAAGTGAGGTGCTGGCTGGCATGGCCAATATGGCTTGACACTGTGAAATCGTAACGTAAACTGGCAACGCTGCCTGAGCAATGCCTACCTGACAAGGAGACTCTATGAAGAATACACGAGCTTTTACCCTCATTGAACTTTTGATTGTGGTGGCAATTATTGCCATTCTTGCCGCAATCGCCATTCCCAACTTTCTGGAAGCACAGACACGGGCTAAGGTTGCCCGTGTGGCTTCAGACCTCCGAACCATTGCAACCGGTATTGAATCCTACCGAGTTGACAACAACCGAACACCGCCAGCAGCAAATTTCCAGGGAAACTCACTCCGTGTTTTCTGGGCAGGAACAAACATCAATGGCGTTCCTGTTGGAAGTATCACAACCCCCATTGCATACCTTACCAGCGTTCCCGCCGATCCCTTTGAGACCTTTGTGTCCAGTGGGGTCAACACTCGTCCCGGAACACTGCCCTTTGGCTACGAAAAGGCTGGATTTGGTCTTGAAGGTACAGGACCATTCCCAGACGGACCCTTTCAAGTGAAGGGCTCCGGTGGTTTCGTTGTTCAGGTTCCATCTGACTACAAGGAAAATGGAATCAATGCCAATGGTCCGGTCAATGGGTTTGTCCGTGATGAATGGGAAACTCCTACCCCTTACGCCCTTTGGTCAATTGGACCATCCGGTGACTTGCCGCCTCGAAGAAGTGGTGACAGTGCAACAAGTCGCTACATCGTTGATGGACGATATGACCCAACAAACGGCACAGTTTCTGTTGGATACCTTATCCGATACGGCAGTCAGGTTTCGTTCCCTTAATCCAGGTTCCACACCCAAAACAACAGCCGCTTTCAAGACATCAAGGGGGAGTCCTTCGGGGCTTCCCCTATTTTTATTATCACAGGAGAAACAACCATGAAAGATCCGAATGCAAGCAAAGGTGTACTGTTTTCCCTCTTCGTTCTCGCCGCTCTGCTTATTGGTGGAGTGGGGGCTGGTGGATATGCCGGTTACAAGGCTATCGCCAACAACGGTGTAACCATGCGTGACCCGGCAGGAACAATCATCAGTGACATCGCCCATCGCCAGTATGTTGCCTGTAAGGAAATCCCTTACGATGAACGCAACAAAATGCACTGGGACATCATCATGCCCTACGAACAGCAGTATTGGGACATTTACGATCAGCGCAATGACCCAAACCTTCACCCGTCCTACCTTGAAGACATGAAGGCACGAGAGCCTTATATTAAAATGTTCCCCAAGGAAGAATATCCTTCCGTTGAAGAACGAATGAATATGCCTTGGGTGAATACTTTCAAGCCTGGACAATTCTCCGGCGTGGTTTACGATTCCAACTGAAACAAGCCTCCTGCTCCAGGTTCCGCAAGCGGGAGGCTATTTTTCTTAGACCTATCGACAACGAAAGGTTTTCTTATGAGAATCGGAACCGATGTTTCAATCGCTGAATGCCGTGACTTCGGCTACCCTGTCATTGACTTCAAGGTCAAAAAACTTTTTCCCAATGGTCGCAAGACTGGTATGGACAAGGACGCTGATGTTCTCCTTACCATTTCCAATCCTGAACGCTGGGAGAATGGCAAGCCCAAGTTTCCAACGAAGGAACAGAACAAGAGTTTCTTGTGCCCTGTTTATCTTTATGAGGGATGGGTTTCGTGGAATGACATTCACGAACGTTACATGGACAACAAGCCTGACATTGACTCTTATGCAGACTTGGAAAACTGTCCAATCGAAATGGAGAACCCAACCGAACACGACCTTGTGACTCTTGCGGGGATTGTTCACTCTTGGTGCGGGCTATAACCTCCAGGTTTCACTCCCCCTAAACCTTGCCGCATAAAGTTATTAGAGCGAAAGGATAAACGCTATGTTTTATGTCATCAAAGAAGGCGATGTGATTTTCTGCCACGATGGTTGCTTTCATGGCTATTCCATCATGGGCTTTCTCGACAATTGCGTAAAGACCTTCGACACCCCCGAAGCGGCTGAGGAAAAGGTCAAAGAAATCAAACGTGGACAGCAGAATCCCGTGGTTGTTCCCGTTCCCGATGGATATTCCTTGGATGACTATTGCAATGTGGTCCAAAAGGGTTTCCATCGTTACAAGGTGGAGAACAAGGAACAAGCAAAGGAACTTTTGTTTGGTCCCAAGTGTCCTCCGACTCCCTTTTCTATTCAGGTAGGGGAAACTTCTGACAGTTACATTGCGGACATCTCTTGTCTTCACGCCTTTCGTGCTGGTTTGACAATCGGCATGGGATATGGAGAATAACAATGGCTTACGTTGTCGCTCAAGGCTTTGCCGACAATGGGAAAAGCGTTGGTCCCCGTTACTGTCAAGACGGGAAGAACCGCTTCCATGCTCCTTGGGGAACCTATCCCGAATGCGCCAAGGTTTACCGCAAAAAGGCATGGGCTGAAAAACGTGCCGAGGATCAGAACCGTTGGGCTACAATCAAAAGCTGGACGGTTGTTGACTTGGACGAATACGAAATGGATGCCGCTGGGAATATCTTTCCCAAGGAGGAGAAACAAAATGCGTAAAGAAAATAACGTCGCCTTTCTCACGGTGAATGAAGTTAAAGAACTTCTTCGCCCTGTCGTTTTGCAATCTGCCTATGATGGCGTTGCAAACTTTGTTGAAGGACGTGATAAGGAACTTGACATTGACTTGTTCAATGGTTGCCGTCTTCAACTGAATGACTTTCCTTCACTGTGTAACACCTTCAACGAAATTCCCGATGGTGCCATTGCTTTCTTCAAGAACAATCCCGAGATTAACTTTATCGTGATTCTTCATGGGGAACAGCTTAACGGCAACTGCTTCACTGTGGACCGTAAATCAACTGAGGAGTATGCTGCAAAGCACAATCTGTGACATGAAAACAGAAACCCTCGAATCCCATAAAGGTTTTAAGGCTGGTGATCCTGTCAAATTCAAATGTGGAATGAGAACCGAGCTTTCCAGTGGAAGAATTGCATCCATTGAAAAGTGTATTCACGAAAACAGTGAAAGCATTGTTGTTCGGGTTTATCCTGACAATCGTGATGAATTCTCTTTCTCTGAAACGGATGACTTTGGCAGGATCGCTTTTGAAGAGGGTATTCTGGACCAACAGTAGTCCAGGTTCCACTTCCGCCAACCCCACTCCCTAAGATTTATATCCGACAGGAGCAAGTTAAATGACTAAGTATCGTGTCAACCTTCTAAACGATTCCGATGCAGAGAACCCCGCTGATACCGATGAGGGTTTCCGCATTGTCTCTTTCAACCGCCGCCATTCCAATTTCCAGCATCCTGAAGAATTCGGTCTCAAGGTCAATGAACATGGGGACTGCAACTTTACCAATTCCGAATACGCCGACCTTGCCAAGGATGGACACCTCTTTGTCCTTGGCTACTATGAGCATGGACAGTGCTCTTGGTTTCTGAAGGGTGAAGGTGGACCCGGAACAAGCTGTCCTTGGGATGGAGTCTCTGTTGCCGGTCTCCTTATCCTTGATCGGAAATCTTTCGAGGGTACAACTGACGATCAACGGGCTGAAGCCGCACGTTCCTTCCTCAAAATCTATACCAACTGGTGCAATGGTGCTGTCTATGGATACAGCATTGACAAGTTGAATGATGATGAAGAGGTTGAGGAACACGTCGATTCCTGCTTTGGCTTTTACAGTAGCGAAGACCTCTTTGAAGCCATTAACGAAAACTTCACTCCTGAAAAGGATGATGAAGTAGAATTCGCCGGAGAAGCCTCTTGGCTTTCCAACTACCACGACATTAAACGTAAGGAGAACGTTGCATGAAATGGTTCGGTCGCATCCTTTGTTCCTTTGGATACCTGTTAATGGTATTCCTTGGGTACTACCTCTTTGGACTCTTCGCCGATTCCGCCGTGGACAGCGCACAAGTTCCACACCTTTTCCGTTCTCAAATGGATGATGCCAATATCGGTTTTATTGCCGTGGCTGTTATCCTTATGATTGCCGGTGCTCTCATGGCGATTGGTTCACTGTTTGGTATTCACGACGATAAGTTTATTAGGCGTCGTTAATGCCAGCCACCACCTGACGGCTTTCAAGTCCAGGTTTCACTGAGAAACAACCACTTCCTGTAAGTTTAGGCGGGTGAGACAAGATGCCCAGTCCTTGACGGGTGTGTACCGTAAATCTTGTTCTCTTTAGATTTGACCTGGCAATGCCTACCAACGTCCTTGACGGTGTGTACCGTAAACGGCAAGTTGTCCTCGACAAGGTTAAATCACCGCCTAATTCAACTTTCAAGAAAAGGAAACAATCATGCGTTGGATCGTGATTCATGAATATGACGGTGGAAATACCCCTTACGGTATTGAAACCGAAACCGAAACCCTTCCCGAACTCTTTGAGAAAGTGGAAGCGGAAATGAATGAAGAGGACTACCCCGAAGAAATGGACAACCCCGCCATTATGGGTATCGCCAAGAAACTGGGGATTGATTTTGATCCTTTCAATGAATCCCTCACCTTCATCGACGCCAGTGAAGTTGGCGAATTCGTGAAGATTTAACAATGAATGCTATTCAATTTCTTTCTCAAGAAACTGGCATTCCAGAATCCCGACTTGAATACATGGATGGTCCTGACTCAGGCGTAGGAGTGGACTATTGGATTCGGGATACTGAAACGGAAAAGGAATACTACGTCAACAACGACCAAGAGCATTGGACCTATCAAGAAGGAGAATAGTAGCTCCAGGTTCCACTTCTAAAAAGTGTAGCTCCATAAAGACATCACAAAGGAAAGGAGAGCGCAAACATGACGCTCACTTACAGCGAAGCCGAAAAGACCCTCGGCACTGCTCGCAATCCTGAACAGGGCAAGCCCCTGGCAAACAACACCCGTCTCTTCCGTCGTGGGGAAGACTTCGCCATTCGCTTCCATGCAACGGACATCATCACCATTCACCCCGATGGAACCTATACCCTTAACTCCGGCGGCTACCGGACCATGACCACTAAGGAGCGTATTAACGAATACTCTCCCGTTCGCATGTGGCAAGGTGAAAACATCTGGTGGGTCCGCAACACCTCTTTTGAGGATGCCGTTCTCTTTACCGATGGTATGAAAGTTGACGCCAATGGCGTCCCTATCGGTACTCCTTCCATCAATCCCCGTCTCTATATCCGAGCACAGCGCAAGCTCACTCGCATGGTGGGCAAGTTTATCAGCGGCTGGATCAAGAGCCTTCAGGAGTCTCGGGAGTTCCCCCTTCCTTCCAGTGGTGATTGCTGGTATTGTACCCTAACCATTAGTGGACCTAAAGGCAATCCTGATATTGGAAAGCCAATGGGTCACAATGATCCTTCCCATATTATTTCTCACATGGAAGAGTCTTACTATGTTCCTTCCCTGTTGTGGAATGCTTTTCTTGAACGTAACATCCAGCCTCAGCATTCCAATGGCTCATGGTACAAGCAGAGTTCGGATGCAAGGCAAGCAACTCAGAATCAGCTTGGCATGGTCAAATATGATGTGGAACACGGTCGCCTTCGCTCCGATGACCACCTTATTGAAAGCGCCCTTCGCCAATACTTCCGCTTGCGCCGTGAATCTCTGGTGATGTATCTCTATCGCCAGATGGAAGCGAAAGCCAACTCCGAATCCTAAACTTCTTAGAGGGTGAGGTCAACACGGCTTCACCCTCTCTTTCAAAAGGAGAATCTCAATGACATGGCGAGACCTTAAAACTTTCATTGAGTCTCTTGATGAAAGCGAACTGAATGAAGAGGTTGGTATTATTCTCATGGATCGCAGTAAGGGATGGTCTGTTTCTTCTGCTGATTCATTTGAGAAATTCGATCAGTTTGATGATGCCGGTGGAACTGAACTGAATCAAGGGCAACCCTATATCAAAGTGTCAACGTGACATGCAGGCTGGCATACAGCCATGACATCCTGAAGTGTAGAGGACACAGGTCCAGGTTCCATCTCAGGAGAGCTATACCCTGTGAGACTATAACAGCAAGGAGTTGCTAGATGAACGCTCGTAACCTAGAAAAAGTAAAGCGGGACTGGACCAAAAATCGTGCCCGTGTCATCCTTGATGAGATTTTCCTTTTCCTTCAAAGGAATGGTGGAAACAAGGTCGCAAATGGGAATGGCATTTACGAACTAGAATTCCCTACCTTGTTTGATACTTTGCGTGTAAAAATGGATATTAATTCCTTTCCCGCAAAAGTTATCACCATCAATTGCCAATTTGAATCCAAAAGTGAAGTGGTTCGGAAAGATGCCGAACACTATACCGGACAAAACCATTATTCAACCAAAAGTGATTGGTCTGGATGGTGGATCTTTCGGTATTTTTGGGTTCCTACAAACGAAAACTCTTCCATCATTAACGATTTCCGAAAAGCTATCATTTCTGTTATGGACCCTGCAAAGGTCCATGAACGTGATGCTAAAGAAGTTGGCGGTTACAAAGTGGATACCGTCAAAGTTTACAAGGTCTCTCATAAAGCTGATAATGATGAGTGGCCGGAGGACAGACGAACCCTTTACCAAACTGCAATCGTTGCAGCACGTTCAGAAGTGAATGCCAGAATGATGGTACTGGAAAGTTTCAATAGAACCTTGTCCTACCATAACTGGAAAGAAATTGGACTGAAGGATTTAAGTTCATATAGCTTTGAACGTCTGACAACCGTTGACAACTATGAAGGCGTTATCTCAATGGATGAAGACCACGACTAGACCTTCTCAGCTTAAAAGGAACAGCTAAATGGCTACCGCTCGACAGCACAGAAACAAATGGCTTGCTCCTAAAGTTCTTAGGAAAAAAGTTGGATACGGAAACTATGAAGTTCATTCCAACCTTGTAGACTTTGTTGAAGGCGAAAATAGCCTTATGAGGTCTTTCTCTGATCCAGTTGAAGCTCTTGAATTCTGGATGCTAATGACTCATACAGAACCTGAATACAACAGTAAAGAAGAACTTCTTTCAATTTGGCGGAACGCTACTGGTCCAGGTGGATCTTACTTTATCAAAGGAGACTATCATGGCGACTATCGGAGAATCATGTTCTATTCGTCATAGAATCAAACAACTTCTTGAAGAGTCAAAGGGTGAATCAATCCCTCGTTATATCCAGATGTTCTTTGAAACTCTTCTTGAAGAGGGCGAGTATGAGGAAATCCGACTTCGCCTGTTACAAGAAGACCTTTCTGGAACCGCCTTAGAAGTTTACAAAAGGCTTGATGCCCCTAAAAGTCCAATAAGGAGTGGACTGATTCTCCGAGCACAGCAGAAGAAATACCACTGGACAGATGAAGAAACTTATGGGAAAAATCGTTTGGGAAAAGACGATCCCGTAAAAGCCATTCTGTTAGCATTTGAACTCTATCTTTCTCTTCATCGTAAATCCCATGTGGATGTGGCGGTTTACGCTTATCCTGATGGAACCCAATTTGTTTGCCTTGGAATGTATCATGGTATTCAAATGGTTTCTAGAAAAATTGAAACTACTGGGAAGCAAGCCATTCCTCTTCTTTGGCTTTCTGAAAATCCTTTGGGATTCACGAAAGAACAATACAAACAAGTTTTACGGGATGCCTTTACCGATGCACTTCACAAAGACATTATTTCCAAAGAGAAATTTATGCTCTATTGTGATGTGGCAATCGAATACGGGAAGAATGTTCAGGATTCAACTGTGAGGTCCAGAGCCAAAAAGAAGTTTGAAAAGGCTGGATTCCCTTTCCCACCGCTCCAAGGTTACGATCATATTGAAAAGGAACCAAAGAGCAATGAATCGTTCCCTGAATTACCAAGAAATCCGCTTGTGTATTCTCACGTCTTCTGAGTCCAGGTTCCACCCTCCCTCTCGCCTTCGCCCTAGAGACATCAGACAGGAGATGAACAACAATGCTTATGACCGGTACACAATTCGAGGCGCTTACCCAAAACACCCGCAATTGGGACAATCTGCTTGAACACGAAAAGCAGCGGGTTGAAGAGCGTTTTAAAGGTCAAATTCTTGAAGAGATTCAAGAGATTCCCGTCGCCGACCTCGAAAACATTGTAAGCATTTCCGATGACATCAAGAATGCAATTGAACGTTCGTGGGAAATCGCAGAAAACAACCGTACCCCGTGGTTCTTCCTTGAAATCTTTCTTGAGCAAAAGGGCTCTGATGGAAAAACCATGAATGAGGTCGTGGACGAAATGGTTCAGGAACGTGCCAAGCGCACCCTTTACTATGATCCTACCAAGCTTGAACTGGAACCCATTCACTAATTTCAATACATTCCCCAAAAGGATAAAAAGATTATGATCGGATACGGATACCTTCTTCCTCCCCGTGATAACAATCAGGATTTCATTCAAAACAACTCTGTTCCCGTCACCGACCCGAAATTGCTCAAGCAAAGCGATTGGGTTTACATGCTCATGTTCGATGACGGCTGGTACTTCGGGGAACTCATGAAGGGCGACGATGGCGCTCTTGGATACAAAGCCACTTCGGGCTGGTGCTCCATTGATGCAGCCGCAGAACTCCGGTTCTCTCCAGCAGACTACTCCCACACCACCGACATTGACCTTCCCAACAATCCGCACGTTATGATCCGTGTCACTGTTAAGGATGGCAATGGTCGTGTTGAATCCAACCTTCACCACATGTTTGTGGATGATGAAGGGGATACACCGCTTGAAGAAAGCGCCATGATGGATACTCTTGAATCTCTTATTCTGGCTCAAGCCTGTGAGGGGATTGACGTGAGCAGTGGGGCTTATGCAAGGGCTCTGGAAACCGTTCTTGATGCCTTGAGCAACAACTAAGTTCCAGTTCAAAACACAGAGACAACCGCACTCTCTAATTATATTAGAAAGGGAAAGATATGAAACGAATTATCATTACAAAAAAAGCATATACAGAAATGGTTCGTTCTGTTCTTGATGCAGTTCTGGATCAAACTGTCGATGGTCTCCCTCCCTTTTGTTCCTATGAACAACGTTGTAAAGTTCCTGGAACTAATGATCCTACGAAATTGGGAAGTTACGAAAGGGGAGTTCTTGAAGGAGCTGGAATGACATTGGGAATTATCAATGTTCGTTTTGGTCTCAAAGGATTTCCTCCTGCGCCTGACGACGGAATTGGAATTATTGATGCTTTAGAAATGGCTGATGGTTTCCATTCTAAAGTAGAACACATGTTCCATCTTGCATGGAATGATGAAGGAAAAGCGATTAAGGCAGTGGTTGATTCCTATGCCAAACTTAATCGTGGATGGAAACGAGAAGAAGTTCTCTTCTTTTATCCAGACACCACTCGTGCGGCAGAAGTTTTTGTAAAAGAAATCATCAAAGCCGAAATGACGTAATCTCCAGGTTTCACTTCCAACCGTCCCTTCCGCCTTTAATTATCTTAGACAGGAGCAAGTTAAATGGCTGACGCAGAACTCGGAAATGACATTCTCGACTCTCGGGACGTGGAAGAAGTCCTGAATGAAATTCTTCAGGACGCAATCCTCGACATTGAAATTGAAGAGGAACGTGATGGTGTTACTGAAGAGGAAGCAACCACATGGCTCCTTTCCGAGAACTGCCCCCACAATGAAGCTAAACGTTTCAAGGGACTAAAAGCCCTCAAGGATGAAGCCGAAAGTCTCTGCGAATGGAGTGATGGTGCAACTTTGATCCATGAAAATCATTTTGTGGATTATGCAAAACAATTCGCAGAAGACATTGGTGCCATTAGTAGTGATGTTTCTTGGCCTGCAACCCATATTGATTGGGACAAGGCTGCTGAACATCTGAAAATGGATTATTCCACAATCGAAGTAGAAGGGAATACTTATTATGTCCGGTAGAATGTTTGTTGCCGCCATGCACCTGAAAGGTGATACTTGGCAGTGGGATCATGAAACTTTTTGCTCTTTCAAAGAGTTTCGTAAGGTGAACCATGTAAATAACGACAGTTCGATGAGTGAAGACGAATTGTCCACCATCGAAGATCAGCTAAAAGTTTTAGGGTGGGCTGTCATTCCTATCCACATGGGCTATGCCAAGCTGATGGCTCTCAAGGAAACTGATAAAGAATCCTTGAGCAAGGGTTTGTTCAATCATGAAAATGACGAACACGCTCACAATCCTACCTTTCCCGCAATGCTCACGGTGTATCACTCTCCTTATCGGGAAGGTTATCACCCTGATGGTTTAATCACAAATCATCTGAAGGATGAAATGTGGCAGAATTTCATGCGGGCAATTCAACCGGCAGAAGACATCGGTGGACCTGAAGGACAGGAATACATCAACTTCATGCAGTCCATTATAAACGAGTGTCAGACTCGAATCCGCACTTACAAACTTTTGGAGAAAGAATAATGAAAAGAAAAATCCGTCCAGAAGATGTTGTTGACGCAAGTGATCTCCAACCGATTCCTGATGATGGTATTAATATGAATCCTTGGGGAGACCCTCCTGATGAGTCTGAAGAAAGTGATCAGGTGGCTGGCACACCCTCCTACAAAAAACAGCACCTTGATCCCTTGACGGTCTTCACGGGTGAAGACGTGTTCACTGGTGCTGATTCCGTGGCCTTAGCAGACTTGATCTTCAAAAGATTCGGTCGCAAGCTCAATGAAGCTACGGCTGCCTGGAATCGGCTCCTTGGCGTCAATATCACGGAGAAGCAGTTTGAAGACCTGCGAGTGCTCGCCCCCCACTTCGGACAAACCTTTTATGTCGTGTCCACTCCACGGCGGGACGGACGCTTCAATGGGTTCCATAAGTGTACCTGGAATCCTGAGAAGCGAGACTCGGATGGTCCGATTTATCTCACTGCGGACAATGCGTGGGCTGCTGCCGACGAAAAGAACAAAGAGTGGATGGGAGAAAATGGTTTTCCCATCTACAAAGTGTTCCGTGTTGAAGTCTCTGCGAACTCAATCGAAGCATATTCGGATTGGGTACTTGGCCAAGAGGTTGATATTCCAGAACCGCAGTCGAATGATTCTTGGAATCATGGGTTCACAGCACAGGTTGTGAGCACAAAGTTCGACACTGATGGAAGTCTACTTCTGACTGTACGGGACCAGGAAGATAACCATTTCGATATTGAAGCACGTCGAATTATGCTCTAAACCTTTGTTGTGCTCCCTCAAATAGAAGGAGCGCTACAATGAGCGAGACTACGGTTGATCCAACCAATGACAGTAACAATGATGCAAACACCGCCACTGCAACTGATGACGCCACGAAACGTAAAGGTCGTGGACTAGACAGAACCCCAGGCAAGGAGTTTACTCCTAAAAAGCTTAAAGACCTTGAAAATGGCAAGGTTCTCTATGAAGTTCCGTACAATGATGAAAATGGAGTCCGTCAGGTTCGACAAGAGGAACGTGAGGTCTCCAAGAGGGGTCGTAAAGCTGGTGTAACAATCAGCGTTCCTAACAAAGTAATGACCCCGAAAGCCGAACGTGATGAACTTGATCTTGTTCAGATTGTGCCTTATAACAATGGCTCAGGAGACAGGATTGAGCAGAAAGTTCGGTATTCAGTTCAGGGAGACAAGCTGATTGTCGAATTAATCGACTAAAGCTTTTCGAGTCTTTATCCTCCCTCCCACTGCCCTCTCCTACCTTGTGTGGGAGGGGGCTTTTACCATTGACGTGGCCAAAACGCTTGACTAGCGTATGGGTTTACGATATACAAGACACGTTTAGGAGGAACTAGATGGAAATTTCCCCCACTTCTAAGGGAATTTGGATTATGAGAGAAGATCTAAAGAAACTAGAAGAATCCGACAAACAAGAAACTCTCGAAAACGAAAACCCTGAAAACACTTTGTATGATGACGAACCTATTTTCGTTATCAATGAAGCTCCAAATACCCAGCAGATTCATTTTGCCATTGAACGTAGAATTCCAGTGGTAGTAATTCTTTCATTGGAAAAGTTCCAGACGATTCCTCAACGTATGGAATGGCAAATGATGAACATCCCTGAGCTTCCCAATGTTTGCGTGGATTGGGCTGGTGCTCATTCAAATGTCATTCACATTAAAAACAAATGGCGTAAAATTGTCAAAGATACCAATGAAGATTCTCGTGAAAGAGAAAGGCATCTTTACAACCATCTAAAACAACAGCAACAAGTAGAGGCGAATCCAGGTTCCGTTGCTTTGAAACAAGTTGGACCTGGGGATATGCCTGAACCCATTAAGAGAATGCTGAAAAAGCTAATGGGTGGAAATGATGACGATGATGGTCCACCGATGGGATTTCAAATGATTCTTGGTCCTCCTCCACAGTAAGGAAAACTAGAATATGGAATTAAAAGAAGCTGAGATTCTATGCCGTAGCCTAATGGCACGGCATGGACTCTTCAAGCATGGCTATGATTTTAAGTGGAATAGCCGATATAATGGATTCGGTTTCCACAATGGAAGAAAAAGAATCATCTCTCTGAGCAGACGTTTAGTTGCTCTTAATAATGAAGAAGAAGTAAAAGACACCATTCTTCATGAGATTGCCCATGCTTTAGATTTCATTCGAAATGGGTTCCAATATCGTTATTCAAACTACAAAAGAATGATTCATGACGATACTTGGAAAGCAATCTGTGAAGAAATCGGATGTAAACCAAGACGTTGCTACACTTCAAAAGAAGTTGTAAGCCCAAAACGTCCTAATAAATATAAGCTGATTCACCTTCCCACCGAAAAGGTTGTCAAATACTCCAAGAGAAAGCCCAAATACTTTGGAAGTCCTTGGATAGAAGCCCTAGTAGATGGAGTGAGGGGCAGGTGTGAATGGAGAAAGATGGAATGACTCCAGGTTCCACGGTTAGTCCCTATAACTAGATGAGAACAGCTTAAACAGGAGTAAGTAAATGAAGAAGGTGGCAATCTATACAGACGGGTCTTGCAGGTTTAATCCTGGACCTGGTGGTTGGGGCGCTGTATTGCTCACTAAAATCAAAACCTTCAAAAATCAACCCCTCGAAACACCACTTATTTGTTTCCGGCGTCTTGCTGGTTATGGTGGAAGTAGAACGACCAACAACATCATGGAGCTTACGGCTATTGCTGAAGCTCTGAAAGCAATCAAAGATGAAAATGTTGAGATTCGTATTCATACGGATTCTCAGTACTGCATTGGGGTTCTTTCTCTTGGTTGGAATGCTAAAGAGAATAAAGCTCTTATTTCCAGTATTCGTAAACAACTTTCCCGTTTCCCTAACCTAAAATTTGTAAAGGTCAAAGGGCACAGCGGTGATCGCTGGAATGAAGAAGTCCATAAAATTGCAAACTATGCAGTTGATGGACAAAGCAGCATAGACGAGTACGACACTGAAGAAACAGACGAAAAGGAGCTTTTCTAATGCCAATCGTTATTCCTGATAACGTCAAGCCTGTTAAGGTTCGTTTGGCTTGTCCGAATTCCACCAAAGGTGAAGGTGAATTAGTTTGGGTTTATCCCACTGAAAACAATCAGTACATCATGGGAAATATCCCTGCCGACAAGAATCTTCCTGGACTTGGGGATTCATTTATCCTCAACGAACATGATGATTCTTTCTCTGTAACCAAGAAGGTTTCTCGTACAGGAATGCTTCTTTGGAATACAGACGGCTGCAACAACAAGGAAGAACTCATTGAACGCTACAAACCTTTCTATAATCATCTGGAAGGCAAAGGCGTTCAGGTTGAAGGTGCTGTAGCTGGAATGGTCATGATTGCAATTCCAGTTGAACTTTCAAACGAAGAACTTGAACAGATTATCAAGGATTGTCCCAATATCATTCTTCCTGAATCTGAAGAAGACTGGGAACACTTCCGCTCGATCAACTATGCACCCGCCGAGGCTCCAGGTTCCACTGACTGAGCCGACTGCCTCTTAGATATATCAGCAGTTAAAGAGAACACCGACTAAAAGGACGACGACTCATGGCTAAATTTACTATTCCCGTTTGCCGTATTGGTTATTCCATCAAGGAAATTGAGGTGGAAGCCGATACGCAAGAAGCAGCAGAAGCCCTTGCTCTTGAGCAGGCTCCCAATGAATCCTACGGTTCCGAACACGCCTCCGATTACGTTCTGGAGGGTGAAGTTGATCCCGTCAATCGTGTCCTCATTCATGTTGAGGGTGGCGTGGTGCAGGATGTTTTTGCTGACAATCCCTCTGGTGTTGAAGTTATCCTTCGTGATGCCGATACCGAGGGCTCCGAGCATGACCTTGCTGCGGATGGGAATCTATACACCGACGACGACGGCTACCGTTATTCGGAAGTTGATTACGGTGCATCTCCGTGGTCAAATCTGGAAACACAGCCCTTCGCCAATCCCGTAAAACCGGAGGACGTATAAATGTTAGAAGCTGTCTTCACTGTCCCCATCAGTGACTACGATCTCAATGATGAGAAACAGTATCAAGAGGCGGTGGACGAGGCCAAGTCAGGAATTTTGGATACAGAACCTGACTTTAAAGAAGTGGAAGAAGTGAAAGAAATGGCTTCTCCCACTTTTGTTGTAAAAGATGGACCCAACGAAACCAGGTTCTATGTGATGGGACCGAATGATAAGGTTCGTGACGGCAGGACATCCAAGGAGCGCTACTTCTTTGGTCCAGGTTTGGTCACGATCTATCAGCATCCCAATGGAACTCGGTTCGATGAGTATTCCCTTAATGATCCCAGTGTTTGGGACTCGGTGCGAGCTTGGGCTCAAAAGGGAATTGATGAAATGAACAAAGAAGTTTAACCCTAAACCCTCGACTTCAATTCCACTAAACTAGAAAAGGAAACACAGCACTATGGATCAGAACAACACCGAAGTCACCGAAGTGGGTAACATCACCAATCTGGAAGCTTTCCGTCGCCAGCTTCACGCCGGTTTCGCAGCGGGTGCTGCACAGGCAATCCTTGGTCCCGATGGTCACAAGCCGACCTACATGGCGGATCAGGCTCGCCAGTATGTTGACACCGTGATCGTCAACCATGT
Source organism: uncultured Candidatus Saccharibacteria bacterium (assembly GCA_964472605.1). Lineage (GTDB taxonomy): Bacteria > Patescibacteriota > Minisyncoccia > Phycocordibacterales > CAIZIN01 > JANNXY01. The sequence continues at coordinate 87,773 of CAYYLG010000001.1, read as the reverse complement.
CCCCGATGCGCTGATCCCGGTTCACATCCCGCACCCCCTTCGCAGCAACACCCTCACCAAGATTGCCCGCAATGGCGTTGTCAGCCGCACGGTCAAAATTGAAACCGAAGAATTCTTCCCGTATGATGATGCGGGTCGTAATGAAGCCCTTGAAGAAGCTCTCATCGCTGAAGGTGAAGGTGAACTTCAGAACCCCACATGGAAGATGGTCGGCTTCTCTGATGGCGGCAAATACATCTACCTTGAAGTCACCGGCACCTATGTCGCTCCCACCAAGGAGAAGGCTCCCCGTGGTCGCCGGAAGACGGAAAAGGAACCCGTTCTGGCTGGAGCATAATGGACTGGATACCCACTGAACACACGAAGCGGAAGGATCTTGTGAATGAACTTACACAGGGTTCTTCTGCTCGTGCTGTTCGTGGATCTTTTATCTGGTCTATTATAAACAACAGGCTTGTTGCTTTCGAGATTCGAAAATCGGGGAGCTTGTGGGAATACATAAAATGGACAGAAGCAACATTCACAGAGGACCATAACTCTTGTCCTACTTCCTATCTGCAACAAACCATCACTGAAAACCAGTCATGGCGTGACTCCTTAGAAACCGAGAAAACTCGGAAGAAATCTTTGAAGCAACAGCTAACAGAAGCTTTTCAAGAAGCTGAAGCTTCCAAACGTAGGCTTGTCATAGAGACGGACTCTAAAGAAATTACCCATGTGGTTGTTGAGTCCGTTTGTCCATTAAAAGGACGACATAATAGTGGCAAGCTTTACGATATTCCTCTAAGGAGAATCAAATCATGGCAAGTTCAATAGCCAAAGTCGAAAAAGGAACACTTCATTTCCGCTGGGAAGGTAATGGAAAAGTTAGCCTTGCTTGCGTTGTAAATGAAAGTGGTGAAATCGAACACGATCCTTTTACTGTCCAGGGAATGGATGGAAAGTTGGAAAGTGTTACGGTTGAAATGCAGGATGGCTCAGAAGAGACAGTCTGTCTGGAATGTCAAACACATTTGATCAAATCTCGGATGATCGAATGCCCTGAAGGTTCAAGTAATCTGGAGGAAGTGCAAGTATGCACCAATCCCGATTGCCCGAACACGGTATAATTCCCGTTGAACTTCAAGACAGACTGAGTGATTTCCGAGAGTCCCTCATTAAAACAACTGCTGAAGAAGCATTCAACGTCGAAAACCATTGTGTTGTCCTTCAGGTTTTCAAAAGCCGGAAGAGACAATTTCTTATTGTAAGTTCCAATGAAGACCTGTCAAAGGTGAGAAAGGAGTATCTTGTGGAGAAAGTACTGATGATTCCCTCGTCTAAACTTTCTACCTTCTTGGTATCCTGTCCCTCCTGTGGCTATGGGCAATTCAAAACCAGCAAGGTTACATCTTGCAATCATTGTGGGGTGAAGTACCTCTGACTCCAGGTTCCACCCAAATCCCGAACCCTCTCCTAATAAATGTAGCAAGCAACTCTCACTAAACAGGAGCAACAACTTATGTCATCTATCGCCATGTCGGGAAAACCCATGAGCGCTGAAGATGTCAGGGCTATTCTTGAGGGTCGCAAGACCAACAGCACCAGCACCAGCAAGAAGTCCGGCAACGACTGGGGGCAGTACACCTTCTTCGCCCACGGCATCCACAAGGAATGCGCCACCATCGAAGAAGCCCTCCAGACCTTCGAAATCGACTGGACCGTCCGTACCGTGGACCTGCGCTCGCACTCGCCTTCTGAACCTCAGTTCCATAACATTGATTTCTTTGACCATAAGGGAATCATTCGTGAGGACAACAACTTTCCGCTCTCAACTGTTGGGGCTACAATTTATAACCCCGTTCAGAACCGTGAGTGCATGGAAATGTTCGAGGACATCATCAAGGAAGGCAAGCTTATCATCGAATCCGGTGGTGTCTTTGACTACGGTCGCCGTATCTGGGTCGCCTGTCGCCTTCCCGAACCCGTGAAGATCAAGTTCAAGAGTGGCGATGAACAGACCATCCTTCGCTACCTGCACATCTCCTGGTCTCACGATCAATCGCAGGCAATCACCGTATCGTTCATGCCCTATGTGGCCGAACGCAAGGTGAGTCTTGCGTCATTCGTTCCTTCTGGCGTACCTTGTTCCGTCAGCTTCAAGCATACGAAAACTGCTCAGGAGCGGATGAAGAAAAGCTCTGGCATTCTCGCCAAGGCTCTCCGCTTCTTCCAAGACGCAGAGGAAATGCTTCAGAAGCTGGCAAGCCGCACACTGACTCCTGAACGCTTCGATGAAATGCTCAGTTACCTCTACCCTGAGCCCGAAGAGAAGGAACTCGACAACGACGGCAACCCGAAGAAGTCTAAAAATTCTAAGCTTCGGGACAAGATCAAGGACCGTTGGGAAAAGCTTCCCTCCGACCTCCAGTTTACAGACTTCGGTGCCATGCTCGCCGTGGCAGAAGATGCGGACTTTGAAGGTCGCACCGCCGTCCGTGGCTCTAAGGAAATGAGCGAAGATGAAAAGGACGCCAAGCAACGTGAGAAGCGTCTTGACTCCAGCCTTTTCGGAACCGCACAAAAAAAGAAGCAGACCGGCGTCAAGGTCATCTTCAACTTCGACAAGATCAAGCAGGCAGGAGGTATCAAGGAATGAGCCAACAGCGCAGCGTGTTTATCACGCCTGATGAAAAGGTAGTATTGCGAGACCGGCGCTGTGTTGAAATCGCCCTTCCCGACGATTTGCCTGAACATGAAAATGGCGAAATCCTTGGGTATCTGGAAGCGCAAATGAAGGGGGATGGAAGTGTTTATCCAAATCCCGACTGTGCCATTGATCCCGAGGGCGAGGAAGCTCCTGCCTTGAAGTATGAAGCTTTCTTCTGGATTCCACCGGATGAGACCGTTTTAAACGAGACTTATTCGGATGCTCCAAAAGCCATTCGCAATGCTTTGCTTGCAGCTTTTATGGACGCAAGGGAAAGGGGTCTTGAGGATTACGGTTACGCACTCATCGGGTTCTTCTAATCCCTAACGAAAAGACCGTGGACTCCAGGTTCCACTGACTAAAACCTAAAAACCTTAGACCTATCGGCGGAAACGCCAATACCCAACAAACCCTTTCAGGTAAAAGGAGACACAGGCTTATGACTACTGCCACTGCCCCCGCCGGTCTCAGCATCGGCAACACGTCTTATGATGATCTCGACACCTACCGTGCCGAGGTTCACAGCAAGATCAGCCGCAAGGCAAGCGCCCTTTCCACGATCAGCCCCCTCGCTCTGCTGGGCTTCATCGTTGGTCAGCCGCTCAACTTCAAGCCCTACGACAAGCTGGGCTTCAACCACCCCCGCAATTCCAACTATTACAAGCTGGAATTCGATGCTGAGGGCAACGTCACCAACGGCAACCCGAACATGATTGAAAAGTTCGAGGGCATCCGTCGCTCCGGCAAGATTGATGATCCGATTCTCGTCTACCCGCTGAATCGTGTCGATGGGAATACGGAAATCCTCGTCCTTGACGGCGCAACCCGTCTGTCGGCAATCGCCTACATTCAGGCTCAGAACCCCAGCGCCTTCGTCCGCATTCCGATCAACGTCTTCTCCGGCACCGAAGTGGAAGCGATGGCGGAAATGGTTCGCCGCAATCTGGAGGACTACTCCACCGCCCTCGATGACGTGGACCTGATGCGCTCCATCAAGTTCTTCGTCAACGCCGGTTGGACCAAGGACGAAATCTCCGAACGTCTGGGCAAAGACCCGGTCAAGTGGCGGGCTACGCTCGACAACTACATCAATGCTGGCGAGAAGTTGATCCCTGCACTCGTCAATGCGTGGAGCGAAGGCAAGCTCACTCGTTCTGCCGCCTTTGAAGCCGCCAAGGCTCCCGAGGAAGAGCAGGAGGCTGTCGCTGAGCAGGTCGCTTCTGGCGAAAAGGTCAAGGGCTCTGATATCAAGAAGCGCAACGCTGAGAAGCGGGAAATGCGTCCGAATCGCACCCTTACAACGCTGGCGGAGAAGTTTTCTCCTGAGTCCACTGGTGAAAAGGCATCACAGCTTGCAGGCTTTCTTGCAAGCAAGCGTCTCAAGAGCAAGTACGCTGATCGTCTCAAGGAAATCCACGATTCGATTATCGCACTCCGTGATGACATCGATGCGGACATTAACCCTCCGGCGGAGAATGAAGGGGAGGAGTAATCCTCCCCTTTACTGCCAGCCAGCAAATGACGGGGCGTCGAAAGGCGTCCCCGTCTTTTCATAAAGGGACACAAGATATACCCCCGAGGATGGAGCACCTCAAACTCGTGTAGCACAAACTAATGCGCCTCCCTCCAAAGGAGGAGATACTGGGTGAAACTCCCATTCCGAGTTTGAAATAGTACGGCGTGTGCGAAGAAGTGTGACGGGGTGAAAGCAGCGTGAGACTTGGAAAAGCCGCATGGCAAAGAACCATGTGATGTCTGATAAGCACTTTGCTGGGCTTCGCCAGCCTTACACTGTGCCCAAAACGTTTGTGCTTGTGTCCCTCTATGAAAATTAGTCTTCCTTTGATCTAACTGAAAGGACCAAGGAAGCTCCATACTGGTACACACGGTTCCCTCAGCGTGTGGGTCCGAACTGAGGGAAACTTTCAAATAAAGGTACTATAATGACTAAAGAACAGATTCGAGACTATATCTATAATGGAACGGGCAACAAGGAGGAAGTCTTCCAAGTTGTTTTGGAAGCTGCCCGTAAAATGGCTAAAAGATATAAGGATTCTATTAAAAATGAAATATTAAACAATGAATGCGATCTTCACACCTCTTGGTATGTCATCTTCATGGATTCCTTGGATAAAGTGGGTGGTATCTGTGAACAGGAACATGACGAACTTTATTTTGAATCTGGCGATGGAACTCCCGAACAAAAGCAACGACTGAAGGAGCTTGGAGACTTCCTTTCCCCTGAAAACATTGGACTCGTATTCCCCTAACTCCAGGTTCCACTCATAGGAGACCTATACCCATCAAGTCAGATAGAAAAGAGGTGGCACTCTATGATCGACTTGACAACACTTAAACTTCAAGCAGAATGTGAAAGTCCTGCTGTATCTTTTAACAATCTGTCTAAACTTCGGCAGATTCATGGGGATATTATTGCGGCTATCCACTGCATTGATCCCACCAAATACCACACAACCCAATTTGTCTTCTTTGATGGTTATTCTCATGAGGCAAATGGTTTTCAACTTGTGGTTCCTCAGAATGATGAAGAGCATCAATCTGTAATCACCCTTCTCTTCATTCTCCAGTCCCTTCCCTGTCTTGCTCCATCCGCCGAAAGGCTCATTCAAGAATATCTGGGAGTAGAATTGGAAGAAAAGAAAGCCCATTACTTTGTTTTTCGGGCTGGACTTCCCTACATGCCTTCATCTAACATTTATATGAATTGTGACGGCATGAAAACCCTAGATGAAATTCTCTCTTTTATTTTCGAAGATGATAATTGTGTTGTTACGGAGAATGAACAATGAATATTATCCAAAAAGCTAAAGAAAACGAAGGTTACTTCCGTATCTTCCACGATCAATGGAATGAAGAAACCAAAGAGGCTATTAAGAAGGCTTCTGTTTCTGGGGAAATTGAATACATTGAGCTTCCCTTTAGCTGGGGAAATCTTCGATACGTTTTTATTCGGGATCATGAATGTAGCGAAGTAGTAACTGTTATGTTCAAGATTCCAATGAATTTAATTCCCTATGAAGAGTTGTGGAGTAAGTGGGGAAAACGACGCAGGCAACAGTTAACTGAATTCCTTCAGGCTTGGCTTCTGCGGGCAAGAATGGATGAAGCTTATATTAGAAAGCTTCATGCACATCATACATATTGTTATGCTACTGTTTCGGTGCCTAAGTTTCTTAAGCATAGACTCTTTTCGCACCTCAGAGCATTTAAAATGGTATTCAAGGAAGTCTCTCCTGAATACATCCATATTGAATGTCAAGGTTGTGGAACTAATTTCCGTTTCCGCACAATGACTTCAAGCAAAAGCAGTGAATGTCCGCACTGCGGCGCATCTTCTTTCGTGAGGTAAAGCTATGAAAATCTTTACTGAAAATGGAGACTTGAAGTTTTCATTCGCAGCAGTATTCTGGCTTGTGCCTGCAATTCCTGTAGCGATCTACTTATCCTGGGCTTTACTCAGCCAGTATTCGCAAGGGAAGCTTGATGGCTTTGCTACCATTGTTGGAATTGTTATTCTTTGGGGCTACGTTGTCTACTGGGGCATCCGTCTCATTGTGGAACTGTGGGCTTTCCGCAAGGCTCAGGATATTATCCGACGCAAACTAGGGAAGTAGACTCCAGGTTCGGCCAACTGGGGTCACATCCTTCTAGATACATCAGACCAAGAGGTGGCACTCTATGGAACTTCAACGCATCAAAGATCTTGTAGAATCAAAGGGCAAAACTGGTCTCGTGGATATTCCGTTCACTGAGATTGAACCGCTCCTTGATGATAATGTAGATTTTCCTGACAAGAAAAACCGTTTTAAAATGAAGCTTAAGCCCGAACTGTCTAACATGGGGCTTGACTTTATGATGATTGGGAATACCGTTCGTTTTACTGTCAAGGAATCTAAAAAGTCTAAAGCCCCCAATCCCCCTATGCCCAAGACTACTCCCAAGGCTGTGGAAAAGCCTGTGGAAACTGTGAATAAGCCCATTTCACAGGCTGTGGAAAACCCTGTGAGTAACGGCTTCGATGACTTTCTCCAATTCGCTGACGAAGATCCCGGTCTCAATACCGACTTCGGACACGACTATATCTTTCCCGCCGAATTCAAATTCATCAAAGCTGCCGTGGAAACTAGTGGTTGCCATCCTTTGCTTGTTGGCGACAAATCTACTGGTAAGTCCCGCATGGGTGAAGAAATCGGCAAGCAACTTGATCGTCATGATTGGGAGGGAAATGTCATTGGACGTGGAATTCCTTGCGTCCGTGTCAACCTTGAGGAAATCGAAGAAGCTCCTGACTTTGTGGGTTCTCCTCAGCTTATTACCAATCCCCAAACCCAAACCTCTGAAACAGTTTACATTCCTGGCATTCTTCTAGAAGCATGGGTTAAAGGATATATCCTTGTTCTGGAAGAAATTGACCGTTCATCGAAAGCTGCACGGAAACAGTTGAACACGGTCACCGAGCAAGGTGGTAAACTCATGGTTCCAACTCACCGTGGATTTAAATTCTTCCGGCGTCATCCTGATTGCCGTTTGATCTTCACGGCGAACACATGGGGTCATGGCGATTTTAGCGGTATGTATGATGGTGCAGAACCGCTTAACACGGCATGGCTTTCACGCATTGGTCCCAAGTTTGAAATCAAAACCGACTGGGAAGTATTCAAGCGAGTCCTTCACCAGTATAATCTTCCTGAAAAGGTTATTCATCTTCTGTTTGAAAAGGACGGTGGTGCTGTTCAAAACATGCACGCTGTCATCAAACAAAGCCGACTTCAGGAAAGCATTGCCCTCCGTTCTTTTATTCGGTTTGCAAAGCTCTATAAAATTTACGGATGGCACCTTGGTCTCGAAACCTGTGTGATTAATGAATTTACAGAACACAACCGTCAGAAAATGCGGGATGCTATTACTTCCAAGCTGACCGCTGACTTTGAGCCGACTGCTAACTTTGACACGATCAAAAGTGAAAAGGTTCAGTCTGCTCTGAGGAGGGAGGGGCTGTAACGCCACCTCCAGCCCTTCCCTCCAACAACTTTCAACCTTCAAGGAGAATTAACATGTTCACACAAGAGCAAATCGAAAAAAACGAAACTGAACTCCGGCAAGCAGAAAACCTTCTTCGTTTTGAAAAGGAAGCAAAACCCAATAACCATAAAAAACAACTTGAAAAGGCGGAAGAAGTTATTCGTCTTTACAAGGAACGATGCCGGATGCTTGCAAACGCAGAACCACTATAAACTCCAGGTTCCACCCCACCTATACTTGGCCTTTTGGCTATAGACAGCAAGAGGAGCTAAACAATGCGGACATTTGGTCAAATCAGAAGCGACATTTCGATTGTTGGGCGTGGTCTCAACAACGATTCAAAGCTCCGCTATAAGTGGGGTGGCGTACCTGCTGGTGCCCATGCCTGTATGACATTTGGTGAGGATGGGAATACTATTTACCTCCCGCTGATTGATCAAGAAATCCTCACTGAAGAACAAATCTCTTCGCTTATGGCTTTTGATCGTCATGAGCGTCTTCATTCTCTCAAGTCCTGCGCTAAATTTATGGCACAGGAATATAAAAATCTTAATCCTCTTGAGCAGCATATCTTTCAGCGCCTTGAGGATTCTCGCATTGAAACCGGCAATGTATCAATGACGGCTTCTGAAATGGAACGTCGCCGGATTCATGGTGGTGATCCTGTTGTTCTTCAGGAAGCTGGACGTGATGAACATATTTATGCTCATCGCATGAAAGAATACCGGGAAACCTGTGAAGATTATATTAAAATTTCTACAAATAATAGATGGGGTTATCTCGCTATGGCTCTGCAATTCAAAGTTGCAGGCTACGGAGATTTTCCCATTCCCGAAGAACTTCAGAATTTCTTTGACATTGGCTGGCGTATCCTCAATGATGGTCGGTTCCGCCGTGCTCGTAAAATGACCGCTCCTGGAACTTGGATTGCCGGTGAACTTGCTCGTGATATTTTTAGAGCATGGCAACAAGCAGAAGAGAATGAAGATCAGAGTGGTCAAGACGAAGAACAAGATAAAGGCCAAGAAGAGAATGATGGCCAAGAAGATAAAGGCCAAGGAAACGAAGAAGGCCAAGAAGGAGATCAGAATGAAGAGTCTGGACAAGGTGATGAGGAGGAACTGGGAGAAGAGTCGGACTCAGATCAAGGAGAGGACGGCGAGGAAGATGGAGGAGATCAGGGTGATGAGCAAAAGCCTAGATCGTCCTCTAAGGATCATAATGATTCTTCCGACGACATTGCCCGTGAATTCCAGTCCAGCAACACAGGAGACGATCAGCTAGACGAAAATCAGCTTGGAGCAGAAGTTGGCCAAATCGCTCTTGAACAAGAAAATCAAGGGGTTAATATTGTCGATCTGAATGTACCCTACAATATGGAGGATGAAGATATTGTACCCCAGGAATTCCCTCAGCACTTCGCTGGTATCTGCTCTCAGATCAGTGAGAAAGCTCAGGAACTCAGGGGAATTCTATCTGTGATATTGCGTTCTCGTTCTCAAAGCAGGGTGGATAAAAACCGGCTTCGGGGACGCATTAATAAGCGGGCTCTTGCCTCTGTTCCTTGTGGCAACAATCGGGTCATGCAGAAAAAAAAAGAAGGGATTGACCTTGATACCGACGTTCAGATTGTAATCGACCTGAGCGGCAGCATGTGGGGTGGCAAGTATAAGGGAGTACAAAGATCCGTATTGGCGGCTGGTGTGGCTATCACACTGACTGAAGCTCTGTCTAGTGTGTACGGAATCGACGTAGAAGTTATTGGCTTTAATTCAGTCCCGCCTAAATATCCTGAAAATGCACAATCAGGGATGAAACGGGCTGAAGATAAAGTCCTGACTCACTACTTTAAAAAATTCGATGAGAATTACCAAGCAGTCAAAGATCGTATGGGGTCAATGGCTGTGTCCCTTAATGAGGGTGGCTCCGTTGGTGGATGCAATATTGACCACGAAGTTATCTGGAGCGGAGCACATCGACTTCTTAAAAGGGGGAAAAAGAGAAAAATTCAATTTGTTCTTTCTGATGGAAATCCTTCTGGTTGTGGTGGTTCTTATGGAGGTTTTCTTGAAGAGGAACTTACAAGAATCAATGCTAAAATCAAAGACCTGGGAATTGAACAGGTTGCGATTGGTATTCAAGATGACAACGTAGAAAAGTTCTATCCGAGGACTCTCGTATTGTGGGAGTTGGACAAATTCGACCAAGAAGCACTAAGGTTGATAGCAGATATGTTTCTTTCTAAACTCTGAGGAAAATTAAATGCAGCTTATTACATTATCTCATAAAGATGTTAAATATACAATAAATGATGACGGAACTATAGTCCTGAGAATAAAGGATGAATATCTCCTCAAAATATCATGGGGAGAAATCCGAAGTCTTGATATGATTATCTCTGAGCAGCAGTCTGAAGCTGCGGGTATCGCCAGAGAAATGATCGAAAGGCTGAAAAAAGGGCTTGACACCAGAAAGGAGACGGTGGAGAAGAGTGAAGATGAAGAAGCTGCACCAGAAGACTCACTTTTTGATTCTTCCCAGAAATCACGATTCATAAGATTCTTAGAATCATACTTGTCTGAGGATGAGCCAATTGAGGTTTTTGATGCAGAGGATATCAAGACTGTCCTTGGTCAAGATTTCCTGTTATCTGAACTAGAAGACGAATTCGGCAATGATTACGCCTTCAAAGAATTAGATAACGACCAAATCTCCGTTGCCCTGTTGACAACGATACTTTCCCCGCAGGAGTAAGGTTCCGATGCAACCCAACAAGGAATATCTCAGACAACAGCAGGAAGAGTTGGAGGATGATTTAGAAGAACTTGTTCAGCGTCTCGCTGATATTCAAGAATCTGATCAACTTCAATTTGAAGAAAAGACAAGGGTTGAAGAACTCAAGCGCCTTAAAAAGCAGCTTGAGGAAAACCTTGAAGCCGTCAACAAACAACTCGAACCTGCGATTAAAAACTCAGATGAAACTTCATTTCTTCTGCTCACTGATCGTATGATCGATGAAACAATTGAAGCATATTTCCGTTACCATATTTGGACTCACCCCGATATGGTTGATGCTCTCAATTCCATAGACAACAACGGAGTAGAAGCCCTGAATGAATTCAATGACGAAACCCGTAAATGGATCGTCATTTTTCGGGCTAAAAAATATAGAGAAGAAAGAAAGCAGCGGGAAAGAGAATGGATGGACCACAAACTGTGGGTTTGCATGGATGATCCCACAAATCCTTTCTCATTCATCAACTGTCTTGAACACAGGGATAACATTGACCCTGAAAAACTCAGGAATCTTCTTGATAGCCTGAGTGAACTGCCTCTTGCGGAACTTATCCGCAGACACGATCTATTCCATTCCGCATCACAGCGGCAGGAAAAGGAAAGAATCATGTCACAAAGAGGCACCGTTGAAGTGGGTGATGAATCCGACGAAATCGGCACCCTGTAAACTCCAGGTTCCACAAGACTCCACGCCTCCTGTTTGGTATTAACACCGACAGGAGGCTTCTTGCTTTATATGGAAAAAACTAAACTCTATCGTGTTCGTGACGGTATCGTTCAAATGCTTTCTTCCGGTCTAATTTTTACAAACCGGAAAACAGACTTCTGTGTTGAATTGAATATCTGCTCCCTCATGAAACAAGTAAACGAGGGTGGAAAGATTTCATTCAAAACACCTAAGTGCAAATCATGCTATGCAGCACCTGTACTTAGTGTCTATACAAATCTTAGGGATAAAGTTCTCTCAATCCCAAAAGAAAAAGAAGGATTGCTTGAATCATTCAAACAAGACCTTCAAAAACTAAAAGCACTTTGTGAGGTTTCAGACCTTGGTCCCCTCACTAGACTCAGGTTCTATGGACTAACTGATTTTGCGCCGGATAATATCCCATTCATCCTGGCGGCAGCAGAGGTCTTTACTGTGGACCTGATATCAAAGTCTCTCGCAATGAAACATAACGAGGATTACCTGAAGGCTTTGATTAATCATCCCAATGTTTGGATTTCCCTTTCTTTTAATAAGGATTTCCAAAAGGATCTTCCAAGAATTGAACAATTATTGCTTGAAACAAAAGCAAATAATGTCCAATTGAACTACTGCCTTCATACAAAAGAAGAAAATCCCGTAGACCCTTGGTATGACCGCTTTCAAGTCATTCACCAACGAGACCTCAATAAGTGGAACGCCGTCTCTAAAGGTGTTAGCCCTTCACGGGTTTGTGGTCTCTATGATCGGAATGGCAAGGAATTGGAAGCGCAGGAAAAGGGAGCACACTGCCGAAACTGCTCAAATTGCCATCGAAGCTACGTCGAAGCAATGACTGGTTAGCACAACTCCCTAAAACAAATCAAGGTTTGGCCAATTTGTCCTTGACTCTGGCCAATGATTTGCTAAGGTTTTCAAAAGCCCAAGGAGGCTGTGCAAAACATGCCAAAGAAACGGAAAATCACATCAAAGCTGGAAGAAATCTTTGGTGTGCCTTTCCATAAGCTTATCGGAGACAATTTTAAAGAAGGCGATTCTCGCTACAAGGTTCAAAAACGCCTCCTTGAAATGATTGTTGAGAAAGGACTTGTGGATAAGGCACTCAAGGCTTTTCCTGAAACAAAAGATCAATGGAATCCCAGGGACTGGACCTATGACAACTTCGGAGCGGTTTCTAAAGAATCTAACTCCGCATTCAGACCCTCAGCGCTCTATCATGCAATCAAGGATGCCATTGACTCTGATGATTTGAAATTTGATTTCAATCCCAGTAACAAGGGAAGGAAATCAGACACCCATCGCAAGAGACCCACTGTTGTTGTGGAACTTACTTGCAATACCTGTAGCACAAAACACAAAAACACCAGCCTTACTGATCCAAAAAATCTTAACCTTCGTGTCTATGCCTGTCCGAAATGCGGAACTTTCGGCAAGTGTGTCGCAAGGGTTAATGAAGGCGGCAGAATTCGATATAAAGCCGTCGTCAAGAAGGACGGAATCAGACAAGAAGTCTTTGTCAATTCCCCCGAAGACCTAACACCCGTTGAAGAGCTAACGACTCCAGGTTCCACTGAGGAAATACCAATTACCTCAGAGACAGGTCAGCAAGAAAGCAAGATCGAAGAAACCAACAGCAAGGAGGTGACTCAGACTTGATGGGAAGAAATTTCCACATCTCTCTGGAACCCGTAACCGAATCTCATGCAAAAGTGGGTACGATCACCACGACTTTCCAGAAATTAAAGGAAATGTTTGGTGAACCCAGACCGGTACAAGACCGAAAAGTGAGCGGACTATGGGTTTTCAAAGATGAAGAAGGAAATACATTCACCATCTATGACTGGAAAGCCACCTGCGAATGCGGTGACTCTTCGTTGCCTACAAAAGAGGATTTCAGGGCTTCAATAACGCCTTTTGAATTCTCTCTAGGTGGAAAAGGGGATAGCTCCCCTTCAAAAAGTGGTTGGAAGAAAAAAAAGTGGGGAGTATTAAAAATTCCCCTTGAACCCTGAACCCTCAACAAATAAAAACACCCACACCTAACAAGGAAAGGAACACTGCCAATGTTCAATCGCACACAGGTCATCACCGCAATCGTCGCATCCCTCGGTCTCGCCGCTGGCACCGAACCCTCCGTTTACCAGCAGGCTGAAATCAACGCCAAGGTCAAGCGCCAGTACGTCGATCATCTGATCGACAATGGCATCATCCCCAACGCCGCCGTGGGCAACGTTGTCTATCACACGTCGTTCCCGACCACCGACCCCAACTACATGGAGCAGAAGGACGCTCTCAAGCAGTTCGGTGTTGACGGTCGCTCCTACAACTCCTACGGCATGGAACCCATCGAGAAGCTCCTGCGTGTCGAATTCCACACCGAGAACGCCACGCCGGTCGCCGTCGCTGCTCGCCCCGCCAGCCGCAACAAGGGCAAGAACACGGCGAAGAACAGCGCCGCTTCCAACGGCAAGGGACGCACCCCCGGCTCCAAGAACCGTGACAAGGCAACCGTCGAAGCCGAGAAGGCGATCAAGCAGATCCGGGTCGAAGGTCGCAAGGAACTCGGTCTCCCGCCCCGTGGTCGCCTCACCGATGAGCAGACGACTGAACTTGAGAAGTATGTCAACAAGCATACCCCCAAGTCCGTCAAGAACACGGTGAAGAACGCTGCAACTCCGGCTCCGGCTACCGCCCCCGCCACGGTGTAACACCCACTTCCACACTTCCAACCCAGACAAGGGGGATCGGTTAACCGGTCCCCCTTTTCTTTTCATTTATAAAATTTAAGAGGAACAGACCATGATGAATGTCCTGTCCATAGATTGGGATTACTTCTTCCCTGACCTCTACCCTTTCGACTGGTCGCACAGCGAAGAAGCTATGTTTTATATGGAAGCTCTCTGGGCAATGAGGGCAAACAATAGACCCAATATGGATAAAAATGCACCCTGTGCAGCAGAGTCAGTGCATCCAACAGGACATCAAGGTTTCCTCGAACAAGTCTGCAAAGAAGAACCCATCTTCCTTTGGATTGTCGAATCACACAAGGATATTATTAAACTCCTTGAACAATTCGTCAACTCCTTCCCCAGGGCTCCAAGACTCAATGTCTGGAATTTCGATCAACACCATGATCTCTACTATGGTGAGCCCACTCCCATCCAAGAACTGAATTGCGGCAATTGGGTCCAGTACGCCATTGAACGCAATCTCATTCAAGATTATCACCTCATCTATCCTGAATGGCGCAAAGACCATCCAGAAGGTGGTAATATTCTTCATACAGCACAACTTCTTCCCTCTACAGATAAAACAGGGAATACTCATCTTACATCCGTATACTACGGTTTTGATATGGTCAAGAATCTACTTCCTGATGATTTTGATCATGTCTTTATCTGCCGGTCCTCCGCTTGGACACCACCGTGGGCTGATGCTGAATGGTTTAAATTCCTCTCATTCTTCCACAAATTTGATGTTTGGAACCGTAAAGTACATGTTCCATATGTCATGGATATGAGATCACCCAATAAAGAAGAAGCCATCCAATTCGCCAAAGAACAAGACAAAGCCATTGAAGAATTGATGGTAAAGAGAGGATAACAATGAACAAAAAATCTATGGTTGAAAAGTTTCAATGTCCAGGATGTGTCTCTGGAAGCAACACAAAATGTGGTAGTTTTAAATTGGAAGAACCTTATGGCTTCCACTGTTCTGGACATGTTCCTGGAACCACCTTCATGCCTGGCGGAAGAATTTTCCTTGGACTTCCTAAAGGTTTTGATAAGTTGGACTTCAAGACAAGATCAAGTTCTACTGGATCTTAAAGATAACCAAGGAATTGCCTTTAAATATATTGGCATTCGACTTGGCAAATCTCCTGGCGCCTGTAAATCACGCTATGACAAACTGAAGGAGAAGGAAAATGCCGAAGTATCTAGTTCATGATAGACGCACTTTCCAATCTGTTCCTGATTCTTTTGATGCTGATGAAGAAAATATCGGGGAATCTGTAGTTATTGAAATCTCCGAAGAAGTAGATAATGAAAGAACTAGACTTATTGAAACTATTAATACAGCACAAGAAGAACTTGATGAATTAGAAGATGAAATGTACCAACTTGCTCTTACACAAAAAAATAGATTTTCAAAAACAGAAATAATAAATGTAAATGGAACTAACGTAACTGTACTATATAGAAATCCAGAAATTCCAGAAGGAAAGAATGTAGCAAAAATTACTATTTCTAAAAATTCTACAAGAGTATACATCCCACAAATACTAAAAGAAGAAGTCGCTAAACAATTTATTCAATGGGCAGGAACTTATAGAGATAAAGTGTTTGAAAAAACACAACAAACAGCAAGAATGAGATTTCGTGGAAAAAATTACCTACCAAATGAACCTATTGAAAAATTTGTATTTTTTGTAGGAAAGAAAAATCAAACCTCTTTTACCTTTAATAAAGAAGGAAAATTAGTAAATGAACCTCTCGATTGAACTCGCCAAAAAACTTCATGCAAAAAAAGAAGATACTAATTTTGCCATGCAGTTTGGTGCAGTCAATCCCATTGCCTTCCTAGTTTCTATTTGTAAAAAAACAACTAGAAAATGGCATAAAGGTTCAGCAGTTTATGCAGTATTCCCACCACTAGAAGGCAGAACCAATGACGGTATGGCTGTCGATTGGTACTTCATTCGAATCGCATTTACACCACAAGCAATCGATACATATAAACCAGAAGCAACTATTTTCTTCTCAAATTCAAAAGGAATTGTAGAAGATCAAAATATGGAATGTGATGAAATTAGATATACTAGAACAACATTAAAAGAATATCCAAAAACAAAAGAAGAATTTCTAGAAGTACAACTTGAACTATTAAAAAAATTATACCCAGAAATAAAAAGAGGGAATTAAGTAAGGCACTCTCCCAAATACCTAAAACTTAATTCCCCTTTTATGGCTCGCAATAAATTAATACGCTAAAGGTATACGATTGAGCCGTATCATTGATTTGATTATACTTAGCCAAAAATGGCCAATTCAAATGACCACAACCGATAGTTCTGGTCACATATTAAGAGAATAGTTCCAATTAACTTCTTTCTCTTTACCTACAAGCTTTCTTAATACCCTATCTACATTATGAACTATGTCCTCAAAAGTATCAAACTTTGAGATGTCTACCTTCACATAGTTCCCCCTCTCCCTCATAATCTTTTCTACCGCCCACAACTCCCTACCCCACAAACGATACTGAGCCCTAACATTGTTAGGCAAATCTCTCTCGCTCTGGAAGATATGAGTTCCACAGCGATCACAGTATCCCTGTCTCTGTGGCGGCCTCTCGTCCAAATGGTACACCGCACCACAACATGGACACTTCCTTCTTTTATTAATCCACTCAACAGCATGTTCCTCACCAACTGTAAGCAACACAGTGGCCGTAGACCAATGAGCTAAAAATTTATCCGGGATCTCAGAAGAAACAACTACAAAGTCTTCATTACTCAGTGCTTCTTTCTCATCTGGATCTAAAGGTTCACTTGGAGAATCAACATAGATCTCATCCATCTCTTTCATTTTAGCCCAATCACTTGGATCTCTCGATAGGTGCTGGCTGGCACTACCACTCATTAAATCACCAGTATCTAAATATTTGGCTGGTATATTATCACCAAAATAATCATAAGCCTCCCCCTCACCACTTTCAAGGGTTATAAAATCTAGATTATGATAAGTGGCAATTCGATCCCCAAGCTCAAAGATCGGTGTAAAAGGCGCACCTAAAATGACTATTCTTACTGGCTCCATTAATTACTCTCCCCTGCGCTAGAACTCGGTGAATCACTCGCACCACATGAATCACATGAATCACTTGAATCTCTTGTATCTATAAGATTAAATGGATACTTCTTTTTCTTATTTTTTTTTAGAGTCTCCAGGTTCCGCCACCTTACCATCTTTCCCCTGTTTATCCTTTTTTTGCGCTAGGTTAAAAGGAAAGTTTTTCTTGAAAGATTCATATTGCTTTGCACTTTCAACTAAAAAGTTACTCCACATAGCCTTAATTGCAGATTCAACATCATCATATTCATTATCATCTAAATAAGTAGCTTGAATGTACTTACCCTTAAATAATAAAATATCACCAAGTGAGTCTCTCCAACCCACTGGCCTTGCCGTAATCTTTTTATCACCATGTGACCAGTACTCAATCGCATCTACATCTTCCCAAGTACCCTCACCTTTTACCGCCACAGTCTGACGAGACGCTACCTTGTCCGTCACCTCCAGCTTCAAGGCACAGTCAGGCTCAGCACCAGTCCCAATCTGAAGCCCTTTACCTTTGCCCTCAGAAGCCCCATCAAAGCCTGTAGGTTCAACATCCAATGGCGGAAGAACAGTTTCCCTACCCAAATTGGAAGAGTATTCATTCTCACCATCAGGATTAGGAGTACTTACATAAACAGGAGGCTCTTCGAATACAGTTCCACGCCAAGGAAATTCTTTATTTTTCTCATTAGGAACACTAGGCTTTTGAGAAAAGTTATTTGTATCCGGGATACTGGGACTCGCCTCTTTATAGCGATCCCTGATTGGCCTCACACCACTTGACCTCTTAAGCC
>CAYYLG010000001.1:66260-69805 GCA_964472605.1 uncultured Candidatus Saccharibacteria bacterium | reverse complement strand
CTCGCCTCTTTATAGCGATCCCTGATTGGCCTCACACCACTTGACCTCTTAAGCCCATCGTGGTTAAATACACCATCCAGAGGAGTCTTGGACCCCTCCTTGCGACCAGTAAAATTATATGAATTTCGAGAAAACATTACCCTACCTCCAGGTTCAACCTAATACAGTATTAGAAGATCGAGACCCCTTTGGCCAAGATCACCTCATACTCCAGGTTCCACCAAGCCCAGAGATTTCCCTTTAAAAATTAGGGGGAATATACCCTAGACCACATTTGGAGGCAGAAAAATGCCATACTAGAGCAACAATCACCAGATTAACCGAACCTGGAGTTCTATTACACTAAAAGATTTAGTTAGGAGAACTATACCCTAAACTACAATATTATATACTTTCTAATTGTAATCTTTACCACTTTGAACTTGAGGAACATGAATAGGTGGACCAACTTTCTTCAGTTCTACACCCATTAAACTTAAACAATTCTTATCAAAATCTAAACCACTCCAACCTCGCCTACGACCAATCTCCCTGAACCCATCATAAATGTCTACCATATCAGACTCTTGGCACCCCGGTAGCTCAGAGATTGCAATTTTGAACGCATGACTTGCAATCAGCAACTCCTCCTTCTCCTTGATCTTCGCCGGATTTATACCACGAGGAATAAATGAATAATCACATCTTTCGCTCTTTAACGCCAAACAATTCATAAACGCTTCCACTAGATAATCTGAAAGCTTTCCATGCATTGTGCGATCATAAGCTCGCACCTTCTGGAAGAAGGGCTGCACAGCCGCCTGAAAGTCTTGACGTTCCATCTTAATAAGCTCCACGAAAATTAGTTTCTTTCCAAACTATACGATAGATAAGCGAAAAACCAGTGAGTTTTACACCCACTTCTGCTTGCCGTAAGCTATCGCAGGTATCACAACAGAGTCAACTGCTTTTTTTCTTTGGCCAAACATAATAGCCTCTAGGAGGCTTTTACGCAGTGTCATGTACACATCCATAAGTGCCGAAAACACAGCGTAAACAACTCTTGGAAAAACCACCCAATTTCATAATACACAAGATCCATTCCAACAAACCTAGACAAGAACATGCCAGCCAGCTAATGGCCGACACGAAATGTCGAGACGTAGACAGGATCACCCATCACTACCCTATCTGGAATTCTAGATAAAACTCTGGCCCCCGCAACAGAATCTTGACTTATACCATTTAAAGATGGTTTACTTGTTCGTTCAGTAAACCCTCGAACTCTGGCCTTTTCCTCACTTTCAAAATGGTCTATTATGACTGATTTAATTATCGACATATAAATCTAGACAAGCCCTAATAAGATTAGATCCTCTTCGATGAACCACATATGCCACACTAGCAACATCACGTTCGTATCTGGCTAATGCACCTTGAGGTAATTCATCAACCAATATCAATCTTCTTCCTATTGCTTGGTAATCTAATGATCTACGAATAGGTTCAGTCATTGCTTGAGCAAGTGCAGTACGGCCTTCGGGAGTATCTAAAGCAGCAGCAATAAGACTCTCACCATAAGGTATTTCATATTCTTCTAAAATTATTCTTTTAATAATACTCATTATTTTGTTCTAATATACTTCTAATTAAATTAGAATTTAAAGTGGATGTTAAATTTATTCTATTAAGAGCATAATCATTTATTACAACTATTCCTATTTCTTCTTGTATTCTCCAACCTAATCTTAACTCTCTAGGATTTTCAGATGGTAGAACTCTTGTATCTTGACGAACAGGAAATGCTCTAACTGGATCAGTTTCATAATTAGATATTTTATCATAAATATATTCTGTAGCAATAATGAGGCTCATAATTTCATTTTTAGACAGGGAAAAAGTAAATGAAGAAACCCCAGTTTCACCACTTCCCACCCGAAAAAACCACAATTCCCCACTAAAAAAGTTAGAGGACGAAGAGAAAGCGAACTATTGCTCTTTTTTTCTGACGGTACTTTTTTCATATTTCTTCTTTACATACCGTCATTTTTCATAAATTTTTTTGGGTGTTTTGTGACGGTATAATTATGAAAATGGGGTAATTTTTACCAATTTCCTTTCATTTTATCCCGAGGAAAACAAAATGGCGAGTACTGATATTCCTAGACTTATCAAAAATACCAATTTTCCACTCTCAAAATTCTTTTCAGGTATATCTGGTTGTTTTGGTGTGTTATCAACGGGTGTTTCTTTTTTATTTTCATTTAATATCGAGAGTGTTTTGTTATTATTGTTTTGTTTATCATCAATCTTCTTATTTTTATTCTTTTTATTTTTCATACATCTGTGTTCAGCTATCTTAGCTGTTTTCAATGATAGGAGTTCTATATCCAATAATTCTCTTTCATGTTGTAGTCTAAAATTATGGCTTTGTAGTTCTTCAATTCTTCTTTGTAGCATTGGGACTATATCAACTTGATGTGGTGATACAAGTGTTTGATTGGGGTCATTGGGTGTGTTTCTTAGTTGTTCTCTTACTTCATCTATTTCTCTCAGTACATCTCTACCATTGAGTAATAGATTGGGTGCATTAAGTTCCAGGTTTTGTGTAGCGGAGATATAATTTGAGTATGTATGTTGTGCCATTCCCAATTGGTATTCATTTAAGGAATTAGCAATATCAAGATCATTAAGTTGTTCATAGTCTTGATATGATCTCAGTCTCATTTGTGGATTAGATAAATCAAGATTGTGATTTTCATGTGAGGTAATTATGGCATCGGGATTTGCTGGATTACCAATACCTCTGGAGCTTATAGATAATGGGATATATGGCGAGCCATAGTTTAAATCCATTTCCATTGTTGCTTGTAGTATTTCTTGAGTAGTGGCACCAGTATTAAATGGATTTAATATTTCATGATAGATTCTTCCATTTCTATTTGGTCCATTGAATGATTTATTATTTTCTTTAAGAAAAGGTTTTGTTTCATCCCATTTGCTATTCAATTCATTTTCATTTATAATAATCATGATTTTATTCTTTTAGTTAAGATGTTGGATGATCTAATTCCCCAATGACGGGTATTACATGTATTGGTGTGAATAGTGGTTGAAATCCGCCTTGTCTATCAACAGCTTCTCGAAATGCTTTTGAGAATAAACTTGTGAGTGTTTTATCATCCATATGTTCAACCGCCTGTTTATTATTAGGTACTATGAAATGAGATATAAATTCCTTTTCGTTGATGATCATTCGTAGTAGTACTCTTCTGAGGCTTCTTCTAGGTATGGTATTGCTTGATCAAGTATATGATCTTCATTTGGTATTTGGTGAAATCCCCATCCTATTTTAAAATCTTCTTTATTTGGTAATTTAAAATGAAATAGATTTGAGTAATTATAGGCATGTGGTAATTCCCATTCATTTATTTTTACGGTAATTATTCTATTCATTTTCTGGCCAAAGTTCCAATAATTGATTTTCTTTTTTCTGGTATATAGGATTTATATTGATCTTCAAGTATATCAAATTCTTCTTGTTCTTCCATAGTCATTCTTCTAAA
>CAYYLG010000001.1:11118-66160 GCA_964472605.1 uncultured Candidatus Saccharibacteria bacterium | reverse complement strand
TAGGTTTAATCCTAATATAATTAGACAATTCTGATTCCGGTATTCTTTGTGGGATATATAGGATACTTTCTTGAGGGAGTGTTTCTGGATAGAATTCGTCATAATTATTAAAGTTAGGGTATGTCCAATTATCTATTTTAATCATTCTATTATAGCTCTTCTACCGTAATGTGAGTGTTTAGCGAAGTATTCATCATATTCTTGTAGTACTTGTGTGAGGAATTCTTTGATATCTTTTCTATTGGTATCAAGGTATGCTTTTGTGAGTTGTGATACCAGGTAGTATTTATGTGAGTGTTCTGGTAATCCATCTAATGTAGGTTTGATTGCATTTTCGTAGTATGCTTTTAGTGTTGCGAGCCATTGTGGGTGCTCGAATGGTATACCATTTATTTCTGCTATGATGAATGGTGTGTGGTTAAGTGGTTCTGGTGGGTGCCATTGCATTTGAGTAACCTTTTACTTTTGCGCAAAAAATCAGAAATTATTTAAAATAAATTCTATTTATATTTTGTTAAGCCATTCTTGTTTTCTTTGATCTTCTATTTCTTGCGGCCAGGAGTTGCATTCTTCTATATGTTTTAGGAGTAGATCTTCTAGTTCTCTTTGGCATTGAGTGACATCTTCGTGTAGGTCTTTGCCTGTTTTGTAGTTGTTTAGGATTGGCAATTCTCCAAAGAGCATTAGTTTAAAGACATTGGATGTTGGTTGTAGTGGTTTGAATGGTTTATTAAGATTGTGATTTGGTGGTATGTATCCGGTTCTATAGAAGACAATGAGTGTAAAGAGTCCTAATGTTGCTTTAAGGCAATGAAAGACATCTTCTGTTTTGGTATGTTCTTTGACTTCTTTTATTGTGATGGGGGAGTATTCCCAACTTAGTTTTTCAAATAATTTATCATCCATTTTTATTCTCCGAAAAATTCTATAGGTATTTTATTGGTTCTAATTTCATATAATTGGTTTAGAAGTTCTCATTTTTCTTGTGGTAAGAGGCTGAGGTAACTTGCTCCTGTATACGTTGTTTTAAACAGGATGCTTTTTTTAAGTTTATGTACAGCCATTTTAGGTAGTAGTTGAAAGACTTGATATGTTGAGAGTTCTTTTGTGTGGTAGAGTTCTGCTATTCTTTCGTAGTCTTCGGGTGTAGCGAAGTTTTTGAAGTTAGGTAAGCTCCATTCGTCTGCGATTTTAATCATAGTATTCAAATTCCTTAGCTAATTGATTTTCCAGGTGTCTAATTTGATGCATATAGAATTCGTCTACTTTTTCATCATATCTAAGTGTGAGATCGAAGAAGACAGGTTTTCCATCCCCTATTCCCAAGACATTTTCTTTTTTGTATTTAATTCGATTAAAGAAGTTATGGGGTTCTGGATATTCCCATTGATCTTCGAATTGTATTGGCGATATTTTGTCTATCATCTTGAGTTAAATTTCCATGTGTTCTATTTGATCTTACAGCCTCAATTCTTGCTTCGGCTGGTATTATGTTAAGTAAGTTAACTGTTGTTATATATCCTTGTTCATAACATTCTAACAGTTCTGAATCAGTAAGTTTTTCATAATAAAATGAGGAAGTATTTAATCTATTTAGTAATGATTCTGCTAAATTGTTTGTGAATTTACTAAAAAATTGTTCTTTATAGAGTTCTTCTGATGGAAAGTCCCATTCACAAATCTTGCAAATCTTCATTTTCCAGATCCTCTACAGCTTTTTCGGCCAAAAATTGATCTAATTTTTTAATATTCTTAGTTACGACATAATGAATAGTAGCAATAGTAAGATCTAATTCAAGTCCTTTTTCTTCTACCATTTGATTGATGGTATCTTTTTGTTCTTGTGGGATAGCATTCATATATTGTTCTGTTGTGATTTTTCTATCCATAAAGTCTTCAAGTAGATTTCTATATTGTTCTGGAGAGTTGATAAAGTTTTTGCTTTCAGGTAGTAGCCAATTCATAATTTATTCCTCGTTTGGTATTTGCCAATCAATTGGTTTGTTTATTGGTGAGTAGAACCTATTCTCTTGTTCTTCTTGCGCTTTTTTTGCTAATTTGTTTCTAGTATTTTCATCTTTTAATTTTTCTAGAAATTCTAAAAAATACTTATCTTGCATAACTTTTTTAATTGCGAGCGAGCCGGTATCATTATAGGCTTCTTGTAGTTGATCTAGGAGGACTTCTCCATAGAATTTGAATTGAGTTTCTTGTTCTTCTCTGAAGTTTTCGCCATCAAATCTTGTAAAGAGTGTGGCTTCTGTATCTCTACTAAAATAGAGCCTACCTTTAAATTGGTAGGCCCATTTCTCTGGTTGTTCTGTGTGTATGGTATCAAAGAACTTTGGTACTTTGGTTGATCTTAGTAGATTTGGGTTTGGAAAGTCCCAATCAGTTGTTTTCATTTTTCTTTTCCGTATAAAAGATATCTGGATGATCTCTTCTAGCCGCTCGAATCATGATTAGGTGTTGTGCTTTGTGTATGGCATCAACGAATTCATGATTATCTAGGGGATGTTTTGGTTCTAATTTAAGAAACTCATTCCAAACACTACCGAGTGTTTCTGTTAATTCTATTTCCTTTTCAGTTAATGGCATATTTATTTCTCCATACTTCTTTTGCAAAAAAATTTATCATTTCTTCATGGGTATCTACATACGCATACCATTCACTATTTAATTTAGCTTTTTGTATCAATTCTTCTAAATCTTTCTTTGAATGTAGAACCAATTCATAACATTGAATTGGGTGATGCTTTCTTTTAAAAAGAAAGAATTCTGTATGGTTTTCTGGTTTAGGGAAATCGAATTCCATTATTCTGCCAATTTATAAACTTTAGCTTTTTCAACTTCTACTTTCTCAAAGTCGGTATCTTGACCATCTGTTTGATCGAAGACTTGTATTAGGTGTTCAATTGCTTTATCTGCCTCTTCTGCGCCGAAAATTTCGACATTAGTCATATACTCACCAAAGTCATCAATATATTCTCCATCCCATTCCCAGAGGTCTTCTGAATGAGGAGAGTATTTGGATAGTGCTTGTCCGGTAATATTATCTACAATGATATACATTTTCATTTTATTTATCCTTAATTTTCTTCAAATAGTGCCCAGCATACTGACTCTAGGTATAATACTAAATTAATTCTTTCTTCTTCACAGTATTTAATCAAAGCTTCGGAATATTCTTTTGGAATACTGTCAAGATAATTTTCTAAACTAATTTCTTTCTTGCGCCATTTTTTAAGTAATTCTATATTATCTTCTTTAAAGAACTCAAAGTAGTTCTTTTTATCTGGGATATCCCAATTAGTTGTCTTCATCTTGATGAAGGTATTTATTTATCATATACAGGGGACTTGGAGCAAAATATTTATTAACTTCATTTGCATTTTCTACAATTACAATATCTCCAACAGTATATGTCTTTGAATAAAATTTATCTATATCAGTAATTCTATCACTATTACTAAGATGTTCATCTATGCTTACTCGTCCTG
The DNA here is from genome assembly GCA_964472605.1 of uncultured Candidatus Saccharibacteria bacterium. Lineage (GTDB taxonomy): Bacteria > Patescibacteriota > Minisyncoccia > Phycocordibacterales > CAIZIN01 > JANNXY01. The sequence goes on along the minus strand of CAYYLG010000001.1, from coordinate 62,660 downwards.
ATAAAGAAATTGGATCTTGAATATCTTCAAGATAAATCATTAATCCAAAGCTATATATAATTTTAGTTTCTTTATCCATTAAATTTCACCATTTGTTCTGCGCTGTAAATCTTCTATTCTTTCTCGCATTTCTCTTGCTGGTATTGATTCTTTTCGTGGCATCCAGTCATAAAAAGCATAATAATTTTCATTATTTTTTAATGTAGTAAATCCCAGGTTATGGAATTCACACCAATAATCGGGGTTGCTTCTGATATTTTCAATAAAATCGGCCATAGATTGAGAATACGGACCATTTATATGGATTTTTACACCCTTTTTTCTTTCATTATTCGGGCCTAAAAGTCCATATTCAAATGCAGGAATATACATTTTATTTTTATTTGTATTTGCGAGAGGGAAGTTTTGTGGATTCTTTAGGAATTCGTCTAATTCTTTTATGATTTCAAGAATGTCTTTGTATCCAATAGCATCATACGCTTTCTGACATTCATGTTTAATTCTATTAAGTATTCCAACAATTGTTTTTATATTTGTTGCAATCCAATTAATCTTTTCATCTTCTTTTGGTCTTTTAAAATCATGTCTAATATCGAAAATAGTATCTCTCATTGATTTGGCCCACAATTCGGGATTGTCAATAAGAGTCTGTTCGTGCTCAACTTTAGGTAAATGATTCTGTTTCTTCGGTATTTCCCATTCCATGTCTTGACCTCAAATAATTAACTAAATTCATAGCACTTGCTTGTAAAGGCTGAAGATTTACTTCTCCAATCTCAATTAAAGGAACAATCCCTAACTTTTTTTCTTGAAAATTCCTATAATTAGGATATTCCCATTCAGACGTAAATGTAACTAATATTTCTTTCCGTAAAATATTCATTTAAAATTTTCCACTCTTCAGTTCCTTCTGTTGGTGTTTGCCAGTATTTGCTATTAACTAAAACTAAATTTTCTCCTATAAAATTAAACATATCCTCATTTAAATTAATGTCTTTTAAATCACAAAAATTATTAAAAAAAGGGTATGCCCAATTATCTATTGATATAATCATCATTTATCGCTCTTATAAAGTATTTCCATTTGACTGTCTATCTCTGCTAAAAGAGGTTTTATTTTAATATTATTTGTGTTTTCAAAAGCATTTGTACAGTCTGTCTTTATTTTTTTAAGTTCTTCAATTCTTTTTAATTTATCAAAGCCCTTCAAGTGTGAGTTATCTTGATGTAGCATAATTCTAACTCTTTTAATCCACATTTCTGTATTAGTAAAATGATCTGTATCAAATATTAGTTCTCTTGTATTTGCAAACAAAGTTGTTTTAAATATACAATATTCAACAGGATACAGATAATTTTCATAATTTGGAAAATCCCATTCCATGTTTATGCCTCTACAGAAGTTATAATCCCATATGTCAATCTTGTATCAATTACAGGACTACTTACCCTTATATTGTAAGGGCCAAAATCAAATCTTGGTAATAATATTTCTGGTCTTTCTTCTAGCCATACTGGTTCATTTGTCCACCTTGAAGGCGTTGTTGTCTGTGATTCTGTTGTATAAAGTGGAATATGAAAATTTTCTCCATTAACATCTATGCCAATTGTACTATTAAACATCCATTCAGAATCTAAAAAATTATAGGGGTCTGGAGTATCCCAGCAATGGTTTAGCATAATTCTATGTGGTTTGATATTCTCCCACACTCGTTGATTGTCCTGTACATTCATTAGTTTCTCCTGTATTTCTAACTGTGTCCTCTTTTCTTTTTACGATTAAATTTCCTACATTTTTACCCAAACCATTTTCTAATTTTTGATTTAAAACTTTATAAAGATTTTCTATTTTTTTAAAACAATCTAATAATTCTTTATGAGTATGGCACACTATAAACAAATCATCAAACAAATCGAAAACACGACTAACTTGTTTATAGCTTCTTGATAATTGAAAATGTAAATCAAAGACAGTCATATGTTCTAATTTTTCAAGTTCTTTTTCCAGATCTCTAACTTCTATAATTTCATTACTTTCAAAGTCTTCGAATTCTTTCCAATTTTGTAAAGCTTCTTCTGCTTTAGTAATTATTTCTTGAGCTTCCTCTACATTTTCTTTTGTAAGTTTTTCTAAACTATCATTTGAAAAGTTAGATATTTCTTTAATATATTTTTCACAATTATTACCCTTTGTTGCTGGGTAAGTATAATGATTTTTGAAATATGGAATTTCAAAACCATTTTCTAGAATCAGAAGATTTTTTGATTTGTTTTTCATTTTGCTTTCCTTAAATTACTACACTGGTATTTTCAACTTCTTTTATTATTTTTTTTAATTTTAAATCACCAGTATTGTCATATGCTATAGTAAGTTCTCTCAAAATATTACTTTTTAAAAGTATAGCCATATTTGTTTTTGGGAGAGATTCTTTGAAATACTGAAAAGCTTTGTCCGCCCATTTTGGATTCAAATAATTTACACCCCCAAATGTAGAAGCTTCCAAATGAAAGTTTTTTGGATCAGGAAATCGAAGGCTCTCATCTATTTTTATTTTATCTAACATAAGGGCCATACTCTTCAAAATATTTAAATCTACCTACAAGCAATTCTATATCTCTTCTTAATAAGAAATTTCTTATATGATCACATTCTGTGATTTCAAAAGCTTCTTTTAGAATTTTTATGTATTTATATTTTATTTCGGTTTTAGGCTCTACTTTTAATGCCCAGTTCATAACATTACACCATCTTTCTTCAAATGGTGAAACTAAAATATCATCTTTATCTTTTATAAAAAGATGATCAGGTAAAAAGTCATGTGGATCTGGAAAGTTAAACTTTGATATTATATGCATTTTCTATTTCTCTAATAAAATCTCTATATCTTTTTGCTCCTGTATTATCATATGCTTTATTAACTATAATAAGTACTTTTTTAACAAACTCTTGATGTTCTTCTTTTGATTTATGTTTTTTATTTCTATTTAGAACAATTCTAACTCCCTCAATCCAATCTGAGTCTTGGTATTGAGTGCCCATCAAATGTTCAACTTTATGTAAATAATTTTCTGCATCAGGAAAATCCCATTCGTTCATTATCATTTAATAAATAACTATCCCCATTAGATATAATTTGTTGAACTGTTTTTCTGTCAATAGATTTTTGTCTTTTAGCTTCTAGCCTTGTTCTTAATTCCATTTTTTTCATTTCTGGATTTTTATATACTTTAAGTAGTAACTCAAAGTATTTTGATTTTTTATAATATTTTGGATCTCCGCTTAAAAGATAACCTATCTCGGCAGTATAATATGCTTCTTCAATCCATTGTATCTTTTCTTCAAGATTAAGATTTATATGTTCTTTAAGTACTCTCCTTAAATCCAAACAATGTCTATCTAAAATTTCTCTAATCCTATTTATCTTTTCTTCATTTGTTTCTAGATTTTCAGAAAGCATAAATCTATAGTTAAGAAAACCAAATTCTTCAGGAAGAAAATTATATATATTTGGAAATTCAAACTTATTCATCTTCTAAAAACCTAAGATTTATATCTCTATGAGAATTTTCTTTTAATCTATAATTAATAATTAAACCTTGATTATAATCATCTTCTATTTCTCTTTCAAGTTGCCTGGACTCTTCTTCATTTGATACACCAATCCAAAGCTTAACGGTTTCTGTTGGGACTTCTCCTCTTCGCCAAGCATTCATTAATTTCATAACATCAATCTCATCAATATCAGTAGTAAAATTAGCTCTATTGGGGAATTCAAAATTATTTATATTCTCAGACATTAAAAAAATTTCCCCATAAATTATTCCAATAACTTTGCAACTTTTCTCTATCCTTTTGTGATAAATTAGAAATCTTAATGAACAGATTACTATTGCAATTTTCGGGATATTTAAAATATGAAATTAAATCTTCTTCTTTTATAATCATTATATTATCTTTCCGTTTTTATAAAAAATTTGTTCTCCAGTAAAAAGAATAACAGCCGGTCCACAATCTCTACTTATACATCCATTTTTATACCAATATTTACTTCCATCACTTGAAATAAATGCGGGCAAATCAAATCCTCGATGTCTATGTCCATCTTTTGTCCAAACAATACTACCATCTTCAAAAACCCTTTTTATTTCGCCATCAGCTTCTACTTCTAAAGCTTCAGGATCAGGAAAATCAAATTGTTTACTTATATTTATCAATTTCTTTAAGCCAAAAACTACTTGGGATATAGTCAAACAATAGTTCTGCTGCATGTAGAGCATAACTATATTGTTTTGAATCTACTATTTCTTGATATTTTTCTCTTGCCCAATCAAAGTATTCTACTAATTTTCCATTAACCATAGAATCATCTAAAAATAATTTCTGTTCATATTTTCTAATGGAAAACTTATAATCAAATATTTCATGAACTAAAAAATCCAAAGGATCATCAGGCTCATCATCTTGATATTCATCATAGTATATTGGTATTTCTTCAAAGTAGAAGAAAGCATGATTTTTAGGATTTGGAAAATCAAAAGAATGCATTTATCTTCTCCCAATATCTCCTCATAAATTCTGTGGAGGCGGTGGAGAGAATTGTGTCATCTCTTGAAAATCCTCATAGAAAATGATTTGAGAATCGAAGGGATTGGGGCTTGGAAGGGTATTCTGAAGCCCTCTCGAACGTCTTGGGGGCTTTAAGGGCTCTGAGGGAGCTAAAGACCCTAACTGCCTCTTCTCTATCTTCTCTGCAAGCATATAGAGTTTAAGAAGCTTATTGGATTGATAAAGTGTCACATAGGCATCTAGCTCTTGTCTAATGCGTGTAATGTCCCTTGGATTAATTCTGGGACCACGGCCTCGCCTTCTTAGGTCTTCCATCCATTTACTTTGAATGTTTCCCCAACTTGCATCTGTTTTAACTTCAAGAGGAATAAAGTTTTTTAGTTTTTCTTTATATTGATTTATAATTTCTCTTTCTTCCTGCTGTATTGACATAACTTCATCAAATCTACGTCCTCTTACATGTCTCATCATTGGACGACGCTTCAATAAGTGAGGCATATCTAAAAAATTATATGAATTACAAAACATTTAAATCTCCAATTGATCTAATCTATTTACTGGAATTGTTTTTAGTCTAGGACGCAAGATATCCCGGTCTCTATAATATACTCTAAATCTCTTGTAGTTCTCTGCCCAATATTCGGCCAGTTTTTCTTCAAGAGAGATAGCGGCAGCAGCATAATTATGAAATAGATTGGTTTCTATTCCCAAAGAAGAACAGAAGCCTTGGCATTGTCTTCTAGCATCAGAAGATTCTTTTGCTTTTCCAACATAATATTTATAACCAAAGACATGACCCTCATATCCTGTATCATCGTCTTTTCTATGTAATAATCTAACGGTTCCTATTTCATTTCTAGTTCTATTTCTTCTTGTGTTAAAGATATGCTCAAGATACCTATTATTATGATGTATATATCCATTTAAAAAATCTAATAATGCAGATTTTCTCCAAGTATCAAAATCAACAGAAGAAAAGCCTATATCCGGTATTTGTGCTATATTTATTAAAAACTTAGATCTGGTTGAAAATATCCAATCATTCTTTTCAAAAAATAATTTTGGATTCAACATATCATGAACTACATACTTATTGTTTTCCAATTCATTTTCAGTGCTTTGTAATAGTAAAAAAATATGTTCATTACCAACTCTATTTTCAAATCCTGCAATTGAATGCTGAACAACCCTTGGGGTTTTAAATCTACTATAAGTAAGCGCAAGAATATTAAATTTTTTAGTATAAATATAATAACATGGTATGTTAGGATTCCAACTGAAGTCGCCCATTATTGATCTTTCTTCAATATCATATCTTTGTACTGCAATATCTGTAAATTTAGCAGTCCTTTGCTCGTTTTCCCATTCAAATTCAACAGGAAAATTTCTTCTTTTTGCCATATTTACCTCCAAAATAAAAAGACCCCGCAATATGCAGGATCTTATATATTAAGATGATTATCAAGCATTGGCCTTATTCTTGATTTTTGTTGTATTTCATTGTAGGAAAATGATTCTTTAAATGATTTGGCACCAATTCTCTTAAATTAAAGTTTTCATTCTGATTTGCTGGAACCCAAAAATGAGCAACCCGAGGTGTGGGATCAAGAATGCGAATTCTTAATTCAGTTATTGGAAATCTAAATTCATTAAATACCTCACTATCCTTAATTATCATAATTCAATAAACCTAATGTCAGAGTCATCAACATCCTTATATTTTTCTTGCATTTTAATTCTTTTCTTTTCTAATTCTTCTTTTTTCTTTTTTTCTTCAAACAAAACTCTTTGTCTTTCTCTTTCTTCTTCATATTTTAATTTTGCACGTTCTTCTGCAATTGTTTTTAAATATTCTTCTCTATTAATTCCCCTGAATTGAATTTGTTCTTGATACAATTCTTCTATAACTTGATTAGAAATATTATATGAGCTTCTTTCTGGTAGATCACCTTCTTTATAAGAAAACTTAACTTCTGTATTAAACAAGTTTTCTTGCTTTAAAAAAGCGACAATAACTGCTAGTACATAATATTTTGCTAAATATAATCTCTGAAATGTTTTTGTTTCTATGTTAAAAGCAGCAGGGAAACTAGTAATGTATTCTTTGCCTTGTCTTTCTATATAAAAGTGATACCCTGCACAAAATATTCTTATCTTGTATTCTTTCCTTAGATAACTTATTTTTACAAAGTTATCTTTTATATTATAGAAGGTTTCAATAATTTGACTTAATTGTTTTTTGAAAACATTTTCTAAACTTCCTTTTGAATAAGAAGTTGGACAAGCATATGTAGTTACAAGACTATTCCAAGACACCTGATTTAATATATAATATTTTTCATCATTAGTTCCTGTTGTAATTAATATATTATTATCTCTTGCTCTACAATGTGTTTTAAGATTATATAACTTGTAGTGAATGGAATATCCAAGATACCTATTCCCTCTAACATCTGACCAAGTTGTTTTTTTGTCTTCTTCTTTATAATATACATTTATTTTAGGCATTTTCTATAGTTACTTCATAACCCTTTGTTCCATACAATTTACGACCAACATATCTGATAATATCAAACTCTAGATCGTAAATAATATGAAGAATAATAGCAGTAAACAAACCATAGGTAAGCATACAGTACATTAGAATAAAACCAACAAACCAAGAGTTTACAATACCAATCGGTCCTTGGTACTTATGTCCATCCCTAAATTTTGCATTTGCTGCAATCATACCAAAGATAAATAATTTTGGATAGTCGCCATACAAAATGTTCTCAAAGAAACCAATAGTAAAGAAATTTGTTACTGGAAGAAAGAAAACATCATATAACCAAAGTAAAGGATCTGTTTTTCCTGCAAGATGAAAGAAAAGCATCCCAAATCCAAATGGTATTATTGAAATTAACTTCTTAAATCCATCACCACCAAGAAGTAGGAAAAGCGATATTCCAAAAAAGAAAACAACAAGAAACCAAATAAAAAATGTACCTAATAACCAGTTCATAACTACAATACCGGCCATTGAGGTACAAATAAATATCCATCTAAAACCTAATTCTTCCCAAGTTCCAGCAAGAACTGAAGTTCCTATTCCTAAAGCAAAATTTTCCTCATCTTTAACTGTTGAAACAATGCTTAATGTTGATAATCCTGCCATGACAGCAGCATAAGCAAATAGTGGAGTGAAGTAAAGTATTGATTGAATGTTTAAGTAAAAATATGGATAGTTAAAAAAGTTTGGTGATAACCATTCAATGATTAACATAAATAAAAAACAAATAATTAACCAAGGAATAGAAACCAACAACTGTCCCGCTAAAAGCGTTTTAACCTTTTGATTTTCTACAGACTCATACCCAAGTCTTTTAAAGATATCAAAACTTTTAGAATTTTTTTTCATTGGTTTTTGATTTCCTTTCAGTCACCAGTAAATAAATTTTCTTATAGTGACCACACCAAATCAAGTAAGTTGGCCATATTACTCTATCATATTTCCAACATATCAATTATACTATCTGGTGAATCTTCTGTATTAATTTGAGAATTATTTACTGGCTTCGCAAACCTTAATGCTTCTTGAATATCCAAATAAGTTATATCTGAGTTCTTGCCAATCCTAACTCGATTCATTGGTATTCTTTTTTTTAGAGAAGTTTTCTGCATTAAGTTAAGTATATTTCTTAAATGGGTAGAATCCATATCCTGCAAACCAACAGTTCTACCATCTCTTGTTATCCAATTTTTCATACTTCAATTGTTTCATATTCTGGAAAGTTAGTATGTCTTGCTATTTTTGAAGCTTTCTTAAACATTTTTGATAGAATATCTGCATCTCTTGGAGAAAATGCATAATCCATACAATCCGACTCAAGAGTCATTCTATTATTACTTCTAATAACAATAACCGCATCCATCTTTGAGTCTGGTAAAAATGCCGACAAATGAATCTCTTGTGAAATAGAAAAAGTAGCCATATAATTGTCCTTTATAATTCAATCAAATCTGTGAAATCATCAATATTATTTTCTTTTTCTTCAGGATTAAATCCAGTTACAACATTTTTAATATTTTCAGCACCAATAATAGGTCTTTCATTTGGTTTATGATACCAAACACTTACTCCAGATTGTTGCTGAATCCAGTCAAAAATTGTTAAAGCATTTTCCTTAAGAAAATTAACATCCGTATATTCCATTAAGTTAATTGGTTCTGCTATTGGCAACCCAACATTAAGAATAGGAACTAGCAAAACTCTATTCGTTGTGTTTTGTATCCAAATTTCACCAAACTTCTTTTTATTTTCAAGAAGCGCTCTTAGGCGTCGTTCTTCCTCAATTTCTTTTATTCTAGTTTGTAGTTCACTAAAATCAGGAAGAACAACATCAAAATGATCTAAACTATAGTCTGTTGAAAAACCATAGCCATAACCACCAAATGAGTCATTCCATATAGAATATTCAGAATCTCTTCTATCTTCAGGAGGCATTTTATGTACTTTCTAAGTCTCCAAAAATATCATAAAACCATTCATATTCTTTTTTACATTTTGTATATTCTTTAAGAAGTTGATCTTGTGCAGAAACTCCAGTTTCTGGGTGATGTGAATAAAAAGTTGTTTTTTCAATATCACATGATAAACCTTTACCACCTGGCCAAACCATTCTTCCACTACCCATAAAACTTTGTTTAATTTCTATTATTCCTGCACTATATCCACTTCCTGTCCAAATCCAAGCAGGGATACCATCTTTAGGCTCAATAACTTTAACTTCTCTCATTAGTCCCAAGCCTCAATTGCAGGTAAATTTAAACCATAAAAATTCATTGCCTGAACAATCAGAGGAAGATTAGGCATTACATTAATTGTTGATAGAATTATATCATCAAAATAATGAACTTCTAATTTTTCTTCTGTAGGAGGATTTAAAATTGCTTCTTGTATAGAATCCTGTGGAATTAAATTTGTCATTCTAAAACAATAGACAATTCCTGTAGTTCCAGTTTGCTTGTTTTTAAATTTAAAATTATAAAAGTTATTCCAGTTATCTGGATTTTCTAGAGTTTCCAACGGAAATACTTCTGGATTAAACTCTTTAGGTACAACTTCTTCTTTACATTCCCTAACCATTGCTGTTAGTGGATCTTCACCTGGTTCTACTTTTCCACCAATGCCATTTAGTTTTCCAGCTTGATAATCAGGATGATTTTTTCTAATAAGAAGGACTTTTCTTTTTGTTGGCTCAGACTCATCATGAATAGGAATGAAACCAAGAACATAATGCTGTTCATTAAGCATTTTAGGAAGTTCTCTTGCTGCCGCCTTTTCTGCCCACTCCATTCCCTCTTTAAAGGTATTAACCTTTCTTTCGACTGGAAGAGCATCGTTGTCAACAACAATATTTAATTGAGCTAAGAATTTAAATTCTTCATCATGAATTGGAAGAATTCTACCAAATATAGTTGCATTTTTATACTCATGTGTAGTTGAGAAAAATATCTCATTATAACAATCAGTATCACAAATTTCATGTTGCCACTTAAGATTTAATTTCATAATAATTTTCCTTAATCGTAGTAAAGTTCGGATTTTATTTCATTGTAGCACTCTTCAAAGGTGCCTTGGAAATAGTCACGAGTGTGACCATATGTTGTTTTTACAATCTTGTGTTTATCCTCAAACGTATTGAAGTAAAAGTTATAAATACCATGTTCTGAACAAGTATGTTCAAAAATAGAAAAACACAAATACTCAACTGGTATACCATCATTTGTTTCGCCAGGTATTTTGTATGTGACATGAGGAATTAATCTATCAAATTCTTCCTTAAATTTTTCAAAACTTGATTTATTTCTTTCAATCTTTATCTTGAAAGTCATATAAGATTCAGTATAATTCCTATTTGTATAAAACTCATGATCATAAAAATTATCAAGGAATTTGCTTAAATAAGGCCAGGTTTTCCAATGTTCATAAGTAATTTCTGCTTCATGAGTATGATGATACTTTTTAAATTCTATAACTTCTTCAAGTCCCTCTCCATTATAAGGTCTTGAAACTTTTTTATTAATCTTAGGTATAGTTCTACGAACCATTCCTGCTTCTTTCCATTTAAGAAATTCTTCTATAAGATCATCATACTTTTCTATCTTACAATATTCTTCCATTTTAGTGGACTTTACAGCTTCTTCTGCTGCTTTCTTTGATGAGAATATTGTTGCTTTTTCAAGATCATATATTTCTTCGACATGATCTCCTGCATCTCTAAAAAAGTATCCACGACCTTCAATATTTTTGAATAATGATATTATATATTTCATTAATTTCCTCAAGGAATTTGTTTGATTAAATTCTCTAGAAATTTTCTAAGTTTACTTTTTTTAGGAGGATACTTTTTATAAGATTTTTGAATAACAATCTTTTCTTTTTCTGGAAATAAATATTTTCTATTTGATTCTGTGTTCATTGAAATACTTGAATGTCTAGTTAAAAATATTTCTAGCCATTCTGGATTTTTAGTATCTTTATATGGATCAGAACCTAAATATTTTTCCCTATTTCTGACAGTTCCAATTGGATGCACTCTTAGGGGTCTATTTGGTAATTCAACAAAACCACTTGTCTTTTGTATTCTTTCTCGTACCTTATTGCCTTCTGCTATTTTTGCTTCTGCTAGTTGTTTTTTAATTTCACTCATTTATAACAACATCCTTATATAGCTCAATATTAATTGGATCATCTTTTCCTAGTTTTACAGAATATACATCTGGCATTAATCTAGTTGTAAATGAACCATATGCTGTTTGAACATGAAATCCATCTAGATCCGCAATTACAACTTTAGTTTTTTTCTTTGCATTAATCCTAAGAGAACAATAGTTTCTTACTCTAAGGTCAGACAAATGAAAACGATTGTCTAAACACCATTTCAAAAATTCAAGTATACTCGAAGTTTCAGTAGTATCAAGACATTTTTTTATTACTATCCAATCATTAAAATCTGTTTTTACAAATTCAGTAACCTGTTTCCAATCTTCTCTAGAAACATTTGCAGCAGTTCTTATAGCTTCATCAACTGATCTTTTCCTTGGTAAAACAGAGTCTCCACTCTCAAGGTTAAATTCTTTAAGACGATCCAATTCTTTTTTAATAGATATAACTGAACCTAAAAAAGAATTAGATTGTACGGACATTGGAGTATAACCATATATTATATTTCTAGCATAAGTAACAATTATGTTCTCTGTTATTTCCATTATAAAAAGTCCTTATGTTAAATAAATAACTTTAAATTGACTTAGGAATTGTTCATTAATAAATATCTCTTGTTGAAGCTTTCGTTGAGCCACAGGATCAGTGAGTCCAACAGATTGAATATCCTTAGAAGCATTTATTATAGAGAGCATTTTATAATTTGAAATTAAATTTTTATTTATGTTGTTGACAAGTTCTTGAACGTCTCTTCCATGAGAAGTAAATTTAACTTCTCCAACTTTAACATCACTAATTAAATAAAGTTCATCTTCACTAGACTGAACAGTAATTAATAATGTTGATTTATGTTCTAAAACATCAAAACCATAAACTACATGCTTAATTGCAATAGGAATCATACTTTCAGCATATGCTTTAATAGATGATTTATTGTTTTTCTGTTCAAAAGTCTCTTTCTCAGAAAGGTTATCTTGATTGTTTGTCTTAAAATGTTCAGGAAACTTTTCTTCTAATACACGAATCAATTCATCAAGATCACCATCAAATTGATCAAGGATAGCATCCAAGTCTTTTAGCAAATAATCCAAGATGCCATCAATATCTAATTTCTTTAACTCCTCAAGCACTGATGTTCCTTCTTGTTTAAACTGATTGAGTAAATCAGTTCCTGTGCTCTGAAGTTTGTCCTTAAGTCTTTTTCCACTTGCTTCCAGTTGATCCACCAAATTTTTGGGAAAAATACTAATGGCAATTTCTTTCGCTGTTTTATAATCAGCGTTTTTATCTGGATCTTTTACTTTCTTATTGCTAGAAATATCATTAAAAATACCAAGCAAAGCATTCATTAGTTGTTCAACAGATTCTTCTCCAACATTAGAGTTGGAATTTGATTTTTCCTTAAGTTTTTCATATAAAGTTTTAAATCTTTCATCTGAAACATCTCTAAGAGCTTGCTGCTTAAGAAAGGCTCTAAAAGCGGTCTCTTGTTTACTATTTAGATCTGCCAAAGACTCTACATAAATAGGTGAAGCAGGTGTCACTACCATAAAGGGTGAAGATACTGCATCGTTCTTGCAAAAACGAATTAAATTTCCACTTTCAATATCTTCAATATCAATTTTCTGACCCCAAAAATAATAGTCAGAGTTTGCCCTTCTGAAATGCTCAGGAAAGTTATTCAAAAGAACATCAAAGTTCTTTTTATTCATTTGAATTTTAAAACTAGCATCTTTACTTGATTGAAGACGCTTTGTAACTGTTGTAAAACACTGCCACATAAAGACCAGTAGTCCCCGAGTCCCTTTTTGATCAACTATTTTTTGAAAAATCATTTATGAACCTTTCATTATGCCTATGGCCAAATTTCACCACTAACATATCTCAATGTGATTGATGTAATCAAGATCCAATAGGCCAGTATTATTTTCAGTAGAATTTATTTTTTCTTTATTTAGTTCAATGAACGGATTTACATCAGTTCCTAATTCATACCTAGAAATAACAAGCTCTGCATCAAGTCTTGAATGATAAATAAAATCAGAGCTTATCATTGGAGAGTATACTGAAGCAACATCTACAATTCCCCATATCTGTTGAAGTGTTATTGTTGTTTTATTTTCTGTTAAAAATGGAAAATTATTGTCTAAATGAATTCTAATATCTTTCTGCTTTCCATTTGTGTCTTCTAAAATATTTAAAATCCAAGTAGGTTGGATTAAAATTTTTTCTTTTAATATATGACTATTCTTTAAATCAATTCCAATAAAATATCGAAACATTTCATAACCATTATTTTGTTTATAATATTCATTTAAAACTGGGTATTGATTTAAAGAGTCTCTAGCAATCGTTATTGCAGTCGATATAATATATGCCTTTTGATTAATTTTAAAAGGTGTAGACATTTAACCAATTACTTTTATTTTATATTTTGATGAATAATATTCGCCATCAAAATTGGAAATCCGAATTAACTTTTTATCTGGAAAATAACGAATTTGTTCTGGATTTGCTTTAATGCAAAAATTCTTACCATCAATAGTTTCCATAGTAATTTCAAACAAGTATTGATTTGGCATTTCAGCAGTCTTTTCCATGCTTAATAGGTCTTCCTCTATTGATTTCCATTTTATCAGCAATTCTCTTGTCAAGATCAATGCCTAGCGATCCTGCCAGATTCAAAACTCTGATTACAACATCGGCCAACTCAAATTCCATTTCGTCAATATCTAGTTTTCTTAAAGCCTCACATGCCTCTGCTACTTCTGTGACTACAAGCATAAGCTTTTCATTCATTAATATCCTTTCTTCTCTTGTTTTTAAAGAAGTAGGGGTATCAAATTGTCGGTCTTCTCCCCATGATTTAACGATATAAGCTATCTCATTAATTGATAGTCCTAAAGTACTTGTATCTTTTGTCAATTCTTCATACAAAGTGTTTCTCATATTTAAAGTAATCCTTTATAATTTTGGGTCTTATTTCAAATGGAACATGAAACGATCTTGAATCTTTAAAAATATATGTAGCTACACTAAATCCCATTGAGGAGAATTTTCTAATATCATTTTCTATAAAACTAATACTTTCTAAAGAGAAACCGTGCATTGACATAAGTATTTCTAAAGTTTTTCTTTTAAAGTGTAGTATGTGTTCTCCAGGTTTATAGTGTTTGTATTTTTTAATATCGTCTAAAGTAGCTTCTTCAATTACATTTGGTATAGTTATTATAACTTTTTTTGTCAAACATAAAAGTGGAATTAACTCTTGATGAATATTTTCAATGTGTTCTAATGAATCGAAAAAAGTAATGTAATCATAAGTTCTATCAAACAATTCTCTCCAATTTAAATTCTCTTCATTTGGGACTACATCATATCCATAAGCGTTATATCCATTATTTAAAAGATGATTTACAAAATGTCTTTTTCCACATCCATAATCTAAAATAGTTTTTCCATTTGTTATGAATGTTTGTCTTATCTTATTCATTTCTTCGTATGGATATGTATCGTATATTTTTAAATAATTATCGTTATATTCAAACTTATTATTTGTTTTAGTTACAAACACTCCACAATAATTACATTCATATTGTAGGTGATCTTCTTTTTTTTGCTTACAGAAACAAACAGGACAAATTACATTACCATCTTCATGATATGAGTTTTTCCAATTACTTAAATAATTGGACATTCTTTTAGAAGTTCTTAATCTTTCATCCTCCAAGCCATAATCTTTATAGGAATTTTCTAAATTTATTACATGAATTTTTGTCTTGCCTTCTTTTATGTGGTTAAAGTCCCCTAGTGTTAGTGATAATCCGCCTAAACCACTATACAAAACACCAAAATTATCAATTCCAAGAAGACTAGCATATATATTGAAACCACATGCTTCACCATAAACAAATCTTGCTGAATTTAATGTCCTATATGCATCAACAACGTTGTCTTTTGTATCAATATAATTCTCTTTATTGATTGTATCAAAATTAGAATACTCGCCTATTTGAATAGATTTATAACCTAAATTTGAAAGTACATTTGCTAAGATTCCACCAGTTCTTACTTCAACAGCATCATGATTAAAATCTAATATTTTTATAAAATTACTTGACTCTAAATGAAATCTTATTTTTTTTATTTCTTCATTAGTGAAGGGTATTCCAGCCTCTAATCTAACATTTTGTCCACAAAAATTAATTTCTAGATCAGGATCTAACTCTATGCCTTCACTTAAAATGGTATAAAATCTTTTAAAATCATAATACTGTTGTTTTAGATAGCCCATATCAAGATGGTATATGTCTGAATAAAATTCTAAAACAGCATCTCTACCTCTTTTTGTTGATGTCATATTTGACAAAAAGAGATTATGTTTTTTATTACACAATCCCCAAATAATATCTCCAACTCCTGCCGCAAATCCAAAGTCAAACTGATATTTTTTATTTTCTAAATCTTCATAATTTTCTAATTTTTCATATAAAAAATTATTGATATCGATATGAATGCTAAGATCGTTCCCTTTAAATTCTAATTCTTTTCTTTTTCCAATTACAACATAAACCTCTTCTTTAAAGTTATCTATAAAGAATTTTGATATTATTTTGTTTCCATTAATTGAAATACAATTCTTATCTAATATCTCAAATTCAATATTACTCTCTGCTTTAAAGAAGCAAGTGTTTTTACTCCATCTACCCTTTGTTCCCAAGTTAAATGAATAAGCGTATTCTTTATAACATCCGTTTCGTACTTTAGACAAGTGCGCAATAACTTCTTTTTTAGAATTAAAAAAGGTAATAACTTCACCTTCAGTAAGGTGTAGAATATCAGTAAAATTATTTATTTCAAAGCTAAATTTTTTAGGGTTTAAAATTATCATTAAAGATTACCCTTATTGCCTTTTGTTCAGATTCTAGATATTTTTCATTTATTTTGTAAAAAATTAAACATTTAACTCTGGATAGTGTTGAAGAAAGACTTCTTTTAAATTTAAAAAGATCAGAAAAAATACTATACAAACATTTTAGAATAGGCTTATCTACTAAAATTTGAATTACAGGGCCATCATAACTTTGAATAAAATGTCTTGCTTTTGCATTAAATCCAGTGTGTTCTATTACAGTATATTTTTCTGTTTCAATCATTAAAAAGCTTTTATTTAAAAAGCCTTCATGATTTACATTTTGATCAAACAATTTGTTTATCAATTTTGTTTTACCAGAACCAGGCATTCCTAAAATAACAATTAAAGTCTTCATTTAAAAGATTCCTATAGGTCTTGAAATAACAAGAGGGTTTAATTCTAAATAGCTTTTAATTTCTTCATAAATAGGAATTTCTTTATATTCTCTAAAATAATTTTTATTGAAATAATTCTTTTTATTCTTATAATTGACCTCACCAAAAACGATTTCTTCGAATCCATGTGATACATATTCGGCATTTTTGTTAGGATAAATTAAAAGTGATTTTTTCCAAGGACCATTTAAAAATATATTTCCATTAGATTCGTCTGCTCTACTAACACCTCTTAAAAGTCTATAATCACTATTACTGTCAACTTTAATTGCATTATAATGAACTTGATCAAATTTTTTTTCTATATTTCTTATTTTAAAGATATATATTAATTTGTTCATTATTTCTTTTCTATTTTCAATGGCAATTAATTTACTTATAAAGATTGCTTTTGAAGATCC
Organism: uncultured Candidatus Saccharibacteria bacterium; assembly: GCA_964472605.1. GTDB lineage: Bacteria > Patescibacteriota > Minisyncoccia > Phycocordibacterales > CAIZIN01 > JANNXY01. The sequence continues at coordinate 45,673 of CAYYLG010000001.1, read as the reverse complement.
AAATCTTTTATATAGATATTCATATATTCCATTATTTCCAGAATGAATAATGAAATAGTTTTGATTATCACTTGTTCTACCATATTCAATAAAATGATTTCCACCAGAAATAGAACCAAACTTACTATACTGATCTACTATAAAGTTTGAAAATTCAATGTCCTCTTTATCTCCATTAAAATATTTAAAAAATGTTTCTAAAGGAAGGTCTGGGCTCCATGAGTTCTCTATACAATAGTATTTTAAAAATTTTTCAACCTTACTTACGTCTAGATCTTCCTTAAATTTTATAAAGCACACACCACAACCAATGTCAGTAAACTTATTTGGTTGAACTTCTCTAAATTTTTCAATTACTTCATTTAGACTGTAGTAAATTTTATGTGTTTTCTTTATAAACATTTCAAAACCCCATAATCGTTGTTTCTTTTAATATCATAATTTACAAGAAAAGAATTAACATATAAGCTATGTGAAAATATTTCATTTTCATCTATAAATACTTTAATAATATTATTGGTAATATTGAATTTTATTTCTTCAGATCTCAGAATAAAAAAATGCTTTGTTCTCCAGTCAGTACCATCATGAAATCCGATTTCTAAATTGTTAGAAAAAACACCCCTAAAAGAAACATAAAAGTAAATAGAGTTTGCTAAATCTTCATTTTTACAAATATTAAAAGCGTCATAATCATTAATACAATACTTTGTATTTAAAGAATATTCTAATACTGAGTCTTCTAATATTTTTATTTTTTCCTTCTTTAAAGTTGAAAGGTTTAAAGTATTCTCTATCTCAGAAAAATAATCTACTATATTGTAACAACCAATAAGACTGTAGAAATCTTTTATTTTTTGAAAATTATTAACTACAAAATTTCTTTTTCTTTTGTTTGAGAGTAATCTATTTACTTCTTTTGGTAGATATGCATAGTTCTTTTTTTCGCTCAAAAAATGATCAAGATATTTAAAATCTTCTAATGTTTCTTTTTCAATTTTTAAATTATATTTTTCGGAAAAGGATAATAAATCAGAATAATAATCAAAGGTAAAAATTTCTTGTGGTTTGGTCTTATTAAAATTTGCTACTATCTTTTTTCCTATACAAAAGTTATAAATAGCATCTATATTCCATTTGTTTTTAATTATGGAAATAGGAAATTTTAATTTTATAATATCATAAGACATTGTACAACAAGAAAAATGTGTTTCACTAGGATGAAATGTACAAAAATCTACTTTCATCTCCAAATCATAAAAATATAAACTAATTTTAGAATCATCTTCATACTTTATTACAAATCCATAATTTTTATCAGTATTAACAGACTTGCAATATGCTTTTAACTTATAAAAATCTTTTTCATCAATACTAATATCGAAATCGCCGCTATCTTTTGTATAAAGGTTTCTAAGTACATACCAACTTCTGTAATAAAGATAGTCTCTCACAAAGCCACCAAATAAAAGGGCCTGTGTGACTTTTGCTGATAACAAAAATTCTCTCAATAAAAGAATTTTTTTACAGATCGAAAATCTAGGATTTTCTACTTCAAATTCTATAGAAGTTAAAAGTTTTTTAATTTTTTGCAGTTTAAAAAAAGTATTTATCATAATTTAACAAACTTCTGAAGTTAAATAATCACCTATATTTTGAGGGGTATGATACATAAAGACCTCATCAACATCCATTATTGATGAACGATAATTTTTATTGGCCGAACCAAGGTAAAGAGTGCTTTTGGTAAAGTCATGATTTGTTTTTAATTTTTCACTTTTAATCATTATAGGATTAAAATTGTTTTTATCAAAAGGTTTTATAAATAAGGAAATTTCATGTTTCTGAACTATCAAGTCTAAACAGAAATCAGACATTTCTTTTAAATAGAATTTACTTATATTAAAGTCATTATTTATCCAATTTCTTCCATCATGAATACCAACTGAGAATACGGAAGGAATTTTTTGTAAGTTTAATTCTCCAAAGAAAAAGAAAGGTTCAAATGTTCCTTGATGACATATGTTAATTATATTACCAAAACCTTTGAACGTTTTTAAAATAGATATTTTTGTAAATCTAACTATACATTCCCTCTCAATATCTAAAACCTTATCTAAAGTATTTAAAGCAGGTTTTATGTTGGGCTTGATGGTTGAAATTTTTTCAAGTCTTTCTATAGTGTTATAAAAAGGAAAAATAATCTTAGTATTACTTAAATCATAGATAGAAAGATCAAACGGAAGATTTATATTCTCGAAATTTTCAATATGCTTTGTTTTGAAACTTAGATCTCCAACATACTTTATCCTTTTTATATTTTGAATATTTATCCTCTGTTTGAATGACAAAACCTTCCAATCATTCTCTATCTCCCAGTTTTCTATTTCTGAAATAGATACTTCAAAATAAAGTAAAACAGCATCTTCTGCTGATTTGGAGAACTTGCTCAAATCACTAATTTCTAACATTAAAGATTTTGGTATTAAAGGTTTAAACAATGACCTATCACTAAAGACAGATCTTTCTTCCATAAATACCAAATTACCAACATTAATATTTACAGAATTTCTTTTTATATCTTTAAATTTTGTTAGTATACAACAATCTTTTAAAATTTTAGTATTTGAATCAAACTTCTCTTTTCCAAATACAATAGACAATAGGTAGAATATAGAAAACTCTTTACCTACTTTAGTGGAAAAATTATTATTGTTTAAATTAATTTTATAGCACAAATTTTTTGCATCTTGAACACATTCACAAAACTTGTTATATAAAAAATTATTATCTCTAAAATTTTTAATAGTGTCTTCTATTATTAAAAGATCTTCGCTATTTAAAAAAACTAACTCTTTTAATAACAAATCAACTTCATCTTCACCTAAAAAAGATGAAAGAGCTAAGATAATGGTTAAGAATGTATTAGAGCCTGTTTTATTCGAATAGTATGCTGCAAGAAAAGTTAATGCTCTATCATCTTTAATTAAAGATTCAGGAATAGAGTTCATTACAAAATCTATTTCTGAAAAAATAGCATCTATAATATTTTTTTGATCTTCGAAACTATTTATTGCTCTAGTTATATCCTCTAATAAAATAGGCGCTCTCTCTATCACTACATAACCTTCCTCTTTTTCATTTTATCTAATTGTTCTTTTGATGGAGATTCCATGAAAGGATTTGGAATAATATTCCAATTCTCATCAATGAAATCCTCACCAACACAACCATCAGGATCTGTTGTACATGTTTTACTGACAACTTTGCCATATGCTTCAAACGTAAGAATACCACTTGCCCACGACTGACACTTAGCACAGCGTTGTGCTTTAAGCGCAGTACCACAATGCTTGTTATATATAGCGACTACCTTTTGACCTGTGAATCCACATTTTTTGCAATGGACCTTTGCATTGACTAGATTGTCTGACTCAACAGAAGAACTTTCTTTAGCTTTTTCTTCAGCAGTCCTTCTACGACGTTTTTTTGGTACAATAGAAATCCAGGAAGCATCTTTTGGAATTTCATTTGCTTCAATTCCAGCTTCAACTGTCTTGCGAAATGTTTGTTCACTGGTTTTAATCTTGCCATTTGAATCATGAGACAAGACAGACAAAGCCTGTGCGATATCCTTACAACCGCTCAGTTTCTCTCCAAATACTTTCCAAATATCTTTCTTATAATAAGTTTCTAACTCTTCACGGAAACTAATTTTACCTTTACGTCCAGTTCCTTTCTTTGAAGCTTTTAATATCTCTGCAAAATCAGAAGCCTTACATTTATTACTAGCAATCCAGTTGTTAATCATACGAAGAACTGTTTGTGGTGTCGTTTGGACATCACCATTAGAACGTTTCTTCAAAAGATTACAAATGTCTTCTGCATCTTTTGCAGCTTTAAACTCTTCATCATTTTTGAAGAGACTTAAAGCCATTCGCCCCATTTTTGAGGCAACCATATCTTCCAAAGATTGTTTCGGCATAAGATACCTCTCCCACTGGTTTGAACCAGTTTAGGCCAAACTAATTCACTTGTCAAGCAAATTGGCCAGTTTATTTTTCGATCTTTTTCTTAAGGTATGGAGGTATTGATTCTAAAACTTCTATAAAACCAAGTGGATTCTCTGGATGAAGACTCTCAAAAGAGACAAGAGAGATTCCAGACTCTTTCATCATCCTGATTGTTGTATCAAAATTATAACGATGATCTTGACCAGTTGGAATTGGACCATATATAACTTTCTCAGCCCCACAGTTAATTATTGATCTAAAACAAACATCACAAGGCGGAGTTGTTACATAAAATACAGAATCTCTCAAACTAATTCCATGTCTTGCTGCATTTGCTATCGCATTAATTTCGGCATGAGACATATAGGAATACTTTTCTGGACGAGTAGTTGGAATGTTTATATCCTTCATTCCTCTAGGAGGCCCATTATAACCCGTTGTCAATATACTATTTTCTTTATTAACAACTACACATCCAACTTTAGTACTTGTATCAATACTTCGTTGTGCTACAACAAAAGCAATTGACATAAAATATGTGTGCCAATCTGGTCTTTCCATTTTAAATCTCTATAAAATCTAAAGTATCTTCAAAATTATTTTGTCTACTCAACAATTCCGTCTTATTGTTTGTAATTTCAACTTCTTTCCATGACAATTCTTCAGCATAAAAAAGATGTTGAGAGAATATCTCTGGTCTAATTGGATTTGTTAATTTAGATACATCCTCTGACCAAAACATTATTTGTGGTTCATAATTTTTAGTACCAATATTTTCTGGTACAACAATACCATTTAAATAAAAAAGACCATGATTTTTGTTTCTAATTTTCTTACATTCACTAGCCCTCAATACAGGAACTTTAACTGTATCACCAAAACATATATTATAACCATTTTTATCAAAATATTTAGTTGGAGTTTTTTCCAACAAAAACATTATTAAGTTTTTATGCATACTGTAATTATGATAAGCACTATATTTCATGATCTTTTTTTATGCGGTGGTATATAATAATATATTTCAAAACCATCCATATCATATTCTGAAGAAACAGTTAAACGACGATTACAATCTGGACATCTTACGACTTTAAATCTCTTATACTTTTTTAAAGGTCTAATAATCTCACCAAAGAAAGAGAAATCCAATCTTGCTTTACTATATTTGGGAATAAATTCAGTATAAAACCTTTTCTTCTCTTTTAAACACCAGGTTCTACTCTTTTTCAACTTCATTGTAATCCCATCCTGTTTGATCGGCTTTACTGTATAATAATTTTGGTTCCTCTTTTAGACAAGATAAATCCCACAAACATCCAGATGCGCAATCCCATCCAAAATACCAGAAGAAGTCATTACCTAGATCAAAAGAAGGGTAATATGGTGAGATTTCAATCCCTTTGTATTGAGACATAACTTCTGCCCAATCAACACTTTCTTTAAATCCTTTGAAACTTTTTCTTCCTAAAATAGAAGTTCCGTACTTGTTTGAAAATTCTATAAGTTTTTCTTTACTATCAATTACTAATATTTGTTCTAAATCAATATTCAATTCATGAATACTATTTCTTTTATTGACAAAACTATTACAACCTTCTCGGAAACACCAAGAAATCCATGAATCTCCAAATCCATACCAAAGCCCTCTTGGTTTGTGAGTAACAAACAAAGGCTTTTCATAAGTCATCTTTAGATCTAAGAGATCTGATCCAAAATGTACTCTTTGATTTTCATTAAATGTAATCATATTTCAATAAATTTAAAATAATCTTCAATTTCTATTTCTTGTTCTATTTGGTTTACAGAAATTGGAGAAGGATTTATTAAATTTTCATATTCTATTTTAAGAATATCTATTAGTTTTGCTGCCTCTTCAGGGTTTGAAGCTAAAACAGAAAAATCAAAACTAACAGTCCAATTTCCAATATCAATATCTGATTTTATTAGATGGACTTCTGCGGACTTATCTCCATAACTTATTTTCATATTTCAACTAAATCAAATTCATCATACTCTTCATCAACAGAGCTAATCCAAGACTGTTTGCCTGGAATAAACTTTTCAAATTGCAATCTATTCACATCAGAAAGTTTTGCCCAAAACCTTCCATTAAGACCTTCTACATTTGATGTTTTCTTGGGAACATTAAATGTAATTGAATCAAAATCTTCTTTACCTTTTCGGATATAGATTCTATCTACAGTAAGAATCAATCCCTTCGGAAGAGTTACAATTAAAAAATCTCCGTTGGCTCCCCATATATCCCTAAATTGAGGAGAGCCTTGAGCAGTTGGAACAAGAGATTTGCTTTTTAACTTATCAAGTTTGAATTGAGCAGACTGTAAATCTGTTAAAAAATCTCTTTTCTTTTCATTTTGAGCGACACCATCTACTCCATATCCAAAAATGGCAGCAGCAAAAGCAGAGTTTCTATATTCTGCAAATAATCTAAAACGCCAGCCTTCAAGGAGTCTAATTTGATCACCAATTGATGGTATATAAAATTGCATCTCATTCTCCTATATTATTGAAAGTAAAAAAAGAAATTATCAGGGCTTGGAAAGGATGGACTCTCCAAAGCCCCGCAATTATTCTTCATCTTTAACTTCTCTATTTTTCATAGAGGTTTTGATCATTCCAAGAAGTTCCTGAGCGACTTGTACAACTGCTTCAGGAATCTCTTGATCTTCTTTGTTTTCGTCCTCATCATCTTCATCACAATCATCATCTGGATCAGAAGAATCAACTTCATCAAACTCTTCAGGATCTTCAGGAATGATTCTCATTTTCTTAAGACTCTCAAGGGATGTTTCGTAGTCGTTATCAAGAATAACAACTGCAACAAACAGTTCCTTAAGATGAGCAAAAGTGAATTTTTCAGTATCCTTTGCCCATTTCTTAATGTTGATTTGAACATTTCCTCTTTTAGCAAGATTTTTAAGGTAAATCTCTCTTGCTTCAATTGTAGGAAAGTCAATAAGAAATCTCTTATCAAAACGACTTGGACGATTGATGATTCTAGCCCCCAAACGTTTTGGATAGTTGGTTGTTGCGAGGAAAACAGTATTATCTACATTTTCCAAACCATCCAAAATATTAAGAACTTCAGATTCGTTGTATCTTCTCAAGATTTCATCAATATCTTCAAGAAGAACAACAACAGGAGTCTCTGGCTGTATCTCACGAAATTTACGAAGACCAGTCATGAAAGTTTCAGGGTCGCCCATAATAAGACAAACGCCACCCCTATTTTTTACAAGATCTGCAACAACAAGTCTAATGATACAACTCTTACCAGATCCTGGTGGACCATAAAGAAAGATTCCTCTTTTATAAGCAACTTCATATTGCTCAAAAAGTTCTTTTCTTTCCCAAAAATCTTGAATTTCTCTTATAATTGTTTCTGAATTTGTTCCAGGAAATTGAATAAGATCTTCGGTATTAATTTTAAGCCTTTCAAAAAAAGGCAGTCCCATAGACATGTTGAATCGTACACGATACATGCCTGGAGGAACTTTATCTACAGTTATTGCCGATGGATAAAAGGTAGTTCCATCAGAAGTTACCCAACGATCATGAGGATGATGGGCCAACGCTTTATTGTCCCATACCTCATCTGCCATGTCTTCTCTCATAAATTTTATCCTTTAATATTTCTTAACTTCTTGTTCTTTATACCAAATAATATGATGAGTATCTTCATCTTCATCCCAATAAAAACATACATACACTGGATAAAAGATATCATCAGGGAAAACTTTTATGTCATCATGAGTTGCTTGATCTTTGGCATCTTGAGCAAATTTTAAGAACCATTTTTTCAAAACGTCATCTGGCAACCAATTGTCATCATCCTGATGTTCCATATCAGATTCTATTTCAGAATGACTAAGCTCCAAAAGATTATAAAAATCTTCATTGTCATCATTGTCATTATAAAATTCTTTCTTAACTTCCATTAGGAAGTCAACATAACCAGAATAGTCTCGAATATAACCTAATTTAAAATTTCCTTTTCTCATATTCTTTTCCTTAGAGAAATTAGAGGATGCCCAAAAGGGCATCCTCATGTTTAGGAGACTTCTTCAAGATCGACGTAATCTGCATTGTCTTTTGCCACACCTTCCAAAACAAGGAAGTCGAATGACTTAGACTTTAGAAATACAGTCGTTCCATCGGGGTTTTCGGCACGAATTACGACACCTTCTCTGATATGAGAATCATCAATGATGTCTGGACCTTCCGTAAGTGTTTCAACGATTTCATCAAGCTTTTCGAAATCACCATCGAAAACAAACGGATCTCTCATAAGTGGCGGAGTCTTCAAACCGAGTTCTTTTGCTCTTCTTACCATTTGGTAATAAGAAAGTTCAGTTGGATGTCCGTCATCAGAAGTTTGAGTAATTCTGTAAACGTACTGATCACACTGACCAGGAACACAGTTATAAAGATAACGCATTTCTTTTCCGTACTTTTTCACCAACTCTTTATTGCTACTTTTTGAAGTAGTAACAAAGGGCATGATTGGAAGTCGCTCATCCACAAATCCAACGAGTTCTGAATAAACAATCTCGCCTTTACGAAGAAGGTCTTTGAAAGAATCAAAAGCCTTAAAGCGAAATTCTTCCGTTGATCCAGCGTTTCTGTAGAAACCCTTTTCTGAATCTGGATTATCAAGAATCACATTACGAGTTCCGATAAGCCTATCGAAATCCGTAAACTCTTTTGGTTTTAAAAAACCAAAGAATTTTCCTGCTGTTGCATTCCACATCTTCGCAAAAAGATTAAGTGGAATCTTCTTGGTATCCAGAACAAAACCACCACGAGCAGAAGTACCATGAAGCTTCTGGCTGATAAAAATCAGCGCACCTTTCTGAATATCGCCCTTGCGAATGCGATACTGATTAGTGTCAATATGCTTACGGAAATGTTCATTATCTTTCCGAAGTTTTTTGCCAGAAGCCATTGCCTTTCTTGTGGCAGGTGTATAATACTTCTCACAGATTTTGAACCCATTAATTTCATCGAATTCAAAACCATCTTTGAGTGAAGTCAAATCCACACCAGTAAAGAAAAGTGAATCAATAGAAGCAACATATGCTTCAGACTTCATTGAACGAAGTCTAGTTGCTTTTACTCGACGGTTCTTGTCGAAGTAACCACCTTTACGTTCACCAGTTGCTTCATCAACATAACCAACAAGGTCGTTCTTTTCTGCATAAATCTCAGAAAGCTGACCATCAGGAGGAAAGAGGATTACACGATCATTAATTTGAGTATTTAACCCAATAATGACATTATATCCTGCGATTTTTGTTACACGAAGTCTATCCGCATTTGGATGCGGTTCAATATTCGTGATTCTTGTAACGATTGCCTTGTAAGACATTGAGATCTTTACTCCTAAGTGATCATTTTCCAACCAGAGACTTGTTCATCGGAAATTATTTCAGTCCGAGATGATGCTACTACCCAATCAATTAGTATTTCATTCCTTGTTTCAGCAGAAGGAAAAGCCGTTCTAACTTCTCCATTCTTTAAAAGAATTTCATACCAAATTGGTTTTCCATTTCTTGTGTAATGAGCAGGAATGCCTTCTATAAAGCCAGCTTCTATCATTGTTTGCCTCCAGAGATCTTGACACATTATAGAGGCTTACATTTTAGAGTCAAGTAACTTGGCCAGATTTCTCCCACTTAACTACCTGCAAAGTAGAAATTTTAATATTTTTACCTTGTGTTATCCAGGCATTTCTGTGAGGATCAAATCTAGCCTTACAACTTGTTCCATCTGTCAAATAAATATCATAAAAAATAGGTAATCCATAATCTTGTATTTTATCAGGACAATTCATGCACCTTTATATACCTCACGCATAATATCTGCTACTTTGAATGTGCCTATAACATCATCCAAAGCACTGTGAGCTTGAAGTTCACCTCTTAAATCAAAAAGATCAACTATATTGGCCAGTTTATAATCAGGTAAATGAAGAAGTTTCTCTGCTATTTTTTGAGTATCAAATCCAATATCAACAATAATAGGAACCCGAACTTTATTGGAATGACTTTCTATCATTCTTTTATCAAAGGCAATATTATGACCAACAAATGGTCCTCCATTTTTAATGAATGTTTTAAATTCACTAAAAGCTTGTTTTGCTGGTATACCATTTTTTTGAAGAAATTCTAGTGTAAGTCCATGTACTTTAATAGAATCTGGTTTCAGTTTACAAGTAGGAATAATGTATCTTTGAAACTTATCAACAATTTTATTATCTACTACTTTAACTGCTGCTAAATCTATAACTTGATCCCACTTTGCAAAACCAGTAGTTTCTGTATCCGCAACAATAAAATTTCTAAGTTCTAAAACTTTTAAACCAGCCTTATCTTTTGAAGTTATTTCTTTTCTGTAATGAAAATTTCTAATATCTGCATCAAAACTTAAAATACCTAATTCACAATCTCTAAAAAGGCCAGAATCTTTCAGCTTGGCCTTTTGTTCTTCAGCAGATTCTTTTGTTGTACAACAAGTTTGAAACAGAATTCTCGGTTCTTCTTTATTAGAACGAGTTGAGATACCCTGTCGATACCAAACATACCAAAATTTTTGGCTTATTTTTGGACTTTCTTTTTGATTGTGTTTTAAAATACGCCCTTTACGAATGGCGGAGGCTTCTTTTCCGTTCATATAACTTCCAATCTAATAATTTACTTTTATAATAGTACGACACTACATTCTATTTTCAACCCCAATAGACATAAATCATTGGTCTAAGATCAAAAATAAATTTATCATCTGTAAAAATTTTAGCATATTTAAGAAATAAAATTAAACCATTTGGAATCGCTGGAATAATACGACGTTCGAATTCTTCTCTAGTAGCAAATCCAAAAACTTCTTCTAATTTTTTTATTTCATTATTATTGATTACATCTTTCTCAAAAATAGTTTGAAACATTTGAAGTCTATTCCAAAAATGAATTTTTGTTGGAAATCCATCTTTATCTAAACTTTCAATATCTATATAATGATCATATGGATAGATTGTTCTATTTAATAATTGAAACCTTGGATGTTGTTCATGATTAATTGTTTCTTCATAATAATCTATTTGATCGTCATGTCTAGTCCATCGACCAACATGAATAGGAGGTACAAAATGAAGAATATTAGCCAACCCAAATTCTGAGTTATGACGAATACAATCATATAATTGCACTTTACTTTTCTTCATTTCATCCATCATAGAATAGTCTAGAATAATATCAAATTTTTTTTGATCTTCTTTACTATCTTGATATACTTTTTCAAGTAATTGAAAATAGCCTTCTATTGAATATCTTTCATCATACTTATCAAAAATATATCCTTCTTTATTTATTCTTGAATCAATAATTTTACCATCTTCATCAGTTTGAAGATCACACAAACCCCATCCTATTCTTTTACTTACTCTAATACCCATTTTATGACTCTAGTATTTCTTTAATACGTTTAAGCTTTTGAGAAGCTTCATCAACTCTTACTAGAGTATTTGCATCAAGTTTACCATAATGCATCTCAATACATTGTAAAAGAAGTTGTTTAATTTTTTCTTCATCTGGAGAATGCGGTAAATCACTCTTTGCATACAAATCTTCAAGAGTTTTTTCTTTACTCTCGAAGTATTCAGTGATCTGTTCAAGAGTCCAATCTCCTCTACGAATAGATTTGAGTTGTTCTCTATTCCTCTCCAAATCAAGAGTACCTTCAATAAGGATTTGTTCAACTTCGTTTAGAAGCCGTACAACATGATAAGCGAACTTCCTGTCATATTTAAATGATTTAATATCAAAAGCTCTTTTATATCTTTTTGCAATATTATAATATTGAATAAGCTCTTCATCCGTTAGATCTTTTACTGTTTTGAAACTCATGAATTTTTTTACTCCAATCAATTAATTCAGATTCTGACAAACTGTTTTTTAATCTATTAATTGCTTTGTGAACCCACTGAATGTTTTTCTTTGTATAACCTTTTGAAGAATCAATTCGATCAAGTGATGCTGTTTGTTGAGATGAATAAGGATTTAATAAAAATATATCTTCTCCTGTCAATGCACATTTTTTATTTTGTCTTACAAATAAATCCCAACAGTATTCTGGTGTAATATCAAAATCTAAAGATCTAATTTTTGCACCTTTAACTATTCTTGACCAATATGCATGAGAAAGGTCTCCAACAGAATTATATGTCAATCTATCAGACCTTAAACATCCACAACTTTTAGTCAACCCCTTTCTTAATCTATTACTTCCTGTAATAATTTTATTTCCACAATCACATTGACAAATCCATTTTGCTTCCGTATTGTCAAACTCTCTTCTTTCTTGTTTTTCTAAAACAACTAATTTTCCAAAACGTTTTCCTTTAATTGGAAATATATTGTGTCCACCTCTATCCCAAGTTTTTCTAAAAGAAATATTGAATTTTCTCATCCACTTTCTTATTGTTGTTTCAGAATATCCATATTTTTCTCCTATTTTTTTACAATTACCAATTTTTTTATATTCTTTTTTAAGTATTTCTTTTGAAAGATTAAATTTATTATATATTCTTTTTTTACTTCCAATTGTTTTAGACATACTACACCTCCAACTTTTATATCTAAAACACAGTTCAAACCAAATCCAACTTTCTCCTTTTTATTTCTTCTTCAATTTCTTCTATTCTTGTATCTGGTGAAATGTTGTGATTTTTTTCAAAATCATTTATTTCATCTGCACCTTGACGATTATGTGATTTCATTTTATTTAACTGACTATATGCATAGCCTTTAAATTTATGCCATGCACCTTTATGTAAGAATAAATCTCGATTTTCTCTAACAAGATTACCCACAGCAGTCGAATGCAGTACACACCTTTGGGGTGTATAAAGACTGTCAATCATGTTTGGATTGTTTTCCATACAAAGCTGGAAGTATTTCACAATCCCATAAATAGAAAAGTCATATTCACGACCCTTTCCAGCGTTTTCGGAAGGATCAAAAATATGATGTTGTTGCCACTGTTCAAATCTTTGAATTTGCCTTCCAAAACCTGGAATCTCTCCAGAGATATGTGGAAAGATCAATTCCTTTGGAGGAATGCAAAAACCATAAACATCAAAATCTGAATTATCACTAGAAACACCATAGGCTAAAGAACCCATGATAGTCATATAGTGAATATTGCTAATAAGAAATTTTGGGGGCTGAACAAGCCCTCTTTCATAAAGTTTCTGTAGTAACATCTTCTTTCTCTTTTCCCCTCAGCAAGGGATCAATTACTTCTGAGATTGATTGATAGTTCGGTAATACCGAACAATTAATTTCATCTCCAATGATGAAAGTTCCATTCTTTTTTTGATCAGACAAATCGGTTGCCCAATTTTTTCCAATACCATAAAGCAATTCGTGCATATCTGGAACTTTCTTTCCATGCAATTGTTTCTGTGAAAAGAAAGCCCTCGAATACATTTGAACACTATTTCTCGCCCAATCTCTGCAACCATAACTTTTTGTATAATTCATATTTTCTTCTAAGCCTTGTTTCTTCTGTTGATTCAGAATACATCCAATCTAATATTTTTTTAGCATTTTTTCCACTGTAATGAATCTGACCATAGGAACCTTTGTCCATTATTTTAGCATATTTATGTTTTTGCTTTAATTTAACATCTAAATTATTATAAAAATACTTGGAAAGATAGTAACAATCTTCTTTATTCAAAGTAAAATTTATTGTAGGAACTGTTGAAATAGTAATGCAACCATCTCCATCAAAAAGACCTCTTATGAAATGTTTAAAACTCTTCTTGTCTAAATTTTTTGGAATTCTACCATCTTTAGATTTATTTGGACCAATTCCATAATTTTCTTTTAAAGCATTCGGAAACCACTTACCTGTAAAGTAAATTCTGACAGAACCATCTTTACATTTTTCTATATTTCCATTATATTTTGTTGCTTTTGCTATAAATTCTAAAGCCTCTAAATCAACAGAAGAAAGATGAATATTTACTGAGCAACCATCTTTTCTAACGTTCCCATCAGCATAAATAAATCCTGCCCAATAACAATTTTCTTCTGTGTAATTATCAAAATAAAATACATTATATTTGTTGCCAGGACTTCTATGCCTTAGTTTAATTCCTTGTTTTTTTAAGTTATATTGAATACTAGACCTATGAAAACCTAATATTTCTGCAATTTCGTTTGTTCCAATACCAGAACTATAAAGTTCTATCGTTTTATTTATTTCATCTTTATTCATCTTAGAACCTCCAAAGTAATACTATTGTACTTTGGAGATTCTAAGAATGTCTAATTTATTCCTTCAAATTTTTCATAAAAACTATCAAATTCAACAATGTAGTCTGAATCTTGGATCAACTCTCTATCTTTTTTATATAAAAAAGTTCCGTTTTTCTTTTGACTATCTAAATCCGTAGTCCAATTTTTACCTTTTTCATATAACATTTCATGCTGATCATCCCTATTTTTACCATGCATTTGTTTACTGGAATAAAAACTTCCACAATACATTGATAAAGAATTTCTAAACCAGTCAATCTGACGCCATTTGAAGTAATTAATAACATCTTCCTTTGGAATATTAAATACACGAGAATCAAAAAATGCTATTTTACCAGCATTTCTATTAAAATAGGACTTTACTTCTTCATATTCTTTATCATTCGATTTAGGATGATTAGAAAAATAAGACTGCAAATTATTTTTAATTGTTTCATTAAAATAAGCAGTCATAATAGATGCAGAAATTGAAACAACTTTAGAAACATTATAATCAAACCAAGCTTCAGTATCAATGTTGTCATAGTCAGTTAGAAGAAAAGAAGCTTCATCTGACTGAATATAAGCAGCCTTAAAACCTTGAACTTTTAATGAAACTTGTTTTGCGGCTTCAACCATTGACTTAATGATAATATCATCAAAAGGACGACTGAAACCTTTAGTATATGTATGAAAAGCATTTCCATCAATACGAATAATAACGGGCATTCTTCTCGTTAAAACGAAACGAGAACTTTGCTCATATCTTTTCATTCTATCGCCCAAAGTTGTCTTATCCATTCCCTTACCCTTTTGATGTTTTTCTCATCATATCCACTTAATGATGGCTGTCAAGTTATTTGGCCAATTTATTTGCCACTATCTTACAGATTTCATCTGGATCTAAAAGAACTGAGTACAATTCTAATCTTTCTAGTAGATCACCATTCCATTTAATGCTGATATACCACTTATTTTTTTCTAGTTCATGAAGTTCAAATTTTAAATTTTGTTTAACTTCTTTTTGAATAACTTCTCTAATTTTATATTCAATTTGAGTATCTATTACTTTAGATACTTCTTGAGCTATAAGATCTTTAATTTTCTTCTCAATACCAAACATTTCTAATCCTCTCAGTTCATTTTATCTGCTATTTTTTGTGCTTTTTTTCTTGCTTCTTCCCATCCGCCATGAAAACAGTTTTCAACTTCAATATATTCTTTATCTTCCACAGTGTCCCAAATAACAACTGAGTCATAAGAATCTTTTACTATGTATCTTTTTTTCTTAGAAAAGATCCTACCTAAGAATTTCATGTTATTATCCTTTTCTTGTTCTAGCATTTCAAAAAAAGCATCCATTTGAAAGGCGAGAGTTTCACCATTATCACCATCGCCTCCAAACTTCCAACAAAAATGATCACCATAATCATGGAAATCATGTTCCATTAAAAAACGTACAACTCTTACACTCATTGGATGATGTTCAATACCATCCTCCCAACGATTTTTATCAGTTAATCCTAGCTCTTTTGCTTTTATATAATCTTTACTCATTTTTTGATCTTTCTTTGTTGTAATAGATACTACGAGTTACAGACCATCCATTGGGAAGATGCTGTGGCTTCATTGTTTCAATGAAGTGTTTTCTCCAAATTTCAACAAACTCTTGAGGAGTTTCATTCATTCTAGAGACAACAAGCTCACCATGAGTAATTAAGGCTTTTGAACCAATCTTAGAACATTCTTGAATCGTTTGAAGATCATTATTACCAAATTCTTCTTTAATAGCATCAAGCATTTCTTTTTTAATATTTTCTGGTAATTTATCTTCATGTTTAAGTATGGTTCTACAATAACCAACAATTCTACTAGTTGCAGATTTAATTCCTTCAAGTGGAGCGTCATAAATATCTCCAAATTCTTTTTTTAATTGTGTTGCAAAATGTTCATATCTAGTATGACAACCTTCACAAAGAAGAACAACATCATGCATATTGTATGACTTATATTCCTCTGGAAGGTGTGTTCTATAACAAATAGGAACAACATGATGACGAGTTAGTTGTTCCTCTGTCTTACATACAACACATCTTGATTCTTTTTCAGACAAAGAATATTTGTCTTCACCAGATCCAGGCCCATTAGGTTCAAATAGAAGTCTAATGGTTCTTGGTGGTCCTTCTTCTACAATCTCAGCCAGATCCCTGTCCAAATACCAATCTACCTTTTTAGAAGAACCTCTAAAAAGAACCTGATTGTTCGGAGCTAGAACAACTTCATTTGAATAATAGGCTGATTTACCTTGACTCATCACTTTCACCAAAAGATTTGAGAATGAATTTATATTTTAATAAATTCAACATTATTTTGATAAGATTTAATATCTTTTGCTCCTGCATAAGTTATCCCAGATCTCAATGCACCAGAGTATTTTTCAAGCATTTTATTAATTGGCAACCCAAGTGACAAATACCGAACACCACCTTCAGTACAAGTTCCTTCTTTAACACCGCCTTTCCAAGCTTCTTGAATATATTGTGATGCCATTCCTGCATAAATTTTTATTGGATTATTATTTTTGTCTGTTCCAAGTTCTGCTGCACTCTCAGGACATTCTGCAAATATTTTTCCCGCCATGATAGAATTCGCTCCAGCCCCAATAGCTTTAACGAAATCCGAAGGTTCTCTGATTCCTCCATCAGAAATAATTGGAACTTCTAGTTTTTTAGAAACTTCTTTAAATTTATAAATAGCAGAAAATTGTTTTTCAGTACAACCAGCAGTATTTTTTGTTTCACAAGCAAAACCTTGAGCTATACCAACTTTTATCGCATCAATAAATTCATAACATTCATAAAGCATATTTATATTTGTTGTATTTCCAACAACAACTTTGGTTAAGGGAGAATACTTTTTTATTTTTTTAGCCATATCAAAAACAGCTTCACTATAACCATGTGCAATGTCTATAAATATGATATTACAACCATTAATAATCATATTTTTAAATAAATCAATATCTTTGTTTGATACACCAATAGAGCCTGCAACCCATTCACATTCTTTTGAAATTTTTTCTATAGAAGATAAAATTTCTTCATCAGAACATGCACGATGCATTACACCCATTGCACCTAATTTTGAAAGCTTAATAATGAATTCAGCATTTGTTACCGTACTCATGTTTGCAGCCATCATAGGAACATCTAAAAAGACATCCCTTATTACTTCACTTTTCAAATTTACATCTAATCTTGAAACACATATTTGCTTTTTTTGTTTTATTGCTATATTTTCAAATCCAAGACTTTCTTCAAACCTACTCAATTCTATAAGAGGATTTAATTTATACGATTTGTTTTCATTATCAAAATAAACAATATTTTTTTTATATAATTCAAAAAATAAATTTTCTATTTGAGAATGAACTTTCATATGCTCTGAAGCATCATTAACTAAAAGTAAGTTTTCTATATTATTATTTTTTTTATCACCATCAATGTGATGGATTTGTTCTTTCCCTTTTAGTTTTCTTTTTATATTTTTTTCCATAATTAATTTGTGCTCGAATTCTTTTTTGTTATTTTTATAATCATGAACAAGTACATAACCTGCTGTGTTTATTCTGATTGTATGTATTCTTGGATTAAAACCTTTTTTAAATCTTTTACTTTTACCTTTTAATTTTTCACTAATTTTTTTTCTAGTATTTTGTTTTTTAGAAGGATTGTTTTCTCCACTTTGATTTTTCATTGCACATTTATGACATCTATCAATATCACTTTTTCTTTTTTTTCTTGATAAAATTAAATCACAATAAGAAATTTGTAGTTCTATTTTACAATCATCACAAATTTTTATTATTTTTTTTCTACTATAATCAGACAGTTTTTCAATTGGAGTTCCATCTAAACTAGATTTTCCTTTTATCATATTTTTACTTTCTTATAATAAAGATTGGCGTGGCATACCAACATCACGATAAATTTAACAATGGCCATGGAATCCCTTCAAAAATCCCATTACCTGTATATTCTTACATAAAGTATCAAGTGGAGAAAATAAATCAATATCTTCATAAAGAAACTCTGTAGGGGTCACCCATTTCCACTCAGAATGTTTTTTTCCGCCATCTTCTTCCTGAATTTCTGGTTTTTGTCCAGAAATCATATGAGCAACAAAAAATAAAGTAATATAATGCTCGCCTTTTCTAGATAAAGGCATTATATCATTGGTGTAAGGAACAGGAATTAAGATTTTTGGTTCTTCAATTTCAATACCAAATTCTTCCTTCACTTCTCTTTTGGCACAAGCAATTGGATCTTCTTTATAATCTACTCCGCCACCAGGAAGACTCCATAATCCATTTCCATGATTGTCTTTACTAATTCTTTTAGCAACAATAAACCTTGTGTCCTCAATATCTGGATTGAGAACAAATACGCCCACACCTACCTTTGGTCCCAGGTAATTATTCATCAATTATTTCTCCATTTTTCTTATATTTATAATACTCATTATTCCAAAGCCTTAAAGACTTAAATTTTGTTTCTTCTATTTCTTCTTTCAATACAGGAGAAATCACAATTAGTTTTGGATCTCCACAAGGTCTTGTATATTCATCAGGAGTCTCTCCTGAAGGATTGTGTTTCTTTTCATTATCCCAGTGTCTTTTAATTGCAGAAGCAATATCTTCTTTTGTTAGAGCAATAGTAACCCCATCTGGTCTAGTTCCCCATCCTCTTTCTGATTCTTCCCAATACAAAAGGTAAGCTGGGACACAAGGCTTCTCTCTTTTTCTACGTTCTTCTCGTTCTTTAGCTTTTTCTAGTTTTTTTGTATATTCAACACAGAACTCATTGGCTTCATTAAATTTTTCTTCATTAAGTTTTGAAGCAACCATAGCTCCAGCAAGAATGAATTTAATCTCTTCTTCTGTTTTTGCTTCTTGAATACTTTTGACTATTTCATTCATCTTTAATGATCCCTTCAAAAGGAAAGAGGTTGTGTCTTAGTAGGACACAACCCCTTAACCGTATCAACCCATTTGGCCATTAATTTACGTTTGTTCTAAATATTCTTGAAGTTCTTCTGGAGGAATATAATCCATTTGTTCTTCTGGTTTAGCAACTCGATAACGAGTTCCTTTACTTACAAGTCCAGTATAGATTACAATTTCTCCTCTTTCAGATTCTTCGATTCTGCAATCAGTTTCTTTTGTGATCACTTGATGAGTAAGTGATTTTAATCGTTTGTAGCTTCCAGTCAATTCAGACATTGGGACCAACCTCCTCTTAAAATTAGTAGAGGAAGTTAGTATAACTACCCCTACTTGTTTTCAATGTTTTTAGATTTAGACGGCTTCACCATAAAGCTTCTCCAGATTTCCTCTCAAAAATTGAGAGAGCTTATATTTGTTACCGTCTTGTGAAACTTCATCTCTCATGTAGTTGTAGTTCCTTAAGAAATTTCCACGCTTACCACAATTGGGATTTTGCTTGGACATTTCTCTTTCTTTTTTTTCTCTTTCAATTCCAAGCTCCCTTTGCTTAAGTTTTTCTTCCAAACGCTCGAAGGCTATTTCTTTATTTTTTCTCTGATCTCTTGTATCACAACATTCAATAGTTATACCTGAATATTGTAACCGAACACCAGACATTGTTTTATTTCTATGCTGGCCACCAGCGCCGGAATCTTTGTAGTAACTTACTACGACATTTTTTTTATCAATTTCAATTGGCTTTTGTTCTTTTTGTTTAAGAACAATTACGGTTATAATAGAAGTATGAGTTCTACCACCCTTTTCAGTTGGAGGAACTCTTTGTACTCTATGAAGTCCGGCTTCAAACCGGAATGCTCTTCAAGGATTTTTACCAACGACCTCTAATTGAATTTGTTTGGTCGTACTAGAGACTATTCGAGCTTCATGCCCATGTCTCTTTGCATGTTTTTGATACATGCTAGAAAGATCTTCAGCAAATAACTGAGAATCTTTTCCACCCTCTCCGGGTTGGATCAAAATTTGAATGGTGTCAAAGACACCTCCAGGATTTATCTTTGTTCTTTTTCATATTCTTTCTCCTTCAATGATTTTTTCCTACAAGTTCTTTTGAGGAAATAAAATTTTAACCATTTTCCTATTCGGGGACTATCTGATTTATCCCTTTTATAGCCTTCTTTACAGCGCATTCTAGCCTCACAAGTCAAACTAATTGGCCATCTAACCCACTTTAATTAAAAGAAATTCTTCTTTTTTCTGAGCACAACTTAAAGCTAAGTTTTCTAATTTAATTCTTTGTGCTTTTGTCATTAAAAATGGAAGATCAACTATTAAACAAACATAGCTACTATTAAGTGTATTTAAACTTTCAAAAGAACCCGCAGAAACATGATTAGGTATCTTTTTTTCTCTTAAAAAAGAAGAATAGCAGTCAATTTGTTTTGTTATATAATGTACATACTGCTCTCTACCAGAAAACTGTTGAGAACATACCTGTAACACATTAGTTGTGTGACCAATCCTTCTTGAACCTTTAAAATAAATAGTACAAAATTCATCTAAAAAAGTTTTGTCTATTCTTCTAAAAGAAGATGAATTTTTAGCAATTCTTTGCATTTCTAAAGAAGCTTGTATTAGAAGAGTTAGAGATCGTTTTGTTTTTTCAACAATCCCCAACTCTTCATCTAATACAATATTATTAGCTATTCTTAATGTATTATTGTCAACCAAATTAGAAGATTTTGGTTCTAAACCTTCTATTTCGATAAATGGAATTAAATCATCTTCAATAGTATGCCATTTATCATTTTCATTTTCTAAATTAATATTCATTGGGAACGACTCCTTCGCCTGTAACATAACAGACATTTTCATTAAAATTAAAAATTAATAAATTAAAAAAGAAGACGACCTTCTTCTTACTAAATTAATCTAACAATTAAAAAAGAGGACAGCCCTCTTCTGACTAATATAATAATTAAACTAAAAATTAATTATTCAAGTCAAATATAACCTCAAGTCCTAATGCATCACCGGGAGAGATCTTTATACCTTTAAATTCAGAAAGTTTAAAAGGTTCAAACGAAAGATCAACTTCGATACCAAAGAGCTTTTCCATTTCATTAACAAACTCTTCTTTAGCATCTCCCTTTACTTCGAAATTACCATCTTTATCCTCCGTTCCAAGTTTTTTAATAAGCGCTATTCTTTGCTCATCATAATCTTTAAAATGGTCATTCAATTCTCTTATTACTCTTGCTAACTTAAAAGATTGAACAATATCAATATCTTGTTTAGCAATCTTTTCTAATGCTGGTTTAGAGTCAAGAAGTTGCTGAAGTGTAATTTTAATACCCATTATTTTTAAATTCTCCTATTTATAAACAACTGAAGCTATTAAAGTCTACGACAAGAATTGTTATCAATAGATATTGGCCAGAAATAAATATACCCCCGAGAGGAGTGACTGTCGGGGGCTAAACCCTTAAAAACTTCAATCATCACTCTGAGAGGTTTTTAAGGAGATATCTCTGGTAGCGGGGGAGGGATTTGAACCCTCGACCTGGTGGTTATGAGCCACCCGAGCTAACCGGACTGCTCCACCCCGCAACAATGTAATTATACACTACCCAAAGACAGGAATTTTATCCTTTTTCTTTTTTACCTTTTATTCAACAGGCTTAAACTGAGTTGATTCCGGCAAGGGAAGTTGAAATACTGGAGTATTACTACTTCCATCTGTAATAATTACTTTATCACCGACACCAACACTTTCGTATAAAGTAGCTAATGCTTCAAGTCTACGAAGTTCTAGGTATTCTGGTGTAAGCCCATTTGCCAAGATTTTATTATAAGCTGCTTCTGCTTCAGCTTCAGCAACACGAGTAATCTTTTCTTTTTCTGCAATCTTTAAACGATTTTCAACTTTAAGCAATTCAACTGCTTGTTTCGCCTGTTCTTCTTTAATTGCAATTTCTCGTTCTCTACTTTTTTCTACAGCAGCAGTAATGATATCAGGATAGTCAAAATTAGAAGTAACTACCATTGTAATCATCATCGGACAATCTGGACCATTTGTAAGTTTAAGCAACTCTTCTTGAATAGCTTTTGTAATCTGATCTCTATTCTCTCTAATTTGTGTTGTTTCATAACCAGAAACAATATCACGAGCAATAGATCTTGCTAATGGTTGAACATATGTATCATAAAAAACTTTAATGCCAAGTGTCCCAACACTACCTTCCCATTGAATTTGAGAACCCTGTCTATTTAAAATTTCTTTAAACTGATCACCATTTGCAGTTTTCAATCTAGCACGAACTTGTAAGTCAAATTTAAAATTCAAATCATCAGCACATAAAATACTCATGTCTTCTGATACAATAAGTTCCCTATCTTCCATGAGAACCATTCTATCAAAACCCCAGCATTCATGGCGACCAGGTTCTAGAATTTCTCCTGTCAAACCTTGAGAACGGGTTATAACCATTCCCTTAAAACCGGGAGGAACCTGTTCACTACAACCAGAAAGAAAGAAAATTCCCAGAAGTAAAATAGGCAAAAGCAGTAGTTTTTTCATTTTTGTTTCCTTTAAATTAGTTTGAGGATTCTGCTCTTTTAAGAGCACTATTAATATAGTCATTTGCTTCTTGACGTTCTTTTTCAGCGCCTTCTCGTTCAACATCTTTTAATAAAGAATGTTTTTTTGCTTCAGCATCTTTAGCCAATTCTTCATCTGTTTTTTCATCAGAAACATTATTGAAATGTTGAATGGTTGAAAAACTTTCTACTGGAGGATCTTGTCTTACTATATTCTTATTTTCATTATTTACAAAAAATAAAAAATAATAAAATACAAGAGTAACACAAAGAAGAAATGCTTCGAGCAGACTGCCTTTTAATATTGAAAATTCAGAAAAATCTGGATTGCCAGATCGTTTAATAAATTGCAAATACAAATGTACTATACCAGCTATAAATATAAATATTCCAATAAAAACTAAAATCAATTCTCTGCTCATTTTGTTCTCCTATTAATTAATGAATTCCAAAGATTTTTCAAAATAAGCTAGTCTTTTCTCAAAGTAAAAGGCTAAGTCTTGGTATATTATATCAAAAGGAATTCCCGGGAACTCTGGTTGATACAAACTGTAAGCTCTCTTAAAGGCTTGTGCAAAAAATACACTGGGAACACACTTTATGTCTAAACGATCAATTACACTATCTGTATCTTGTACTTTTACAAAGTACGAAAATGGTTTAAGCTGTTTTAATTTAAATTGTGTAACTCTAATTTTAAGTCCAGTTTCTTTGTCTATGGTTTCTTTAATAAGAGAAAGCTTTTCTTCCAATCCAGTTGGATTTACTTTAACAACAAATTCATCTGGACTTGTAAAGCACACTTCTCCCAAATCAAATCTTTCTACAATTGAAAGAACTTTAGAAATTAATACCTTTTGATAAGCTTGTTGTCTTTTTGGATTTAAATTTCCAAATATGATTTGTCTAAATCTTTTAGACCCCATCAAATACATTGATGTACTAAATTGACTTAAATATTCAGGCCAATTATTTTGGTTATCAAAGATGTCGGGGTCAAAATGACGTAAAGCTTGAAAGTTTGCTTTAACCATGTCAAATGAAACAAAAATACAATCATGGTTTGGCTGAATATAAAGCCTATCAAAGACTTCAAATTTGATTTGGGGTAAAGCTTGAGAATTAAACTTTTTATATGATTCTTTTTCTTGAATTTTATCAATAACTGCTTTTCTTACGGATGCTTCCCACTGAAAAAACTGATCTTCACCACCATGTTTTTTAATTTCTTCAATTAAGCAAGAAATAATTAGATCCACACCATAACGAAGAGAATACAATCCTCTTTGATATGAGAAATGAGGTTCTTCAAAAACTGTAATTGGAAGAGCATAATCTGAAACCATTCTCTTCTTTAGAGAATTAGTCAAATACTTATCTATTTCTTTTCTTTTTTGAGACTCTTCTTCACAAAGAAGACAGACTCCCCCTTCAAGAGGGTAATCACATGTAGGACATGACTCTTGATTCATTGTCTGTCTTTCCCAAGAAGATTTAGGGAGGGAAGGGAACCCAAGGGCTCAACCTTCCCATCCCCACGGAAACGTTGAATTGTGTTCATGAGTGCCCAGTGCCCTGATTCCATTTGCACAGTTCCCTATGCATCCGTGTGGTGAGTTTATCCATGTGCTAAATAATTCTCACCCATTTCGAATTGTAATAGGACCATAGCTTAACTGGCTATTCCTTGCCTTTTAGAGAGGCAGACACAACTTCAACGCCCGCTTTGAGCAACCTCCGAAGAGATTACTCAAACTTCACAGTAGCATCAGTTCCCTGAATAATACCGTCAATGGTATCAATTGATTCCTGAAGCAATTCTGAAGTAGCGATAGCTTCTTCAAAACTAAAGTTTCTTTTCTTTACTGGACGCTCCTGTCCTTCAGAAGTATCATAATACTCATAACGATCAACACTTACTGGCATTGCAATAAGTTCATCCAAAAGCTTTTTACGAGCCTTGAGATCGTCTCGAATAAGAACGGCGCAATACACCGGAACTTCTTTACCAGCTTCATCAACTGGAATGTCTTCAGGAATAAGAACTTTTGTATTCAAAGACTTCGCTGTAGTCTTGACTTTAAGTTCACGAAGATTTCTCTGTTCGTCTGTAAAAATTTTAAGCTGTTCTTTTACATCAAAATCAGGCTTCGGATCAGTGCTAAGACTAATCGCAGTTTGTCTTGCACGAGCAGAGGCAGTGGCAATCTTATTTGCTACAGTAGAACGCAAACGAAGCGCTTTACCAAGTGTGATTCCTTTAATGTCCATTTTTATTTCCTTTCGTTCAACTCAATGAAACCGTTGTAATACACGACACTTACTAGTTCAATCAATTAGGCCATATTCATAATTCTAAATTATCTATTCTGTTTCCAAATGTTGGTTCAAAAGATTTTACTTCTTCTCTTTGAAAGTTATCAATCATTTCAAATTCTACAAAGTCCATTTTACGATCTTTAACTTTATTTAAACTTTTACAGGTATCGCAGACTCTTCTATTATCTCTACGTTCCATCATGGTATTAATTTGTGTTCTAAGATAAAACTTTTCCATTGGACCTTTGCATTGTTTACATTTCCTTAAATAGGCATAAGAATTTTCTTTTACTATAGACCATAATTTATTTCTATTAATATTATAATCAGAACATATTTCTTTAATTTGATAAATCCATATGGTATATGGCATGGTTGCTTTAATATCCCAATATTTAATACAGATTTCTTTTATTTCGTCAGAACAAGAATTATCTATAACAACTTTATAATGAAATTCATCATAATAAGTGTCTTTTTCGAACATTGGTTCCATGTCTATCATTTGACTGAAAATAAACCAGGATAAGACTTTGCTATTTCTGTATTTTTAGTTTGTTTTTCTGTAAGTTTTTTATCTTTTGGTGGAAAGATATAATTAGTATTTACATATCGAAACTCCGTTCCTTTAGGAACAGACTTGCCATTATTCTTTTCTTTAAGAATACGGCGAGCATCTCTTATGTTTTCTGCCATGATAGTTTCTTCATAAGAAGATCCTGGATACAGTACTAAAATTTCTCTCATTTTTCACCTTAATTATTAAAATGCAGAATTAGGATTTTGTAAAATCATAAGAAACAAAATCACCATACTCGATATTGAAATTACTTTTCGGTAATACATTTCTACATAGAAATGATCTTGATTGTTTATCATGAGAAAAGAAACGAACAACTTTTTTCTTATCTTTACAAGACGTTAAAGATTTTTTTATTAAGTTTGTACCAAGACCTATCCTTCTAAAACTAGCTTTTACATATACATTTCCTGAAATTATTCTTGATTTGTAAACGTCACCTTTTAAATTTAACTTTTCAAAAAGTAAAGTCCAACCAACTATTTGCTTGGTTTCACGTTCTTTAACAAGAACGATTACAACTAATCTTCTTTTATTTTTATAGTAACCAAACTTTACTGCCCTTTTTCTATAATAAAATGAGTTAATTTTGGCATCTTCAAGAATCATATTTAATGAATCAATCATTGTTCCCTTTTCCCTAAAAGAGAGCTTAATAAATGATCGATACATATCATATGTAATTTCTGATGGATCAGTGATTACTTGATAAATAAAATTATTTTTCATTCATCATCCAAAAAGAAGAAAAAAATGGTAAATCAATTAAAAAGACATTTAAGTTTTATAGTAATTTTTAAATAGATTAACAGTTTCCTTATAGGCTTCAGGAATTGATATAATTCCATTTAATAAAACTGCTATTCCAAATTGTATAATAGCAAAGAACCAAGACAATGGGTTGTAAGGATTTAAATAAATATCATAAACACAAGTATTTTCATCAGAGATGTGGTCACCACATACTTTCATAAACCTTAAAACTCTAAAGAGTTTATTATGTTTATGTTCTCTTTTCATAGTTATTACTCAAATAATTTTTTAGTTTCTCTTTTGATTAAAGCTTCAGCAAGTAACATTGCAGCAATTGTTCCTCTTGTTGAAATACAATACTCTTCATAAGGAAGATAGTGAACAGAACAAAATGTAGTTTGATCTACAGGATATCCAACTATAGCACCTGCTGCTGTCCAACCTCCATCAACAAGAGTGTGATCATATTGATCTTCATAATCAACCCAATCAAGAACAGGTTTTTCTTTATTTTCAGCCCTTTGCTCACATTCTTTTATGAGTTTTTTTATTTCTTCTAATGTATATTTCATTTTTAATCTTTTAAATTGGAAGTGGTGGGAATTGAACCCACAAGGAACAGGCTTGTCCCCCATTTCGGACAGATTCAAATGAAATGGACTAGTATATCATTCGTTTCTGCTACCCTACCGTGCCGTTTTTTGGCGACAACCACGATACCAATAGTGGATCACTCCCAAAGTTCAATCAAGCATTTGCTCTTCTAGTTTCCCAAGCTTTCTTGGCTGCTTCAGAACGTTTTGCTTTCAATTCATTTTGTTTCTTTGTTTCAACTGCTTTCTTGGCTGCTTCACGACGCTTGCGAGTAACTTCTGCTCTTTGTGCTGGTGTCATGGCTTCAATGTTTTTACGTCTTGTTTCTGCTGCCTTTTGCCCTGCTGTTTTTTCTTTCATTTTAGGTTTCCTTAACTGATAATTTTATCAGACTATGATTCTGCACGACTGTCAAGTTATTCGGCCACTTCTATTCGAGCCCAACGATAACCACCTGCTTTTCTACCATTTTTTGCTGCAAGAATTATATTTGGGTATTTAATACCAACAGATTCAGCAGCATCTTTAGAAGACATAAATTCTTTATTTGTATCTAAGTTTTTCCATACAATTTTTTTATTACACCAAATCCATTCTTTAATTGACTCTAACTTACTCTTTCTATACTCATCAATATAAGCGCCCTGTCCCTTTCCTACATAAGCTTTTTTCTGAGTTTGCATCCAATTATAAAGGTGCTCACCCTTCATCGGAAGTCTCTTTTTTTCTTCAACTACTTTTTTAAATTTTTCAAAATTAATATCCCATTTATCTTCTAATGCCCAAGTCCATCCTGGCAATTTTTCAAGAAGATTTATTCTATTTTGATCCATTATCCCTCTATTTTTTCTAGAAATATCATCATACTTTTTTTTTAAAGCCCTTTGACGATGACACCAAGTTGCAATTCTTACTTCATCAAGATTCTTAGAAGTAATAGATGGATTTCTTTTATTTAATTTCAAAAAATTACTTACTTCTTCATAAGTTTTTTTCCATTTATTATAAAAATCTTCGGTTTCCCAATACCAAGCATCAATATTATTAAGAATATTAATTTTTTCTTGGGAAAGAATTCCCTTTTTTCTTTTTTGTCTTTGATTATTACACCATGCTGCTACTATTCGTTCTTCTTCATTTTTTGAATGAACAGAAGGAATCTTATTTTCATTTTGTTTTAATATATGTTTTAGTCTTTCTAAATATAAATACCAAGTTTTATCAAGACTATAAAGCCAGTCTTGTGAAATACAAGGAAAATCCTCTTCAATAATAGATTTAGTAATCATCTTAAAATGAACTCCTCTCCTCTTCTTTGAGATTGCTTTTCCTTTTTTAAAATATAATCATAAAATTTTCCATGTTTTGCCTCTTCTGGATCAGAAGATTTGGAATTGGGTCTTCTTTTACCATGTGCATCAAACCATTTTTTCATTTCACGATATTTAAACATATTCCTACTTTTTGTAAGTCTTATTTGAATTCTATCAAGAAGTTTTATGTCAGTCGTATTTGAATAGTGCTCTACCCACTCACCAGAAATAACCTTATTTAATGTATCTATATCTTCAAGATCAGAGACATCCATTCCTGGTTTAGGAGAAATAATCTTTTTTGAATTAAAAGATCTATTTTTATCAATTTGAACAACACAGTCCACCATTAGTTCTTTTAAATCAGTAGGGACATTATGATCGCCAAGAATTTGAAACAATCTTTTTTTAAGAATAGATGTTTTTTCTGTTTCTGTTTTATGAGCAAACATATTTTTTACAATAAGAACTTCTAAAAAGCACTTGTTGATAATTGAAATTGCTTTACTTTCACCAATCTTATTGATAAAAATAGTCATAACATTATTTTTTTGTATTTTTTTATTCTCCTTTCCTTTCATTTTATAAATAATGTTTGGAGGTGAAAAAATAGCTTCAATAACCATTGACATTAAAATAGTATTCATAAAATCTCCAACTTTTGAATCCATTTCGTTTACTTTTAATTTTTTAGGATCAACAAAAGGGAAAAGTTGACACATTTGAACAATGTTTCCATTTGCTAGTTTTTCTTCATGAAACCTAAATAATCTACCAATAATTTGGAGAACTTGAACAAGAGAACTTTGATATCCAATAAGGATAAGCCTGCTTGCCCTTTCCCAATCAAATCCCTCCCTTGGAATCATCATGCCAAGAACAACATCAACAGTATCTCCATTTTTTCTGTCAGAAACCCAAGATGTTAGTTTTTTTCTTCGTTTTTGATTTTCTCCTTCTCCGTTTAAAAGATCAACAATTCTAATATTCCTTTTACCATTGTGAATATTCATCACTCCATCTTCATCCACATGAACATCAGGATTGTTATCTTTTCCATCTTTTTTAGTATATATTTTCTTTGTTGAAATTTTTCTTCCAACAATAGCTTCAATAGATTTTCTAACCCACATTTCTTTATCTTTGATAAAGGGGGCATATTTTGTACTACTTGTATGTGGAAAAATAATAATTGTAGGAGGAAGTTTTTCATAACTATAAAACTTAGAAATGGCTCCGTTTTCACCAAGATAATCACCTTCATGAAAAAAATAATCATATGTAAAACTCATTCCAGCACAATTTTCATATAAGTGATCATTGGTGTAAAGATCAAAACATTTAAAATCTTTATCATATTTTTCAGGGACAAGAGATCCACCATCTGCCCTAATTGGTGTGGCAGTCAAATGAATCATTGCAATATTTTTTTCTTCTGCCTTTTCACAGCAATAAGAAATTCTTTTTCCAATACCATTACAAATATTATTGTCTACAGCAAGTGAATGATGAACTTCATCCACTATAAGTAAACAATTTTCTAATTTTTTTGGATCTAATTTTGAAAGAATGGCATGACTAATAATAAAAGTTCTATTCTTAGCAGCCACACCGGTCCTGCTTTTAATAGCCCTTTCAAAATCTTTCATTTTACTATCGCATCCAACATATTCTTCTGCTGCTGCAAAATTATGTTCTTTTCTCGGGATTAGACTATTAATATTTATAGTATTTTTATCAAGCTTAAATGATTCTTTTTTTGTAAAACCAAATGAAACAGCAAGAAGAGGAACTGATACAATAGCTATACAGTTCGGATTATCTTCCAAATATTTAAGTATTAATGCTTTAGCAAGAAGAGTTTTTCCACTTCCAGTAGAAGCACGAATTCTAAAATGTCTGCAATCCATTTCTGAATATACTTTATAAGCCTTCTGTTGCCAAGGACGAAGAACTTTAACTTCAGATGAAAAACTATTGATTAATTCCTGGATAGCTTTTTTATCAGTCCACACTTTGTGTCTACTGACAACACCACGCCTACCAGTAAAATCATTTCTTTTGCTTATTAGCATTGGTCTTCTTTTCTGTAAATGACAATTGAACCCATTGTTGAAGCTGAACCTTTTGTTCCGGGATAAGAATAGGCTTTAGGAAAAACAGTCCAATTTTTTTCTATTAAAGCAATTGCAAAATCTAAATCTTTTGAAAGAAAATGTATGTGATCCTGTAACTCGCCACCCGCATTCCCTTCTGCTTCTCTATGATGCCAAGTAGAAAGAACTGAATTCATTACCAGCATACAGTTGGTAATGTCTCTTTCTAAAAGCATTGATATAATAGCGGCTACAATAGTACAACTTTTTTTCTTCATAGTAAGAAGATCACAATTTATAATTGCGGGATTAAATGATTCATTCCGCCAAGCTTCAGCCATAACCCCTCTCAATTCACCATAAGTCCAAGAAATCTCGGGATATACACTCTTATTTAATTCAATCAGATCTTCTTCCCAATCTACCCCACGCCATTGTTCAGGAGTGATAAGACCAGAATCAATCATTTGCATACATTCAGATCCCGGTTCTCTTTTTGGATTGTTTTCATCACATTGCTGAGCACAAACACACCAATATTGTTGATCTTTAGGAACGCTTTGTCTGTTGAATATTTCTCTATAAGTGTCAATAATTCCAAGTTTTCTATCCGCAAACTTTCGTTCGCATTTATAGAAAGGAAGGCGTTTGTAGTCTGAATGTAGATTACTCATCTTCGACCTCGATCTTTTCCCAACGATATCCACCTGCGGTTTTGGCCCTTCCGCATAAAACGTTAGCTATACCGGATCTACCGATCCCTGTTTTGTTGGCTGCTTCTGGTACAGAATCAAAAATTTCTCCTGTATCCAAGTTTACAATTCTACTCCTACATTGCTCCTTGTTCCCAGTAAACCAAGATGGTTTTTTGTTATACAACTTCTCGGGCATACAATGAGATCCTAGATGAGAGTATTTTTTATAGATAATAGTTCTCCATTCATTTATGGTGCATCTTTCTTTTGAAATCCACTCCCTATGTTGATCTACACTAGCATGTTTATTTCCTAATTCTTTGTCTAGCTTATCTTGAAATGTTTTCTCACTAATATTCAATTGTCGATGAGGGAGAATTGTCGCCCCAAGATCTCTGTACTTCTTCCAGTATTTTTTCCAAGAATAGTATCTATAACATTTTTCTTCGACCATCCAGTTTATATATTTTTCAAATGTTGGTTGTATTTTTTTAATACCAGTAAAATATTCATCGTCTTTTTTGAAATATTTTTTTACGTCTAATATAAAATCATTCTCATTTAAAGAGAATTTTTTATATAAAAACCTATATTGAGAGAGTGTTTCGCATCCCAATTCTCTTATTTTTTCTACATGTTCTTTTAATGATTTAATCTCTCTAATAAACCATTTTGCAGGAAGATTAAATGTTTTTCTAGGGTCTACAACAGCACCTTGATCTAAATATTTTTTATGAATTTTTTTTCTCCATTTTTCACAAGAACATTTTTCTTTTTGAATCCATTCACGATGTTGTTCAGCAGAAGCTTTGTCTGGAATGCCAGTAAACCAGTTCCAATCTTTATTAAATTTAGAACAAGCATGAGATAATGCACCTTGATTTTTATATTTTTTCCAAATTTCATTCTCCCACTGAACTCTCCCACATTTTTCTAACTGAATCCATTCACGATGTTGTTCAGCAGAAGCTTTATTGTTATAGTCCCAAAACCAAACATTATAGGGAAGTTTTTCTAAAAGATCAACCCTTCTCTCATTCAATATTCCTCTTGATTTACCTTTAAAAACTGTCCTTTGAGTGGAACACCAACGCCCATAAGAAGAATCGTCTGGCGGAAGTTTTTTATTTTCTTTTACAAACTCTAATACTTCATTATAAGTTTTCATCCACTGAGCTTCAAGATCTCTTTCCTCGATCCAATCACATTCAATACCCGGAAAATCTTCCTCAATTTGAGACTTAGGAATACCAAGATTTTTATCTTTAGCCAATTTTATTGATCCAAAAAAGAAATCGCCCTCAAGTAGGTAAATACTACAACCTAAAAGAGGGTAAGTCAAGTCACATGGCCATTATTTCCAGTTGCCTGCTATTACCTTACAAAACTTGATCATCTCTTCATGACTACAGTTATTCTTGGCATAATTAGCCATAGTCGAAACAAATTGTATGTTACCCACTTCATATGGTTTAGAACTATCAATTCGATCTAGACTTGCTCTATAAATTTTTGAAACTACTGGATCAAAACCTTTTGTACTAATAGGAAGAATTAATTTAATTCCAGTATAAGGACAAATTCCATCTTGTTTATTCCAACAATCTTTCAAATCCTTTAAAGTTATTTTACTTTCTTTTCTATTTGAATTTTTACTACATTTCTTAAAAAATCTAAAGTGTGTGTAATCGTCTTTTTTATTACTAGCATATTTTACTATAAAAGTTTTTTGACCACCAACTCTTTTTGTGTTTCTATTATTCCAAGTAACAGAGCAGCTTAAACAACAAAAATGTCTTTTAGATCTTGTTATTTCCGCTTTCTTTTTACTGAACAACTTATTGCAATTTTCACATTTAACTTCCATAATAAAAGGCTCCAGAATGCATTTCTATTACATTCTGGAGCCGTAGGGAATTTCCCTAGAAATTTGGTGGAGCCGAGGGGACAAGTTATCCAAATTTTTCAATTTGGCTTGGACTATCTCTTCATCCTCGTCTTTACGTTAGGACGCTGGGCGCTCTAGCTGGTTATTAAGAGGACTTAATCTCTCCAGTAGTCTCTGCACCTTCTACCAGTGTACTGATAGCTTGGCTCAGGATTGGCATATTCTTAAAAGAACTTAGCTTTCCCTGAATTCACCCAGTTTTTCAATACTTCTTTCGAAGTAAAGCAACCATTACAATTGAACCCCTGTCCGAGAACCCGTTGATTAGAACCCCTACAAGCTTAGTTAGTTTAACCCACTAACAAGGTTGTGGTCTTTCCCACCGTCAAGGGCAGAGAGTGTGACCTCTCCCGATCCACCACCAGTCTTTCCAGGGCGTCAGAGGTCTTTCCCTCAGTCCGATGACTTTCCATCAGTCACTAGCCATTCTGTTTCGAGGTCGGCTAGAACCCAAGCCGCCTAATTAGGCAGCAACAGCGAGAGAAGTGTCAGCGCCGTTTAATTGGTTGCCACACAGTTTTAGGAGATGATGCGACATGCTCCGCTTGCAGTTCCAATCTCTGTTGCCCCCGTCGAAACCGGTCGGCCCCAAAGTTTTCATTTCTTACAGTAAATCAGCCTCCAAAGTCCTCTATGTTTTTTTTCATGAAGCCTTGGATCTTGTTTTGACCAATGAGTTTCAGGTTGCTTCCTAAAAGTCCATGCTGCGCAATAACCACGAGGTTTGTTACTCCAGCGATAAGGAAGATACCTCAATCCCCAATCCTGTATTTGTTCCCTCCAGTATTCATTCCATGTTTTGGAAAAAGACCAATCAGAAATATCCCAAGGATTGTAGACTTTTCTGTAAGCTTTTCCGTCTGGAAGGTCTTTTGTTCTGCGAACTCTTTTGTTTGCAAAACGTTTTCCGTGTTTGGAGCAATCCTTAATGCACGGATACTTTTTGTAACTTCTGGACATGTTTCAAGCCTCCTAAGTTGAAGTAACTTAGAAGACTGTCTGTCGATGCAACATAGAGCATACCCCCTCAATCAATCTTGTAAAAATCTTATACGATAGGAAGTGAAAGTCAAGTCTTATTGGCCACTAAAATTTCTATCCCATGTCCATTGAGTCATACATTTTTTTCTTCCTCAGAAATACTCTTTATTTTTTCGATTGGATGACAAGCACATTGCACTCGCCAACTACCTTTATATCTTTCAAAATGACCCTGACCCTTTTCCACCCATTTACCACATACATAACATTTTCCAGGGTATTTATTTCTCATTCATCAACCCTATCTGGAACAAAAGCAATATCAGATCCATCTTC
>CAYYLG010000001.1:0-11018 GCA_964472605.1 uncultured Candidatus Saccharibacteria bacterium | reverse complement strand
TTATTTCTCATTCATCAACCCTATCTGGAACAAAAGCAATATCAGATCCATCTTCTGATATATACAAATTAATCATACCCTTTAATACTGCTCTCCACAATATATTTCTTAACACATCTCTTTTATAATGTTCAAGAGCATTTATTACATCATTATCAGAGAAATCAGAACCTCTTGTTTTGGCAATAGCCATAGTAAGATTTTTAACTTCTTCTTCAGATAATTTAACTGAAACTACTTCTTCAGCTTCATTAATAAAGTTTTCAAAATCTTCTTGTGTAAAAGCAATATTCATTAAAAAATACTCTTGACTTTCTTTTTAATACTTGGTTTTTCTATCTTTTCTTCTTTAGGAATCATTTCAATATCTGGAATTTTAATATCTTTATCTATTGCATCAACAAGAACTTGAGCATATGGTTTGTAATCATATGCCAATTTTTTTCCTTTGAGATATTTTAAATTTAGTAATAACCATTTTCTTTTTCTTTGAAGAATATTAGTAAAATCTTCGCCCCATAACCATTTTCTAAAGTTTTCTGTAGCTTCTTCTGGAGAAGAAACCTTAAAGTTTTCTTTTTGAAGAGTATGATCCCAAGGATTTCCCCAGTTACTAGTAGCTGCTAGATGAAAATTATATTGAGTTTTTTCACCTTTATATTCTATCAGAGTAGGATCACCTTCCCAAACACAAGGGTCTTTAACTTCTTTAGAAATCATTTATAATACTTTCTTTTAATCTTCTTCTAATTTATTTAATTCTTTAACCAATTGTTCTATCAACTGATCTAACTCAGGATATGATAGGCATTCAATATCCATTCCATCTCCCAGGTCTAATTCAGATTCCAATTCTTCTAAAGGTTTATCTAGATCTTCTAATATACCAAATAATTCAAGGCAAAGCTCTTCACACCTCAACTTATCTGCTTCTACTATATTCAAATTAATTGGAAGCCCTTGATATGCTTTGAAAATGTCTTCTGAAAGTTCTTCAAAATCTTCTGGTTTAAAAGCAAATCCTTTTATCTCACAAGAACTTAAATCTAAAAATTCATTAAACATTTGTGAGACAGATTGTCTCACTCTGCTATAATCATGGCTTTTTCTAATTTTTTTCATTAAATATTTAACTTCTTCACTATATGTCTCTTTTCCATAAGAAAGAGAATAACAGTCTAAAACATCGTGTTTTTGAAATACTAGTAAAAGCTTTTGGTAAAGAGTTTCTTGTTTTGCCATAGACTGTCTCCAAAAGATCAATTTTTAATTGATCTTCGAAAACAATCAAAATACTTCCTTCTTTTTTACTCAGGAAATCTTGGCTAAAATATACCCTGCTGCAAAAACTATAGCATAAGGAAGAAACGCCCAAGCCAATTTCCAAATTGCAATTATTGAAATGATTACAATTAAAATTGTAACAATGTATTTAGTATTCATCTCTTTTTTCCTCTCAATGGATTTTTATCTGACAAAACATATTCAACTGCTGGTAAAATACTTGAAATGAAAGCAGGATCATTCATATAATGTTCTTGTTCTTCATTAGTTAAAGCACGAATCTTTAAATCTTCTTTAAATACTCCTATAGCTCCACAATAAATACAAATAGAAATATCTCCGCTTTTAGGTTTTTTCTTTTCACCAGTAGCAGTATCTAAAAGAGATTCACATTTATGACATCTGGATTCTGAATTTGTCTTATAGGCACCCATTTTATTTCTCCAAAATTTTTACTGGAGTAGGTGCATCAAAAAGCCAACTACTTTTTTCACCACAATAACAAGTATAACGAACCAAATCTGTATCTTTCATTTCGCTATGTAGAAGTGTTAAGTCAGTTCCGCATGAACAAAAAACTTGGCAATATGCTGGATCATTTCGATGAATTACTTCACCAATAACTTCAAATACTCTTCTTCTAGTATTCGGAGTAATATTCATTGTAAGATTGTTTACTTTTAACCATTTCCAATCAAGCAAATCTGGCCAAACGCCATTATATGCCTTTCCCGCCCCCATCCAATCAGCTACCATTTCACGAACTGCCCACATTGGCATATCCATTGGTTTGCCTGCATTTGGTCCAGAACGTGAAATCCAATATTCCCAATGATGAGGATTTGTATTTTGATGATGCAACCAAGCAGCAGCAAATTCCGAATCATCTTGTTTTTGAAATTTTTTATAATAACCCATATATTCAGTTGGAGTAAGCTTACTCCAATCATGAATTAGAAGACGCCAAAGTGGTGCTTTTGTTTTTAGACCAGCAAGCAAAACATACCACTTATGATTTAAAACTTTTAGAAAATGTTGATACATTAATTGTCTCCAAAAATTAATTCATGTGGAATTGGAATAAGCTTCCCATTTTCTGTTCTATGATTTTTTGGGTCTTTCACAGTTACAAAGATAAGCTTACCACAACAGATATCTTCTGTTTTGCCATCTTTGTGTTCACGGATTCCTTTTACAGTAACTTCAATTGAAGTCACTCCAAGTTTGCTTATTGTTGCCGTCATAATAATAAGATCTCCGACCTCAGCGCCGACATGAAACTCGACATCTGTAATGCGAGTTGTTACAGCGTGTTTGGCCGGAGAATCATTACAAGCTCGACGTACACAACCAGCAGCGGCAATATCCATTTCACTCAGCATCTTTCCACCAAATACCATTGGAGGCATGTAATTGGTATCTTGTGGAAAAATAATGAACTTATGTTCGTACTGAATGTTATGGATAATTGGCATTAGGATTCAGCCCTCTTTTTTTCAATCAATTGACGACTGCGGCGGAAAATGTCCTTATGAGTATCACGACTGCCAACGACCTGTCTGGACACATCAACAAGATTAATCGAATCATGAATGTCTTCGTTATTCGTGACAACTTTAGTTTCTCCTTCTTCATCCTGAACAATAAGGACAAAACTAAATTTTTTATCCAAATCACTACAGGCTTCAGCTACAAGTCGTTCATGATAAGGAGAGAATTTTCCAAAGTAAGGAGACGGCTTCTCTTCTTGATCTTTCTTTTTATCTGCCATTGTTGGTTCCTTTGTGGGAATTGGTTTTTGTGTACCAGTAATTACTGGTACATTATCTCGAATTGCCTTTTCTTTGATTCTCTGATATTCATCATATTTATTTTTACATGGATAATCATAATCCATAATTATAGGTTCAAGCTTTAGAAGGGGCATTTTCATCATAGAATCAAAAATCTTTTGAAACTCAGGAGAAAGTTTCACATCAGTTGATTCAATCAACGGTTTTTTATCAGGCATATACTGCGTTCCCCTAAACTGTTTCAAACAGTATATCTATAAAAGAATCCTAGTCAAGCGTTTTGGCCAAGCTCTCCCAATAAAAATCGCAAGCGCATTTCTCCAATTGAAGGAAGATCAGGAACTTCTTCTGGATAACCACCTGCCAATTCAATTAATGCAGGGTAACATTCAGAATCATAAATGACTGGTTTCTTATGCTGAATTGGAAACTTTGCAAAATTCCCTTCAGTATTTATTAAAGCCTTCTCTATAATAAAATATAATTTCTCTAAAAATGATTGATCAGCACCAGCACAATAGTCAAGTTCAACACCTCCATCATTTTTATAACCAACTTTAACTCTCATTCCAAAAATAACAGGAGTAATACCCATCACAATAATTCTACCATTAGGTAGAATCATTTCTTTACATTCTACCCAATTGGGAAGATCGTCTCCTATTTTTTTAAATTCAAGCATATTAGACTGTGATCCTATTTCGTCCTTTGTTCTTTCTTTTCAAACTACGAATAGAAGCTATGTCAGAACCAACATCTTCACAATTGCAAGCATCTTTAATTACACGAATTGGAATTTTGCCAATAAATTGGCAAAGTCCTTCAACAGTATCATGTACACAATAACTAGTATTTACTCCGCATACATTAAATTGAGTAACTCCTAATTGATTTTTCAATATACATTTAATGATTTCGTAAGAACCATCGTCATCATCTTTGGTTACTTTGAATAAATATTTATACCCTTTAAGAGTTTCTCTAATTTTAGAAATAGTATATTGTCTGCCATATTCAACAAGTATAATGAATTGTTTTAATTTTTTTGCTTTACGAACTTCTCTAATCACATTAGAAATAGTTGTTTCATCATTTGCAGCTTTAAATTGACGTTGCATATCAATAATAATAAGTGCTGTTCTTGGCTTCATTTATTGTTTCTCCTCAGCATCCATTTTATCATTATGTTCATTCCAAATAGAATCATAAAAATTTTTTTGTTCAGTTGTCATTTGATCATAGCCACAGTCAGGATAATTCGAATGAACTTTCATATGAACTATTAAGTCTTTAAGTAGTTCAATAGTACCTTCTCCTTCATGATTTGCAATTATGTCTTTAACTTCTGAAATAGAAATAAAGTTTTCTTCTATTCCATGCTTTCCATCTATATAGATTCCATTTCTACCCTTACTAGTTGCTACATATAGCCAAAACCCCTCTGGATTCGTTGGAATAACTTCCAATTCACCAGAAGAGCTTTTAAAGAACCAATTTTCTGAATTATTACTATCTATATAATTTCTTTTAATAATCTTAACTACAGATAATGTTCTTTTATAGAGAACCCATTCACCCTGTTTGAATTTGGGAGGTAATATACCTTCAAATGAAGTATTTGACATTTTTTTGATCCTAAAAGAATGGCACGCCCGGAAGGGTTCGAACCTTCGACCCTGGGATTAGAAGTCCCATGCTCTATCCAACTGAGCTACGGGAGCATAATTCAATTATAAAATTTTAATTGCTTCTTCCAAAGGAAGAGAAGAAAATACTTCTTCCTGACGATCATCAGATATTTTGATTATAATTCTAGACTTTGCTTGTTTAAATACAATCAATTCTCTTAGTTTTTCTAAAGGTATAATTTTATTAATTCCAACTTTCTTTATTAAAGAAACAAAAGATTCTTCTTCAGTTATATTCTCTGCTCTCAAAATATCTATTTTCCTTACAAGTAAGGGAGCATCTTCAAGACGAGGGCCAGCTTCTTTAAAAGCTTGAAGCCAAGCATTTATTACAATTTCTTCTTCAAGAGAAGATAAAAAACTTGCCTTACTAAGATGTTTTTTATCTTCTGGCAAAAAACTTATAGCAAGAGCTTCCATTTCTTCTAGATTCTTAATTTTATCATAAACAATACCTATTTTAAGAATAGTTACATGTGTTTCAGATAAAAATGGAAGCATTTGACATCTCTCTAGTAAAGATAGTCTATCTTACTTGGTTCTTATTTAAATGTCAACATTATGGCCACATATTTTTTTAGAGTTTTTAAATCATTAATTTATTAAAAATAACCTTTCTGTGATTCAAACAATGCAGTAACTTCATTATCTGTAATAACTCGATTAAATATCATTGGGAACGCAATTTCTCCACCAAAATAAACACCTGTTCCAGGATCTTCTCTTTCATCACCCACCGTTCCTATTCTTAAAGGAATCGATGGATATGACTTGATTGTTCCAGAAATAGGAGGTGTTCTAACATATTTTTGTTCATCAATAAATACATCTCTTACTGTATCTGTCCAACGAGCACAGATAAAATGCCATTCTTGATCTTTTGTTGTTGTCATAGAAGATTCATAAAGACTAACAAATGTATTACCCTCAAGAATAACTAATCCGTAAACAACACCAATGAGCGCTCCCAATTCTTTTGATTGTATAATTTCATAACATCCATCATTATTTGATGCAGCATTCCATTTACACATCAAGCCTCTGTTCTCTCTAGTAAAAGGAACTTCATCCGTAATTCTATACCAACAAGACATAGTAATCTCGTCAGCAATATCTAAAGTATCAGAATGGGCTACTTCTATAAAAGATTTTGACACTCTATCAAAATAACTTTTAAAACCACCTACTGTTGGAGAATTTACCTTTATACCATTATTTCCATTTCCAGAATAATCATATGTATCATTAGTATCTTTATACTGATGAAAAAATTTTAATTCATCTGGTTTAACTGAGGGAAGTTGTCTTTTAAATATCATTATAAAACCCCCTTAAGTATATTCTACTTCAATAGTTTTAACTAAACAATCTGCATTCAAAGTATCGTTTGAATTTTCAGAATTTCTGAATAGACATATCAAAGGCAAGTCATTGGACTGAAATCCTATGTCTTCCAATGATACAGAAAAAGAAGTAGAAATCCATTGATTTGAAGTCAATGCTTTTTCAAGGTATCCAAATGGTCCTGCTTCTGAAATAGATGTGCTTCCACTTCTAATTCCTTTTGTATAAATCCCGAACCTTACTGTTCCAGATGAAGAAGATTTCATTGTTATAGTAAATTTAATATCATTAGCAATAGATGGGACTGGATAGGCTTGAAGAACAACACCTTCATTAGACGAGCTATCAAAAGCTCTTAATTCTCCCAAATCAGCATCAAAACTTGCATCAGCAGATGCCGATATGGTCCAATTTGAACTTGAAAATTCCAATGCCGCAGCAGGGTATGTAATTATGCGAGTAGATAATTCAGAAGCTGTTATAGCAGAATTGTCACTGGCTGTTTCTATTGCAGAAATAGAATCATTAAATCCAGCTAGTTCACCCCTTTCAGTTGTAAGTGTAATTTTACCTAATCTCACTAAAAGTCTTAAGTCATGAGAAGCAAGTATCTCACTAAGAGTCTTAAAGGGTTTTTTAGTTTTAGAATTATAAGAAAGGAGATTTAAAGATCCTCCACTAGTAATAATTACATTCAAATCCCCAATACAAATTGGGGTTGTTAAATTATTTGTTACTATTAATGATCTATTTGTTAGAGAACCTATGGAGTCAAGATTTAAAGGCATTTTTCACCACCTTGAAATTAAGTTTATAAACATATATTTCAAAATAGATATTTGAAAAACCTTTTTTAATTTTATTTTTTTTTAATTATCAATAGTTATAAGGAATTAAGAAACCAAGCGTTCTACCCATATAGCAGCGTTACAATAGCTACATGAAAATTTAGGAAGTCCATCTTCATCATATTCAACATCATCTTCAGAATTTTCTTCTGAATCTACATAATCAGTATAGGCTTCATTGAAGTTTTCCCAAAAAATTTCAATAGCTTCATTTTTGTCCTTATAGGTTCCGTAAGAACTTGTATATTTTTCGTCTTCTTGTGTATACTTAACTTCATATAATTCCATAATACTCTCTAATCATATAAATAATGAGATAAATAATTTTGTTACCTTTTCCATAAACTCATAATTAAGAGTTTCTGGTAAGTCAGTAAATTTGTGATAATGAGGATTTCGGAAATTAGAAGTATCTGTCCACATGGTAGCTTTAAAACCAGCTTCCCAAAATGGAGTATGATCACTTCTTAAAACGTCAGACATCATAGATGTCATTTCAAAAGGAATATCAAGTCCCTTAGTATTTAAATCTGGAACCGATTCCCCAGAAATACGAATTACATCTTTAGCAATTCCATTTCCTACAATACCAAGGAAATCTCCTCGATTACCTAAATTTGGTAATCCCGGAGGTGTTGATTGATTTTCAGCAGTATATCCAACCATTTCCATTACATGGGTTTCTTCAGGAACAATAGGTCCAAGAAATCCCTTAGGTTTTTGAGCCAACCACTTGTTGACAAATTTCGTACTTCCTAAAAGACCTTCTTCTTCAGCATTAAAAAAATAAAAGTGAGGAATGTT
This sequence comes from uncultured Candidatus Saccharibacteria bacterium, assembly GCA_964472605.1. Taxonomy (GTDB): domain Bacteria; phylum Patescibacteriota; class Minisyncoccia; order Phycocordibacterales; family CAIZIN01; genus JANNXY01. The sequence continues at coordinate 3,257 of CAYYLG010000001.1, read as the reverse complement.
TTTAAGTTTATCTCTATTTTTCTTTAAAAATCTTGCAGCACAAACAAGAACTGCAATACCACTTGCATTATCATCTGCTCCAGGACAGTTCTCTACTGTATCAAAATGTGTAGCTCCAGCAATAACTTTTTTAGTTACATCAGCATGTGGGAATTCCCATTCAACCGACTGACAACATCCAGGATAACCTGCCACTTTATAACCAGCTTCTATACCCAAATCATTTAGCATATACTTAGCTCTAAAATTTGCTTCTTCTTCAAAACGACTTCTTGAAAAAGAAAACATTTCAACGACTTCACGCAATGCTTTCGCATTGCAAGAATCATCAAGTTGAATAATTTTTGGATTTGGAGTAAAGTCTTTGCTGTGAATCACTTTCAACATAATATTTCACCATTCTGTTTGTTCAAGTGCAATGAGAAGTTTTTGAATGTCTGCATTATAAAATCCAGCACAGTTTATACAACCGCACTCTACTATTTTACAACCATTATCAGTTAAGGCCACATCTATAATAAATGCTTTGGCTAACTGAAAAATATCAATCATTCTTTTACAGAATTCAATTGCTTCTTCATCAATAAGATCACTATGTACAACATACTTACCTAGTTTATATTGACTAGCAGTAGCGATTTTACCATCTACAATCCAAAAACGAAATTCACGATATACATTTTTGGGAGAAGCAACTTGTATTTGTGTTTCTGGTTTAAGAAAACCATTATGAAACAAAAGATCTCTATCTTTTATCCAATCTTCTTCTTTAAAGAAGACTTGTCCATTAAAATCTTTAGAATCTTTACAAGGTCTTATGAATTTAGGACCATCCCATTCCCATAAATCATTTGCATTTAAAACTAAAGAATCAAAATTTAAAAGATGTTCACCATAATATTTACTATAAACAGAATAATCATGGTTATCAGTCATTAAAGATCCTGGAACCCAACCATAATTTCTAGAGATTCTAGCAAGTTTGATTGCTCCAAAAACAAAAACATCATTCCTCTTAGTAGAGACATCAATATCATCTACAAAAGGAATGAGTTTAATAAATTCATGTTCAAGTTGTAAACTATTTAATGCTTGGACTAAACGTCCATAACCAGATTCATTAAATAAATTTTCTTGAACAATGTAATACATTTACTTGTCTTTCTGAAGTGGTGGAGCTAGGCGGGATCGAACCGCCGACCTTTTGAATGCCATTCAAATGCTCTCCCATCTGAGCTATAGCCCCACAAATCCATTTTGCCAATGGTCCCCACCAGTTCTACCATCGACGATGCAACAAACCCTGTCTTTCAACACGTCTGTTGCTCCCTACTGTTCCATTTGCCATACCATTCAAAAAGAACAGTCTCTAAAATTTATCATGTTCCTGTTCCCATCCTTAGTGGGGGAGGATCTACCAATAACCAATTTGCGCTTCAGCAATTGGGTCACTGATCCAAACTTCTGTATATCTCAGCGCAAACCTTCGATACACAAAAGACAAGAACATGAAAGGTTGAGAGCGACCCAACCTATTTTTGGTGGAGCTAGAGGGATTCGAACCCTCGACCCTCGGCTTGCAAAGCCGATGCTCTCCCATCTGAGCTATAGCCCCAAAAACTTATGGTGCCAACTCCCCGATTCGAACGGGGGACGCCTGGTGCTTCAAACCAGCGCTCTTACCTAACTGAGCTAAGTTGGCACAAAATTAATGCCACTTAGCGATTCTACTATCTTCTCGACGTTACTGTTTGCAGTTAAAAACTTTAATGGTGGCGGGAGGTGGAATCGAACCACCGACACGGGGATTTTCAGTCCCCTGCTCTACCAACTGAGCTATCCCGCCAAATTGCGGCTGCAAATGACGCTCGTGCAAAGCTAGTAAAGTCGCTAAAGTCGCTGTCATTCATGGCGAGATACCTCCTAAAGAGTATCGGGTGTTTCCCGATCTGATGTGTAAAGAATACGACAGAGATTCCATCAAAGTCAACTGCCTATTGGCCATTTTTGGTTTTTTTAAGTTTGATAGAAATCCAATGATTTCTATATGATTCAGCATACATTTCTATCCACTCAAGAATAACAACATCCCCAAGATCTTTGTGAGCCTTTTCACTTTCGATCCATTTGTGTTTTTCCATTTCTTTCAGTTGATCTGCAAGAAATTGTCGAAATTCTTCTTGAGTAAATTTATATTCCATTTGATTAAGGCATTTTGATTGCCCAACCATAAAAAATATTTTACAAAATATACTTTAAAATTCAGAAGAAGCAAAAAAACCTCTGCCTTCTTTTTCTATCCATTCTTGGATTGTTTTAGTTATTCCTCCATTAATTGGATCTTCTTCATATAAAGTAAAAACATCATCTTCATTTTTTTCTTTCCATCCAAATGCATCAACATCTTCTTTATGGAGTTTGCTCATTTCTTCATATTTTTCATCATAGCATTCTTCACATAAAATGGCTCTAGCATCATCAACGCTTTCTGCTATAATATAATCTACACCGTTCGTAAACATTTTAAGTGTTTTCGTTTGACCAGTCATTTGAGCGACTCCTAGTGGTGGATATGTAAATTACATATACGCTGACCAGAGCTATCAATCAACAGGCCATTTAAAAAAGTTCCAAACCCTCTCTTTTAAATTTTTCCTCCAATTTTCTTTTAATAGTAGATCTAATGTTTGGATTTACCTTTTTAATTAGGGGAATTAATTCATGACGAATACTGTTTCTTGGAATATCTGTTTGAATATTTGTTGGATCAATAACCCATTCCATTTTGGATCGGGTTGCGAAATCCATTAATTCTTCTTTTGAACAAGTTAAAAAAGGACGAATACAAAGAGTTGTGACATAAGGAATTAATTTTGGATTTCCATGAATAGAACTAAAAAGCCAAGTTTCCACACAATCATCTAGGTGATGTGCAGTAATAACTTTCTTATTAAAACTTTTTAGAAAAGTATATCTTTCTCTTCTAAAGTATTCTTCAGGAGACTCATTCTTATTTCTGATTCCTGAAATAAAACTTGTAAAAAAGGGTACTTTTCTTTTAATGCATTCATTAGCAACAAACTTTTGAGCTTCTTCCCCATGCTCAGTTCCATGATGAAAATAAGCAACACCAAAATCATGTCCACCATTCAATAAAAATGCAAAAGCAGCCATTGAATCTGGACCACCAGAACAGGCAAGAATGTACGGTTGTCTTGGTAGCTTAAACAAAGTTTTCATCAATCAGGCATTGGCCT